>DXFQ01000038.1 GCA_019114365.1 Candidatus Parakkermansia intestinigallinarum | reverse complement strand
TGCGGCAGGGGCAGCAGGGGCGGCAGAGGCGGCAGAGGCGGCGGGAGCTTCTGAAGCGGGGGGCGCCGCGTTCGGGCGCGGGCGGGACTCGGTTTTGCTGCGCCGCATTCCCTGAGCCTTGCGGGGTGCGGTGTCAAAGGGGTTGTGGGAGTGCAGGCTGAGGGCGAAGGAGTCGCAGCTCTCCAGGCAGTTGTAGCAGGCGATGCAGCGCGTGGCGTCGATGCGCAGGGTTTTGAGGTCGATGGCGTGGGCTTTGCAGGCGCGCAGGCAGTGCCCGCAGAGGCGGCAGTTTTTTTCGTCGATCTGCGGGGTGAAGGGGGCAATGCGGGAGATCAGGCCGAGCAAGGCACCGACGGGGCAGATGCTGTTGCAGTAGAGGCGCCCTCGGAGCAGGGCCATGAGGAGGGGGATGCCTATGCTGATGAGGACGATGACGAGCAGCCAAGGGCCGTAGCGCAGCCGGTCTGCCGAGCCGTCCGACAGTCCGATTGACGCGGCGGCGGGATTGACGACGGCGGTCATGAAGCGTGCGGCGATGGAGTAGGGATCCAGCCAAGTCAGCAGCAGCGTCCCGCAGAAAAGCAGCGAGCCGAAGCCCAGCAGGCCGAAGATGAGGCGGATGCGCCCGTGGTTCGGGGTGTGGCGGGCCGCAGCGCCCTTGAGTTTCTGCGGCCGCGGGCGGACGAGGCGGTTGGCGAGGTCTTGCATCATGCCCAGCGGGCAGATCCACGAGCAGTAGACGCGCCCGAAGAGCAGCGTGAGCAACACCAGCAGCGCCAGTGCCGCCCATGCCCAGGCGCGGCCGCTGATCACGCCGGTGAGGGCGGGAACGAATTGCAGGCGTTCGACGAGGTAGAGCGCCGAGTCGCTCAGCACCGCACGGATGAAACAGGCGGTGAAGGCGAGCAGGACGAGGGCGGCGAACAGGCGGCGCAGCCAAGCCATGGGTGAAGTTTTTTGCATTTTGTTGTGTGTAAGAACGATAAGGCGGCCGTCAATCTACACGGCGGAGCCGGGAAAGTTCCGACTGGCGGCCGCAGCGTTCTTCCGATTCCGTTGGTAGGATACCTGCGTCGGCGGGGTCTGACAAGAAAAAAGTGAGGCGTCGCATCTTGAAGTCGGCGGCAAGTTCTCAGAGGGTGAAGGCTTTGTACCAACGGAGCCCGCGCAGGCGGAAGCCGCGCTGCTGCAGGAGCTCGACGATGTGCGGCAGGTGCATGGCGCCGTAGAGGATGGCCGTCCGCCGCCGGTCGCGGCTCTGCGCGTCAAAGACGGAGAGGCAGTGCCGATCGCGTTCGCGCATGAAGGGGGTCTTCATGACGTAGCGGGCGCCGTTGGGTTCGCAGAGCTGCGCGGCGAGGGCACGGCGGGCCTGCCGATCGGGGGTGAGGGGGCCGTTGAGCGGCGGCAGGACGGGCGGGACGGGGGTGTAGGCCGGGGGCGGAGGGCAGGTTCTGAGTCGCTCGGCCAGTTCGCGGTAGCTGAGGTCGGCCCAGACGAACTGCGGGCCGCCGTAGTCGATGACGCGTGTCTGGCGGTGCAGGCGATGGGCGGCGGCTTTGCGGTTTTCGGCGGAGGCGGGGTCGGTGTCGATGAGGTTGATTTGGTCGAGCAGGTCGCGCTCATGCGGCGTCAGGCTGCCGTCGGCGGCTTTGTGCCGCAGCTGCCAGGCCAGTCCCAGCGTGCCGCCGGCCATGTCTTCGTAGAGGACGAGGTCGCAGGCGTCGAGAATCTGCTGCAGCTGCCTGTAGTAGCCTTCTTCGCCGAGGTGTGTGGTGCCGACGAGGATCACGCTGCGTCCGCTCGCGTCAGCCAAGTCTACGCAGAGTGTTTCCAGCTGCAGCTCATCGCCCCGTTGCGCGAGGCGCACGGGGATTTCCGGCATGGTGATCGATTCGGGCGGGCGAGGGCGGGATGCGTCTCCCGCCTCATCCGCCCTCGCGGGCGACAGGGGTGCCGCCGCCAGCGCCGCGAGGCAGCAGGCCCAAAGGCTTTGGCCGAGCAGAGGCTTCATGCGTTCTCGGGTTGGGGAGTTGCGGGTGCCGCCGCCGGATGGAGCGTGCGGGGAGCGCGGTCGGCGGGGACGGAGAAGGCGCGCAACCACCGCACGGCGGTGAGGGTGAAGCCGCGTTCGCGCAGGCGAAGGTCTAGGTCGCGGAGGTGCGCCGAGCCGTAAAAGATGCCGATGCGCTTCGCTTGCTCATCCTGCATGACGCGGTCGAGAACCTGCATGCAAACGGCGTTGCGGGCACCGATGATCAGGCCGTCATCCGCATCGGGAGGGGTGGGGTAGGAGCAACAGGCCAGCAGCGCCCGCCGGGCGCTTTCCGGCGAGCCGACCAAGAGGTGATACTGGGCGAGCAGCTGGTCCGCGACGGGCATGCCCGGCACCACGAAAAGCAGAGCGAGATCCGAAAAGGAGCCTTTGAGCAAATCGCGCGATGCTTCTCTGTATTGGGCCATGCTCATGTCGGCAAAAACGAAATGATCGCGCGTGTAGTCGATGAGCTCGGACTGGTTGGCCAGGCGGGTCTGCTCGGCGGTGTGCGTTTGAACCCACGAGATGAGCGAGCCCAAGGGGTTGGCGTTCTGATCGGCGATGATCTTGGCGGTGAGTTCGTCGGCACGCTTCAGTTCGTCGCTGCTCAGGGCGTCGCCGCGCTTGAGAAGGCGCAGCAGTTCCTGCACGTCATCGCCGCCGACCATCTCGAAGAGGAGTTTGTCGTACTGGCCCATCAGGCGATTGAGGCGGCGGTAATAGTCCTCCTCGCCGATGTGGATGGCGCCGATCAGGTCGACCTGGCGCCCCGTGGCGGCGTTCTCGTAGCAGGCCATCGGCACCAGCAGCACCAAGCGCTGCTCCGCCGGCAGATGCACGATTCGCGTCGACGTCTCGGGGTAGCCGTGCAGGTTCGGCAGGCTGTCGCTGCCCTGCCCCGCAGCCGAGAGGGCGGCTGCCGCGCCGAACAGGAATGGCAGTAGAGCTCTCATCGCCTCATTTCAGTTTGCTGCCGACCTTCCAGGCCGTCATCCATTCGACGCTCTGCAATTCAAAGCCGCGTTCGCGCAGACGGGCGTCCATGTCGCGCAGGTGCGCGGCGCCGTAGAAGATGCCCACCTTTCGGACGGCGGGATCAGCGAGCTCGCGATCGAGCACTTCCATGCAGCGGATGTTGCGCGCAACGACAATGGCCTTGTCGTCCATCGGCTGCGACTCCATGCTCTTCGCCATGATTTTCATGAGGTAGCGGCGCATGGCCACGGGCGATGATGCGTCGAGTGCCGATCCGGCGAGGATCTCTCCGTTCTTGAAGCTCTCGGCGAGCGCGTCGATGAAGTAACCCATCCAGCTCTCGCCGCCCTCGGCCATAGCCGCCTCAAATTCCTCTTGGCTCATGTCGGCGTAGACGAAGTTCGGCTGTCCGTAGTCAATGCCGTCCGCCTGCATGGTGAAGCCCATTTTGGCCGACATGAAGTCGTAGTAGTAGTGCAGCAGCCCCATGACCACGGAGCTGTCCGCCGCCTCGTCGCATTCGGCCTCGAGGGTGCTGAGGCGCTCGCGTTCGTCCGGCGTGAGCTCGCCCTTCGACGCTTTTTTGCGAAGCCAGAGCATCTCGGAAAGGTGCTCGCCGTTGACCATCTCATAGAGCAGTTTGTCGTAGCTCTTGAAGCGGCGGTTGAGGCGGCGGTAATAGGCGCCGTCGGCCAGATGAATCGCACCGATGAGGTCGACGCGGCGCCCTTGCGCGTCCTGATAGACGGCGATGGGAACGCGCAGGCGCTCCTCCTTCGGGCCCGGCCCCTGAGTGTGCAAGACAAGCTTGCCGGGGTAGCCGTCGATTTCTTCCGCCGCGGACAGCGGCGCCTGCAGGAGAAGCAGGGCAGCCGCGCAGCCCGCCAGAGCCTGAGTGATGTGTCTGAATTTCATATAAACTGTTACACGGAATCGCTGAGATGCGGTGCGGCGCCCGAGGGATACCCGGCCTCGCGGCCGCCGCGGCCGGGTTCAATTCCACTCCAGCAGGAGAGCCCCGCCGGCCGGAACCGTTACGGGAAGCCCCGAGGCGTCGAGCTGCGTGGCGTCGCAGATGATGGGCTCTTCCTCGGGATGCAGGAGGTTGCAGAAGCGGTATGAGCCGGGCTTCTTGGCCGCCCACTCCTGAGCGTTGCGCGGGATGTGGACATGCGTCACCGCCTCGTGGTCGGGCGAGAAGTTGCAGACGACCAGCACGGTGGCCTTCGCCTTGCGGAAGTGGCGCAGGAAGGCGTAGAAGCGGTGGCCGGAAATCGTCTCGCCGTCGTCGCGGCCGTAGCCGGGCGTCTGCTGGTTGGCCCAGTTGAGCCCGTAGAAGCTGCCGTGCGCGAGGGCGGGATGCTGGAGAAGCGGCAGGAGGCGCACGGTGTCGTCGCGCAGGGCCGCCTCGCTCACTGTCATTTCACCGCCGTCGTAGAGGCCGCCGTTCGTCCAGTGCTGAAGGCGCGGCAGGTTGGTGTAGTCGAAGATGCTCGTGCGGCCGTTGTCGCCGCCGAAGCCGCCGGGGCCTTCGGCGCGCTCGGCTACCTCTTGCCCGTTGTAGACCAGCACGGGCGATGAGGTCGAGCCGTACTGCGCCGCCATGAGGGCGCGCACCACCTTGAGCCCCACGCCGCCCCAGTACCCGGGGGAGGCTACGCGGGGCTCGTCGTGGTTTTCGATGTAGCGCACGCCGCCGACGAAGAGCGGAGACTCGGGGCGGTTGAACTTCTCCAGATCATTGGCCCACGCGCCGCCCTCGTAGAGTTTGCGAAGGCCCTCGTAGGCGGCGCCGTCGTAGACGCCGTCGAAGCCCGCCTGCATCAGGGCCGCGTGCACATCCCCCTCCGTGAGCTTCATGTGGTCATTGTAGCCTTCGGCCAGGAAGAGCACGTCTTCATCGCGCAGGCGTGCCTTGGCAATGGCCCAGCTCCAGAAGGGCATCGGCACCATGTGCGCCATGTCGCAGCGGAAGCCGCCCACGCCCATGCCCTGCCAGTAGCGCAGCACGGCGTCCATCAGGCGCCAGGTGTGCGGCACGGCCGTGCCCGTCGCCATGATTCCCGGCAGCGCGTTGGCAAAGGGGGCGCCGTGTCGGTAGTCCGCACCGTAGTTGAGTTTGACGGTCTCATACCAGTCGCAGGCGCCCGGCGCCCAAGTTGCGGCGTTGTTGCCGGTGACGCGGCCGTGTCCGCGCTCGGGTTCAAACTCCCCGCCGGGCAGGAGCATCGGCTTGTCGGAGTTGCAGGGCTCGAGATAATAAAAGATGTTATCAAAATTAAAGAAGCGCGAGCAGTCGTCGCAGACGCCGAAGTCGAGCTCGGGGCGCACCACGGAGTGGTAGCAGCGCGAGACGTGATTCGGGATGAAGTCCATCATCGGCACCATGCCCCATCGGCGGCAGCGCACGAGCAGCGCACGGAACTCAGCCAGACGATGCTCGACGTCGACCGCCAAATCGGGGTCGACGTCAAAATAATCCGTGACGGCATAGGGACTGCCCGCCAGCCCTTTGACAACGCAGGCCGGCGACGCGGGCAGCCCGGGATATTCGGTCTGCGTCGCATGGCGCAGAACCCCGGTGAGCCAGAGGTGCGTCACGCCCATGCGGGCAATGGCCTCGAGCGCCGCATCGTTGATGGCTTCAAAGCTGCCGCAGCCGTTCTGTTCGCGCGTGCCCCACGGCACGCCGCCCGTCGTGAAGTTCGAGAAGTGGCGGACGAAAAGCTGATAGATGACGGGTCTCATGGCTTTCGTCATGCTACCACATCGCTATCCGGCTTTCAAGAAAAAAGCGTGCTCTGTTCCGCGCTCGCGGCGGCGCCGCTTTTTGCCGCGCACCCGATGTTCGCGGGGCATGCTCAGACGCGCCGCGTCAGCAGATACCAGATAAAGCGGCTGTTGTGCACGAGGTAGCGCCGCAGCAAGCGCCTCGGCTCGCAGCAGAGGCGGAAGAGCCATTCGAGGCCGCAGCGGCGCAGCCAGCGCGGCGCCTGCCTGACCAGCCCGGCGTGAAAGTTGAAGGCGGCACCGACGCCGAAGTAGAGTGCGGGCGGCAGCTGCTCTTTGTGTTCGTAGAGCCAGCGCTCTTGGCGCGGGCAGCCGAGGCCGACCCAGACGCAGTCGGCGCCGCTCTCGCGGAGCGCCGCCAGCATGCGCTCGTCCTCCCCCTCGGGCCAAGGCGGCATGGGCGGGCAGTAGTGTCCGGCGATCTGCACGCCGGGGAAGCGCGCCGAGAGCCGTTCGCAGAGGCGGGCTACGGCTTCTTCGCTGCCGCCAAGCAGGAAGTGGCGCAGTCCGGCAGCGCGGCCGTCGCCCCACATCTGCTCCATCATGTCGGGGCCGTAGAGGCGCTGCGCCGCCGCCTTCTTGCGCCGCAGCAGCCAGACGATGGGCATGCCGTCGGGGCAAACGGCATCAAAGAGTTTCATCCCCTCGCCGTAGTCGCGCTCGTGCAGCATGCGGGTGAGCAGGTGGACGTCCGAATGCGCAATGAGGTAGGGCCGGCTCATCTGCCGCGCCTGCGCCGCGAAGGCCGCAGCCGCCGTCGGCAGGTCGCTGACGACGTAGGGGATGCCGAAGACGGAGCGGCGTGCGAGTCCCTCGGCTCCGCGCAAGGCTGTTGTTTCGGATGCTGAGAGCTCCTCTGTTTTCACGGCTGCCGTTCGGGTTGTTCGGGTTGTTCGGGTTCGGGATGCTGCTGCGGCGCGGCGTCGGGCATGCGCAGGCGCGGCTTCCCGTCGGCGGTGAACTCGAGGGGCAGCCAAAGGTAGCGGCCGTCGATGGCGTTCTGCGGTCGCCACTGGTCCGCCATGAAGATGTAGGTGTCGGGGCGGTCGGGCAGCCGGAGGATGTAGGTTCCCTGAGCGCCGAAGGTCTTGTCGGCTCCTTGGCCGACGCAGGGGTTGCCGAGCTCCTTCCACTCGCCCATGATGCTGTCGGCCACCATCGAGCGGGCGGCATTCGGCGCCCGGCCCGTGCAGCCGCTGGTGATCATGTAATATTTGCCGCCGCGCTTACAGATGGTCGGGGCTTCGTGAAAGCGCCCTTCAAAGAGGCGGACGTAACGCCCGGTGTGCGCCGTGTAGTCGGGGGTCAGCTCGGCAATGTGCAGCGTTGAATTCTCTTCGGAGGCGTAGATGTGGTAGGCTGTTCCGTCGTCATCGACAAACAGGGTCATATCGCGGGCCATCTGCCCGCCGGCGAAATCGCGCCGCAGAAAGGCGAGGCGATCGTCGCCTTCCCGATAGCTGCTCGAGAGGAGCACGGGCACCTGCGATGAGAGGCCGACGTCGCGCTGCGCCTCCGGCAGGTTGAGCGGCCACTTGCCGGGATTGATTCGCCCGGAGCGCAGGAAGGTGAAGGGGCCGGTCGGGCTGTCGGCCACGGCAACGCCCGAAAGAGCACTGGAGTAGCCGTGCCCCCGCAGTTCGAGGTGAAACCACATGACGTATTGCCCCGTCGCAGCGCATTTGACGACCTTCGGGCGCTCGAGGATGCAGCCTTCGGCAAGGGGCGATGCGGGAGCCGCGTGAACGGGCAGGACGATACCCTCATCCTTCCAGTTGACGAGGTCGCGCGACGAATAGCAGTGCACCCCCACGCGCGCGTAGTTGCCCGCGCTGCCGCCGACCTTGTGCTCGCCGTACCTGTAGTATACCCCCTCGTCGACGAGGAGGCCGCCGCCGTGAGCATTGATGTGCACGCCGCGATCATCGGGCCAGCATGCGCCCGGCGGCAAAAGGCTCAGGGCCGGCTGCTGCTCCTCGGCCTGCAGCGCAGAGACCAAGGCCGGAGCCGCCAGCAACAGGCAAGTGCAAAGCGATTTCATGGCGCTCATTGTACTGATACCCCCGCGAAAGTCAAGCGCGGCCCGCCTTCAGCCGAAAAAGCCCGCTGCGGTCGCAACCGCAGCGGGCGAATAAAACGGAGGGAAGCGAAGCTTTACTTCTGCTCCTCAGAGGGGCTCCACTCCTCAGCCTGCAGGGCAGCGAGGTTGAAGGCCTGCTCCAGACCCACCATGTCACCGGCGCGAACGGTCTCGAAGGCAGCCGTCTCGCGGCGAAGCTGCTCGGGATCGTAGTTGACCGCCTTGATGGAGAGACCGATGCGGCGCTCGACCTTGTCCACCTTGATGACGCGAGCCTTGATCTCCTCGCCCACCTTGATGACGTCCTTGACGCGCTCCACGTGCTCTTCGGAGAGCTGGGAGATGTGGATGAGGCCGTCGATATCACCGTCGAGGTTGACGAAGGCACCGAAGGAAGCGATCTTGGCGACCTGACCGGCGACGAGGTCACCGACCTTGAAGCGGCTGTCGATGGACTCCCAGGGATCGGCCTCAAGCTGCTTGATGCCGAGCGAAACGCGCTGGTTCTCCTTGTCGATGTTGAGCACGCGAGCCTGCACGACGTCGCCCTTCTTGAGCACCTCGGAGGGGTGGTTGATCTTGCGCGTCCAGCTCATGTCGGACACGTGGATCATGCCGTCAATACCCTCTTCGAGAGCCACGAAGGCACCGTAGGGCGTGAGGTTACGCACAGCGCCGGAGATGACCGTACCGACGGGGAAGCGAGCCTCGATAGCGTCCCAGGGATTCTCGTCGAGCTGGCGCACGCCGAGGGAAATCTTCTGCTCCTCCACCGAGATATTGAGCACGACGGCCTCGATCTCCTGCTCGAGAGAGAGCACGTCGCTCGGGCGGGTGATGCGCTTCGTCCAAGAAAGCTCGGAGACGTGCACGAGACCCTCGACACCCTTCTCGAGCTCCACGAAGGCGCCGTAGGCGAGAAGCTTCGTGACGCGACCCTTGACGCGCGAACCGATCGGGTACTTCTTCTCGATGTCGGCCCAGGGATTCTCGGTGAGCTGCTTGAGGCCCAGAGAGACGCGCTCCTTCTCGCGATCCACCTCGAGGATGAGCACCTCGATCTCCTGATGCAGGTGCAGCAGCTCGGAGGGGTGGTTGACGCGGCCCCAGCTCATATCGGTGATGTGCAGCAGGCCGTCCATGCCGGAGAGATCGACGAAAGCGCCGAAATCAGTGATGTTCTTGACCGTGCCCTTGACGCGGTCGCCGACCTTGACGGTCTCTAGGAAGCGCTGGCGCTGCTCGCTGCGCTCGGCCTCGATGACCTCGCGGCGCGACAGCACGATGTTCTTGCGGTCGTCGTTGACCTTGACGATCTTGAACTCGTAGACGTTGCCGACGAACTCGTTGAGATCCTTCGGCGGGATGATGTCCACCTGCGAACCGGGCAGGAAGGCCTCAACACCCACGTTGACCATAAGACCGCCCTTGACGACGCTCTTGACCTTGCCCTTGACGAGGCCGCCTTCCTTGTAGACAGCCACGATCTTGTCCCAATTCTGCTTGTGGGCAGCCTTCTCTTTGGAAAGGACGACGAGACCCTCGTCGTTTTCGAGGCTCTCGAGGAGAACCTCAATGACCTGGCCCACTTCAATCTCCTCATCCTCAAACTCGGAAATCGGAATCACACCCTCGGACTTGTAGCCGATGTCGACGAGGACGACCTGCGGGCGAATTTCAAGGATGGTACCGTTGACGATGTCACCCTTGCGGAAAGTCGGAAGCTTGGAATCGATCAAAGCTTCCAGTTCGGAATTACTCATTGTTGTTGTGTTCGTTAATGTTGCCGCACTCCTCAAGGCCCTTACGCCGATGGTTTGAGAGGGCGCCTGTATGCCACCGGGCGGAACGCGGTCGGGCATTATAATCATCTCTTCGCGGCTGTTCAAGTCCAATGTGAGGCGGAGAAGGCGATTTTTGCGCGCGTTGACAAAAAAAATACCCGGCACAGGGCCGGGTATGCAAACTTCCCGCGTCGAAGGCGGCTGAATCATTCTCAGCTGCGCGACTTGCGGCGGCGCTTGGCAGGCTTGGAGGCGGGCTCGTCTTCCGCGTCCTCATCGGCCTTTTGAGTCTTCTTCTCCTTGTAGTAATCGAGATGCTCGGGTTTGGTGTAGCAGCGCACGTAGTCGATGAGGAACTCCACGGGATAATCCTTCGCATCCGGCTCCACCGCCCAACCGCCGAGAGCGGTATTGAGGATGAGGTAGCAGGGCGTCAGCAGCGGGTTGTCGCCGTTGGGGTACTCCGCATCGCTGATGGCGACGCGACCGACCTCTTGGCCGTCGATCTCGATGAGCATGTACTCCTCCGTCCATTCGAGGGCATAGGTGTGGAAGTCCTTGCTCAGGTCGGGGATATCCGTTGTTTTGATCACCTTGTACTCTTCATTGGTGCCGTTTTTGCCCCAGCGGAAAATCGAATACACGCGGCTCGACTCCTGCGAGACGTGCTCCAAGATGTCAATCTCGCCGTTGGCGGGCCAGCCGTACTTGTTCTGATGCAGCGTCCAGATCGCCGGCCAAACGCCTTTGGCCTTCGGAATCTTGGCGCGGAACTCCAAGCGGCAGGGCGGCGTGAAGCTCTGCTTGCCCAGCGAGGTCACCGAACCGCTGGCGAAGGGCTGCGTCTTGATCTTCTGAAACCACTGCTTGCCGCCCTCTTTGTAAGTGGCGTTGGGCGTCTCCTTGCTGCGAGACTCCAGCACGAGCATACCGCGGCGCAGCTTGACGCAATCTTTGGTGTAGGCCTGCTTGCTGCCCTGATTGCGCACGACGCCCAGCTCGTGCTTCCACTTGCTCTCGTCGAGCTTCCTCCCGTTAAACTCATCCCCCCAAGCGTAAACCCAGCCGCCGGGCAGGGTTTGCGGAGCCTTCTGCGGCTTGGCCGTCGCAACCGTCACAGCGGCGAGGGCAGCAAAAAAGAAATAGCGAATCATAATATAAAACAGATAAATTTTGCATCCGACCCTCCGTTTGAGCAAACGGCGAAGCAGACGCTGCCATCCTATCACAGCGCAGCGTCCCCTGTCAAGCATCAGGCGCTCGCTTCCTTCAACGCTCGCGCGCTTTTGATTGACATCTTACCCGGCGGACATCCCGCAAGGCATGCTCGTTCGAAGCGTCCGCCCTACAACTTGCAGCCGAAGGAGCTCCCGCCCGCTGCGCTGAACACCCAATCTCATCAGATGAACACCCAATCTCATCAGATTCTGCAAAAAAAACTTGACATCGCGAGAGCTCTCCTGCTATAGGGTATAGCTAATACCTATCTTCATCTCGCACCGCCCAGTTCCGAACCTTTCACCTCAACCGAACAACTCACTCACCACATGAAACTCCACCTTCCCGCCAAACTTCGCGCGGCGCTGCTCTCCTGCCTGACAGCCACCGCCACTCTCATCGGCAGCACCATCGGCACAGGCACCATCGCCGGCGGAGCCTTTGTCGCAACCCTGACCGCCTCCGCAACGGCGCAGGCGGCAGAAGTCACCGGCACGGGCACGGCAGATGACCCCTACGTCATCACCTCCGCCTCGGGCGAGGTTAACCTGACCACCTACACGGCTCAGGACTACATCAAGCTCAACATCACCGGCGGCTACCTGCCCAATTCAGACGGCACCATCGCGGCTCACGTCATCATCGACAACTTCAAGCTCACCGACGTCAACAAGGACAGGACCTACACGTTCACCAACACCGTGAGCGGCAGCGGCGAGTTCTCCTTCAGCAAAGCGTCCACCAACGGAGGTCAGGCATGGGATTTTCAGGGTGACGTCTCCGGCTTCACCGGAACCGTCAACATCAGCGGCAACGGAGGCTACCTCGAAGAGCTGAAATTCTCCGGCGGCGGCACCGTCGCCGCGACCTCCATCAATGTTGCCGATACCCTGACTATCGGCAACACCACCGGCCGTGCCGACGAGAATGGGCAGGTGTATACCACTACCGTCACCGGCACCGTCACCGCCGGCACCCTCAACGTCACCGGCACCACGGCCAACAGCTTCTCCGGCTCCGTCACCGCTGACACCCTCAACGTCAACGGCACGGCGGCCAACAGCTTCTCCGGCACCGTCACCGCCGGCAGCCTCGACCTCGCGCAGAACGCGCAGGCATCCTTCAGCGGCGCCTCTGCCGCGCTCGGCACCGTCACCTTGGCGGAGGGCTCAAGCCTCACGGGCAACGCCGGCACCACGGCCACCCTCACGATGCTTGCAGACAATGCCTCCGCCAACCTGAAGGGCAGCTACGGCACTCAGCAACTGCTCGTCGGATCCGGCAGCACGCTCTCCGTTGCCGAAGGGGCCAACGTGAATGTCTCTCAGATCAGCTCGCTGATGGGAAACATCGACCTCGACGGAACGCTGGATCTGGACGGCGCCCTCGTTCTCAACAAGCTGCTTGTCGAGGGCAGCGGAACGCTCGACCTGAGCGGCATTCTCCTCATCAGCACAGACGCCAACAAGGCTGATGAGATCACCGAGATAAAGGGCAGCGACAATCAGGTGACGGGCTGGGAGCTCTCTTTCAATGACCTGCTGACCGTCGGCGACGGCGTCACGCTGACCGACGGCAGCGCGGAAGTCCTCACCCGGTGGGGGCTGAGCCAAAGCGGCAACTCTTGGAGCAGCACCGTGACCGTGAATGTCAACGGCTGGGATGCGGATTGGGGCCCCACCACCCTCGCCGGAGCACCCGTCGCGGCCAACTTGCCCAACAACAGCTCGCTGAGCTCCTACACCGAGGATATCGGCAATGGCAACGACGCCAAGCTCAACTGCGTCTTCATCGGCAACAAGAGCGACTACAGCAGCGGCGGCACGGCCGCCATCAAGATCACGACCGGCACCGCCGAAGCCGACACCTATATCATCGGCGGCACGCCGTCCACCACCTCGCAGCTCAACACGTGGATCTACATTGATACCGCTGCCGATGACAACCCCGACGATGCCGCCACCCTCGTCAACACCGTGGGCACCATTGTGGGCGGCAACCTCTGCAACGACTGGAACGCGGGGTCTGTTGCCGGCTCCTTCACGGGTGAGAGTCACATCCTGCTCAAGAGCGGCACCGCCAACAACATCATCGGCGGTAACCTCCGCGACGGCAACGGCAACAACGCCGGCTTCGTCGGCAGCTCGTACATCACCGTTGACGGCGGCAACGTCAAGGGGTTCATCCTCGGCGCGGGCACCTCGGGGCATAACGCCACGAGCGCCTTCGTCGGCAACACCAACATCTGGGTCAACACGCTGCTGACCACGGATGACACCTCGCTCCGGATCGACGCGAATACCGCCAACAACACGACCAGTCTGACGGCGGCATACGCAGCCGTCGCGGGCGGCGGTGCCACGGCTCGCAACAGCACGGGCAACATCGGCCTCGCCGGCAACAGCAACGTCATCGTCGATCTGTCGGGCTACGATCTCTCGGACAGCAAGGGCAGCACCTTCCAAAAGTACATCGTCGGCTCTTCCGTCATCTCCTCGACGGGCGGATCAGGATCTCAGACGGGCAACAGCTCCGTCACCGTCACATCCAAAGACGGCCTGAGCTTCCGCGACGCGATCATCGGCGGCCACTTCAACCCCACGAACGGCTCTTCTCTGAGCTTGACGGGCAACAGTTCCGTGAGCATTGACGCCTCGCAGGGCGGCACCTTCTCCGCAGACATCGTCGGCGGCAGCTACGCCATGGGTTCCGCCTCCGTGACGCACAACAATGTCACGGAAGCCGACGGCAGCATTGCGGAAGAGACCATGGCTCAGGTGAAGATAGGCGGCAGTGATACCGCCGTCTTCAGCGGCAGAATCATCGGTGGCTCGTATACCAACAGCACCGCTGCCGCAACGCATAACGGCGCCATCAACGTCGCCCTCGACGGCGGCACCTACAACGGTCTCGTCGTTCTCGGCGGCTACATGAACGCCCGAAGCGGCAGCATTACCAACAACGGCACCTCGACTCTCACAGTGGCGAGCGGCAGCTTCAACAAAGCCGTCATCGGCGGCATCCGCGAGGCTGCCGGCAATTCCACCATCGTTTCATCCGGCATTACACTCGCGCTCAATGGCGGTACGTATCAGCAGGCCATCGTCGGCGGCCACAACATCACGGGTACGGGCAGTGCCAATCTCACCCGATTTGCCACGGGCGACATCAAACTCACGCTGGGCGACGGTGAGAAAGCCAATGGCGGCGCCACGGCCAACGGCATCATCTTCGGCGGCTCGACCATCCAGCGCGGCACCAGTCAGGCTGCAGCCGACAAGTTTGAAACCCCGCCGACTTGGACGCAAGGCGCCATCAGCATCGTCATCAACTCCGATGCCACCGTCAACGGCAGCATCTACGCAGGCGGCGGTGCCTACGACACGGAAAACAATGCGGCCTCCGCATACAACTCCGACGTTAAGCTGAGGTCTGAAAGCACGACCGTCAGCATCGCGACCGGCGCCTCCTTCGGCGGCAGTGAGAACGCTCCCGTCACGATCAGCGGCGGCTACCTCGGACTCAATTACAACCCGACCGCGGACGAAGAGACGCACACCCTAGCCGCCACGGGTGCGGGCACGGTTGACTTGAGCGGCAGCAACATCGTGCTGAGGGACTTCACCGTCGCCGACGTTGCGGCGGGCACCACTCTCAACCTCGGCTCGCAGCTGGCGACGGCCGGCATCAGCACCAAGATCGGAGACGGCACCCTCGCCATCGCCGGCGACATGTCGTTTGCTGCCGACCTCACCCTGCGCGTTGAAAACGGCACCCTCCACGTCGGCAACGCCACCAAGCTGAGCGGGCTGAGCCTTGCCGCCGACACGACGCTCGAACTCACGGCGGCGGGAAGCTCGGCTCTGAGTCTGGACTCGCTGGCCATCGACGCCGGAGCTATCGTCGATCTCGATCTGACGGGGCTGGCTTTCGACGCCACGCAGACGGAGTACGTTCTGGCGGCCTTCAGTGCGGAACAGGTACTCGACCTGAGTCAGTTCCGGCTCTCTCTGGGCGAGGGCTGGACGGGTGAGCTGAGCTACAACAGCAACAACCAACTCGTTCTGAACGCGAACCAGATTCTGTACTGGAACGGCACCGGCGCATGGACGGCGCAGGACAATGACAGCTTCCGCGCCCAAGGGGCCACCGTCCCCACACCGTGGGAGAGCGGCTCTCAAGCCACCCTCGTCTTCGGCGAGTCGAGCGGAGTCAAGGATGTTTCCATTGAGGGTAGTCTGGAGGTTGCCGACATGATCGTTCAAGCCGGAGTCGGCAACACCTACGGCTTCACAGCCTCCGGCGGCGCCATCACCTCGCTGGGCAGCCTCTCCGTTGAAAGCGGCTCTGCCTCCTTCGGCGCGGGAGCCCTCGCCGTCACGAGTGAGACCGGTGTCACCGTAAGCAACGGCGCGACGCTCTCGCTGGCGGACAAGGGGACGTCCACCGACGGCAAACTCAACATCGCGATGGATGGCGGCTCGACGCTGGTATGGGCAGGCAGCAGCGACGTGCTGGAGGGCAACAGCCTCGCCCTCGGCGAAGGCACCGTCACGCTGAATATCGGCTCTAATGACACGAGTCTTGCGGGTCTGACCAACACCGCCGGCAGCGCGCTCACCGAGGCGACGACCATCGCCGTGGCGGGCAGCGGTAGCGTGACGCTGGCCGATGACAGCATCGGCAGTGCCGGGCTCGACATGGGCACGGGCACCACGCTGGCAGGGGCTCAGCATGCGGCGAACAATGCCATTGCCGGAGCCGGCAGCGTCGGTATCGACGCAGACACTGCATGGAATGGCGCAAACAAGACCTACAGCGGTGCAACGAACATTGCCGACGGCGTGACGGTCACGGCTCAGGGCGGCATCTCGTCCGGCAACACAGCCGTCTCGCTGGGTGAGGGCTCCACGCTGGTACTGGCCGACGGCAACAGGGGATTCGGCTCCATCAACACCGGCACGAGCGGCACGGTGGTGATCACCACTAACGGAGACTTTGAGTCCAACCGATGGCTCTGCGGTTCCGGCACGATTTGCGTTGACCTCAGCCTGACGGACAGCGCAGGCAGTAACAAATCCGTCGAAGACATCCGTCTCACGGCAAGCGGCTTTGTCACGGCAGCCATCCCGAATGCAGACAATGTGACCAATAACGGTGCCCCGAGTCGTTTCACCGGCACTTATTTGCTCTCCGGCGGCCAACTGTATCTGGACGTGGAGCGCAACGGCAAGCTCGCCATGGGGCTTGACCCTGCTCCGACCATTAAGGTAGAGAGCGACGGCCAGCTTCTCGTCGGCTGCCCCGACTCCGGCAATTGGACCTTCAACATCGACCTGACGGGAGCCTCGTCCGAAGCGATCGGGGCGATCACCGGGCAGCAGGCCGGTCTCGTTCTGGACATCACGGGCAACACGGCGGCAAACTTCACGGGTTCTCTGACGATGCAGGACGGCAGCTCGCTGGCCTCGATCGGCGGAGCCTCGGAGTTCTCGGGAGCCGTCACCCTCGGCAAGACTGCGGAGATGAGGGTCGAGAACGGCACGGTGACTCTGTCGGGATCCATTACGCAGGAGGCCGACGGCTCGCTCTCCAAGACGGGCTCCGGCACCCTGAAGTTTGCTACGAGCTCCGCAGCCAACATCGCTCTCGATGCCGGCACGCTGGATCTGGGTGCGGCATCCATCGGCGCCTCGGTCACGGCTGCTGACGGCACCGCGATCAACGCCTCAGTGGACTCCACCCTCGCCTCGCTCACCGTCAGCGGCGGTACGACGACCCTCACGGGCAATGCCACCACGCTAACCGGCCTCAGCGGCTCCGGCACCGTTGATGTGCAGAATGATCTCACGCTCAACGGCGGGGACTTCGCAGGCACGCTGGAGATGGAGGGCGATACCGGATCTCTGACGCTGGGTGCAGCGGATGCCGCCGCCAAGGCGGACATCCTGCTCTCGAACGCCAACGCAACCCTGAACGGAGCTGACGCCGCGAATGTCTACCGGATCGGCTCGCTGAACGGCACAGCCGGCACGGTTGAAGCCGGCAATTACCAAGTCAGCGCGGGCGGCGAGTTCAGCGGCACGCTGGCAAACGGTGTGGAGCTGGAGGTCACCGGAGGCGAGCTGAAGCTCGGCAGCAACACGGCAGCGGAAGCCGAGATCCGGCTCACCGGTGCTTCGCTCGGCATGGCGTCGAGCGTGGGGGAAGATGAGGTCGTCAGCATCCGGAATCTCACCGCCGAGGGCAGCAGCACCCTGAATGCCGGCCGCTACGAGATCAGCGGCGCAAACAGCGCCTTTGCAGGCAAGCTCGCCGCAGGCGTGCAGCTCACGGTGACGAGCGGCGCGACCCTGAATCTCGAAGGCGTCACCATTCAGCCGGGTGGCCCGATAAACATCATCGGCGAAGGCGGCAGCACCATCAATGAGCTCAGACTCTGGTCGGGAATCACGCTGCATGCCTCCAACACCGGTGAGGATTCGCAGGTGTCTCTGAGCGGGGGCATGTTCCTCGGGGGCAGCGTTCAGTTCGACATGACGAAGGTCTCGGACGGCGAAGACGGCGTTCCCGTCTATGCTCCGTCGACAACGGCAGCCTATAATGGCGGCGGAGACCTTTTCATCTTCGGTCCGAACAACCTCATCCTCAATCCGGGCACGGGCGTGTCGATTCAAAACGGCACCTACACCCTGATCGAGAACGTCGGTGAGCTGGAGGAAAAAGAACTGGGCTATCTGGTGCTCAATTACTCGAGTTCCAAGCGCCTGCGCCACGACCTGAGCCTCGAGCAGAACGGCTCTCAGTATGATCTCGTCCTGACGGTGTCCGGGGAAGCTCGCAGCCTGACCTGGCAGGGCGAAGCCGACGGCTCCGGCAACTGGAGCTACTCGGACGGCTACGACCCCAATCAGCCTTGGACCTATGAAAGCGCAAGCGGAACGGCAGTATCCGACTTCAGCAACGGTGAGGCCGTGACCTTCGGCACGCTGGACGGTATCAGCGGACCGGCCGTCGTCACCGTCACGACGGATGTGACGGCGGGCAGCATCGTTGTGAAGGGCGACACGAGCTACACCTGGACAACGGAGAACGGTTCGACGGTCTCGACGGTGGCCGGAGGCAAGCTTGAGGTCGGCTCGGCTGATTCGGCGTTCACCGGCACGCTGCGTCTGGAGACGGAAACAGCCATCGCCGGCGGTGTGGACATCAACAGCGGCACCGTTGTCGCGGCTCACTCCTGGGCCCTGAAGGACTCGGTGGTGACGGTGAACAGAGGCGCAACGCTCAAGGTGGATCTAACGGACGCAAGTACGAAGATTTATGCCTCATCCATCACGATGAATGACGGCAGCCGTCTGGCCGCGACGGGCAACGCCGGCGGCACGGTGAACAATGTGGCGATCAACGGTGCCGTCTCGCTCGCCGGCGAGGGCGGTGCCGTGCTCAATGCGGGCTTGAGCTCGATCTCCTCTGACAGCGTGCTGACGACGGACGGAAGCGTGAACCTCAGTGACTCGCCGGAAGATGCCACCTTTGCGGCTCTGACCGTCAACTCGGGCACGACGAAGCTGGGTGTCGGCGCTGATCTGATCGTCGACAAGATCAGCGGCGACGGCACGCTACAGGTCGAGGGCGTGCTCACCAGCGCGAGCTCCTCCATCGATATCGCCCATCTTGCGGTGAATTACGGCTACATGTATTCGACCGCGGCGGAAGGCACGACGGTCGCGTGCTTGACGACTGTCAGCAACAACGGTACGTTCTTCGGCACGTGGACTCTGGAGAATCTGGCCGACGGGGCCGATATGAATGTGGGGTCTCTGACGAGTGATTCGAATACCGCCTCGCTGACGATCAATCAGGCGAAGGATGCCACCATCTGCGTGGGTTACGGCAGTTCGCTGACGGTGGAGGGCAACGCAACCATCAGCTCGATCAGCACCTTCTACGGCGGCGCCACGGTGACGCTGGCCGATGACACAACCGTGGGCTCCCTCATCCTGGAAAGCGACTTATTCGCGCATTATCCGGCCAACGAGCTCAACACAGCCACGGCAGACGGCACCATCACGGTAACGGGATCAGCGACGATTGAGAAAACGACGGTGAATGCCGCCGAGCTCGTTCTGATGGGCAACGCCAGTCTGGATCTCAATACAACGGTCAGCACCCTTACGGTGAGCGGACAAGACAGCGTGACCGATGAAGCAAGCGGCACCGTGACGCCGGGCACGACGGTGGCTCTGGGCGGTACGGAAATCGGCCACCTGCTTCTTGAATCCGGCACGGTAGCAACGACGTCTTCGACACGTGTCTCCCTGATTGAAATGTCCGGCGGCACCCTTGACTTCTGCGGCAACAACATCGGCATTGCCCCGCCGTCAACGCCGGATGCACCGAAGCCGATTTCGATGTACGGCGACATCGTGATGACGGGCGGCTCTCTGGCCGGGGCCGAGCGATACAGAGGCTTGATCATCATCAACGATGCAATCGGGCAGACCTTCGAAATGGGAGGGCTGAGCGACGAAGCGACGCTGATGCTTCAGAATGCCGAGGGCACGCAGCTGACAGGCCTCACGGGCGTGACTCTCGGCGATGGCTCTCTGATCACGATCTCTGCGGGCATGACGAGCGAAGCCGAGGCTCTGCTGCAATTCTCCGAGCAGGGCACGGCGGGAGTAGCTGAGAATGCGACGGTGACCGTTGACATCAACGATGTGCTGGGCATCGTACGCGGTGCGGAAAATCAGTCTGCCACGTTCACTCTGGGCAACGGCTACGCCGATCTGAGCGATCTCAACAGTGCCGTCACCTTTGATGCATCGCTGTATCTGATGAACATGCAGGCGGAGTTCACGCAGGACGGCAAGCTGACGCTCACGCAGCTCAGCCCGAGTGATCCCGACACGGTCTACATCGCCTCGGAAGCTCAAGGCGACGGCAATGCCGCATGGGCCGGCAACGGAGACAGACTCATCTATAATTCGACGGAGGGCTACACGGTCGTCTACATCAATCAGGACACAACGATTGATCTGGTCAACGGCCTCGGCCTCCTCGACCCGGCCGAAATCCCCGCCGGCAAGACGGACGTCGGTCTCGCTCTGCCCAACCTGATCGGCTCCTCCGGCACAACGCTCACCATCGTCGGCGACAACGACGGGACGGGCACCAAGGATCTCGTCTCCATTGTGCCGAATCTCTCTGCGGATGAGCTGCCGAACAACGTGCAGAACGCGCTGAGCTTCGGCGGCACGATCAAGCTTCAGGGTACGGATCTCAAGCTGATGGCTGCGGATGCGGCAACAAGCGAGCCGGACAGCGAGTTTGTGTACCGCGTCGGTTCCCTGCAAGCGGATGAACATTCGCAGATCATCGTTCAGAGCGGCGTACTGCAACTCGACGGCAGCAGCACGCTCTCCGGCGGGCTTTCGGTGGGCGAGAACGGGCAGCTTGCCCTGCACGGCGACACGACCTTGAGCGGCGCAGTCACGGGAACGCTCCTCTCGGGCACCGATAAAGCGAGAGCCGACGTATCCGTCGGCAGAGGCAGAACGCTGACACTCGACGGCGCACAGCTGGCGGGAATCTCCCTTGCGGGAGAGGAAGGCTCAGTGATGTCGGTCGCGTCCGATTCTTCCCTTGATATGAGCAGCGCAACAAGCGGCCTGCTGCTCAGCGTCGAGGAAGGCGCGGCCCTGAGCATCGTGGCCGACCAATCGAGCAGCCTGACAACGACCTACGCGACAGATCCGACACCCGGCGTGCTGGAGTACGAAGGCCTTGTGGGCAAAGGCACACTGGTTGCCGATGCGAGTGCCGCCGCCGAAATCGTGCTGAATACGGCGTCGGGAACGGGCTACATCTTCGAAGGCAGCCTGGCCGACTACAACGGAACCATCACGCTGAAGGGCGAGGGCTCGCAAGCCTTCACGCAGGACGCTGCTGCAACGAACTTCCGCGTAACGGGCGGCAATCTGGTGCTGGCAGATACGGTCTCGACCGTCGGCTCGCTGCAACTCAGCGGCACGGGTCAAGCCTACGTCAATCTCGTCGACGCGAATAACGCAGGGGCCAACCGCACCTTCGCGGTGAAGAATGAGCTTCGCCTCGGAGAAGGATCAACGCTGAACCTCACGCTGAATCTGACACAGGCGATGCTGGATGGTACGGCGGCCTTCACGTCAACATCCGCCTCCTACACCGGAGGTTCGGTCTCGCTGAACCTAGTCGGCATGGATGAGGGGCTCGACCTGACGGGCGGCGAGACGGTAACGGCCACGCTGATCTCCTCCGTCACAACAGTCACCGACGCCGAGGTCTCGCTGGCTCGCCCCGAGGATAAACTGCTGCAAAAATACTTCGGCAACACGGCACGAGTCGAAGTACAGGGTAATAACCTTGTTCTGACGGGCACGACCGTCACGGCAGAGACGGCCGACTTCCACGGCTCTGCCGCCCTGACGCAGAACGGCAGGACGGGCGCGGCGATGCTTGACGAGCTCTACGCGACGACGAATCCTCAGCTGAATGCGCCGGGCAGCGTCGCGGCATCCGTGCTCGATGAGCTCGAGCAGCTGATCCTCGCGGGAGACAGCGCAGCGGCGGATCGCCAAATGGCGGCTGTGGCCGGCGCTAGCGCAACGACGATGGGCATGGCCTTCTCCGGCGACATCCAGCGCCAACTCAAGGCGATTCGCAACCGCACGACGTCGATGGGCGTGAATGACGCCTACGTGAATCCGGATATGCCGTATTTCAACGCATGGGTCAATGCGGAGGGCAGCTACCGCAGGCTTGAGCAGGACAGCACCTACTCCGGCTATGAGTTCAGCAGCTGGGGCGGCACGCTCGGCTTCGATGCCGATATCACGCCTCAGTGGACGGCAGGTCTGGCCTTCACGGCGATGTACGGCGACCTCACGGCGAAGTCGTCGGAGATGGCGGAGGGCGATCTGGATACGTATTACGTGACGGCTTTCGCCCGCTATTCGCCCTCGGCTTGGGTGCACACCTTCGTGGCGTCGGCGGGCATGGCTGATGCGTCGCTGGATCGCACGGTGTCGTACAACGGCGGGTCTTACCGCACGACCGGAGATACGGACGGTCTGGCCTTCGGCTTGATGTACGAGCTGGGTTATACGGTACCGCTGGATGAGGAGGGTGTTTCGGCGCTGCAGCCGGTGTTCAACATCACCTACACGCACAGCAGCATCGACGGATACACGGAGAAGGGCGGCGATCTGGCGGTTCGCTTCGGCGAGCAGAAGATGGATACGCTCACGCTGGGTCTCGGTCTGCGCGCGCAGACGACCATCGGTGAGAACATCTACAACCGCACCTCTCTGCTGGAGGGTCGCGTGCTGGCGAAGTGCGATGTCGGTGACCGCAGCAGCACGGCGTCGGCAGGCTTTGCCGCGCTGGGCCGCACGGCAGGTGAGGTCGAGTCGGCCGAGGTCGGCGCCTTCGGTGTTGAGGTCGGTGCCGGCTTGACGGTTCCCGTGGGTCAGGACGGCGGTTCGCTCTTCTTCGACGCCAGCCTCGAGCTGCGGGCGGACTACACGAACGTGAACGCGACGGTCGGTTACCGCATCAATTTCTGATGCGCGACGGCGCGAGTCGGTTTCTTCACGGGGGGCGGCGCATGCCGCCCCCCGTTTTTTGCGTGCGGCCGGCGGCGAGTCTCTTCTGCGGGCAGCTCCGCGCCGGCCATCCGACGGCGCGTGCATTCCGCGACCGCGCGGGCTCGGGCGAGCGCTCTCGCGACACCTCCGACCGGCGGCGCGAAAAGAGGGGGAGGAGGGTCTGTACCCTCCTCCCCCTCTTGCGGAAACCGGGAATGGTGAAGCGGCCGTCGGCACGCCCTCAGCGGCTGTATCAGCGGCTGTAGTTGCCGGGCTCTTCGGTGATGGTCACGTCGTGCGGGTGGCTCTCCTTGAGGCCGCCCGTGGTGATGCGCACGAAGCGGGCATGCTCGCGCAACTCATCCAAATTCTTGGCGCCGAGGTAACCCATGCCCGAGCGCAGACCGCCGACGAGCTGGAAGATGACGTCGGCCAGCATGCCCTTGTAGGGGACGCGGGCCTCGACGCCCTCGGCGACGAGCTTGCCGCTGGCGTTCTGGCCATAGCGATCCGACGAGCCGGCACGCATCGCGCCCAGCGAGCCCATGCCGCGGTAGGTCTTGAAGTTGCGGCCTTGGTAGTGCACCACGGCACCGGGGCTCTCCTCACAGCCGGCGAGCATGCCGCCCATCATGATGAGGTCGGCGCCGGCAGCCAGAGCCTTCACGGCGTCGCCCGAGTAGCGGATACCGCCGTCGGCAATCACCGAAACGCCGGCCGGGCGAGCCACCTTGGCAACCTCCTGAATAGCCGAGAACTGCGGCATACCCACGCCCGAAATGATGCGCGTCGTGCAGATGGAGCCCGGGCCCACGCCGACCTTGATCGCGCTGGCGCCGGCCGCGATGAGGTCGCGGGCGCCGTCCTGCGTCACGACATTGCCCGCGACGACCGGCAGGTTGAAGCTCTCGCGCAGCTTCTCAATGACGTGAAGCACGCGCGTGGTGTGGCCGGTTGCCGCATCGATGAAGAGGGCATCGGCACCGGCCTCGACCAGAGCCTGAGCGCGGTCGTGGAACTCCGGGCCCGGCCCCACGGCTGCGCCGCAGCGCAGGCGGCCGAGCTCGTCCTTCGTCGATTCCTGGAAGGCCTCGCGCTTGCGGATATCGGTGTCGGTGATGAGGCCGGCGAGATGGCCGGAGGCATCCACCAGCGGAAGCTTCTCAATGCGGTTGCGGTAAAGGATTTTGCGAGCCTCTTCGGGCGTCGTGTTCGGGGCGCCGGTGATGAGGCGGGCCAGCGGCGTCATCACGTCAGCGACGCGCATGGTATCGAGGTCGTGACCGTCAAAGACGCGCATATCGCGCCCCGTGATGATACCCTCGAGCTTATTGTCGGCATCGACCACGGGGAAGCCCGAGAAGCCGTGCTCGAGCATGATGCTCTTGACCTGGCTGAGGCGCATATCACTGCTCACCGTGATGGGGCGGGTGATGACCGCATTTTCAAAGCGCTTGACCTTCGCCACCATAGCGGCTTGGTCGTCGATGCGGTTGTTGCGGTGAATCACGCCCAGACCGCCCTCTCGGGCCATGGCGATGGCCATGTCGGACTCCGTCACGGTGTCCATGGGGGCGGAAAGAATGGGAAGTCGCAGCGGGAATCCCGCAAGAAGCTGAGAAGAAGGATCGGCCTCGCCGGGAAGAATGGAGCTCAGGCACGGAAGCAGGAGCACGTCGTCAAATGTAAGTCCAAGCTGAATTTCTGCCATGTCGGAGCTTATAATACGCGCCCCCCGATTGCAAGTCCAAATTCGCATTTTCGACCGGTTATTTTTGCGGGCGAGAGCGGTCGCGGCGTTCGAGCTTGAGACGCCCGCCACAGCATTTTGGGCGATGGCGCTCTCATCGGTTGACGCGCTCCGCGAATTGGTGTACATTATGCTCATGAGCATTTACGCGGCACCGGCCAAGATCAATCTCTCCCTGCGCGTTCTCTCGAAACGGCCCGACGGCTACCACGAGGTCGATCTGCTGATGGCTCGTCTGGATCTGGAGGATGAGCTGGAGTTCACCCCGGCTCCCGAGCTCGAATTGGTCTGCAATGACCCCACTTTGCCCGTCGATGAAAACAACCTCGTGCTGCGCGCCGTGCGCGAGTTTGAGAAAGCCTACGGGCGCCGCGTGCACTGCCGCATCAGCCTGACGAAACGCATTCCGCACGGCGCGGGACTCGGCGGCGGCAGCAGCGATGCCGCCGCGACGCTCGTCGCGCTCAATGAGATGCTCGGCACGCAGTACGACCGAGAGGAGCTGGCGGCAATGGCCGCAGCGATCGGCAGCGATGTGCCCTTCTTCATCAACCCCGTCATCAGCCGCTGCACCGGGCGCGGCGAAATCGTCACCCCCGAACCGAAGCTCGCCGACTGGCAAAGCCCCGTCGTCATCCTCAAACCCGCCTTCGGCGTCTCGACGCCCGACGCCTACAAGCGCCTGCATGATGCCCGCCGCGTCAAGGGCTTGCCCTACGGCATACAGAAGGTGCGCGGCGTGGGGCTGATGAACGATTTAGAGCGCCCGGTCTTTGCCAAATTCCCCGTTCTGGGTCTGCTCAAATCCTGGCTGATCAGCAAGCCCGGCGTGCGAGCCGCCATGATGAGCGGCTCGGGCTCAGCGCTGTTTGCGCTCACGGATACGCCGGAGCAGGCGCAGCAGATCGCCCTGCAGGCTCTCGATGAGTTCGACCCGACTCTTTTCACGTGGCAGGGAACCGTCAACCCGGCGCCTGCCCTGCCCGACGGCGAGAGTACCGAGGCTCCCGACGAGAGCGGCGCCTGCACCCTCGAACCGAGCGCACCCGAGTGCCCGCGGCCTGCGGACGAAAGCGCAATCAGCGCAGTCAGCGCAGTCAGCGACATCAACGAGAACGCCGAGAACGGCGCATCCGATGAAAAGGGCGGAGCGAGCAGCCCGAGCAACGGCTCCGAGCCCCCCGCTGCGGAAGCGGGAGCGACGTCCGCCGAGCCCGCCGAGGCGCCCGACGAAAGCGCCGCGGAAGCGCCCGCAAGCGATGAAAAAACGCCCCGCCCCAAGCGTCGCGGCCGCAAGCCCGAAGCTCTTCGCCGCGCCCTTGCCGATGCCGCCGCCCTCGACGAAGAGGCCGCTGCCTTGCGCCGCGAGCTCGACGCGGATCTCGCGGCGCTGCACAAAGCGGGCATCGACCCCGAGGTGCGCCGCCGCGGCCGCCGCCCCGTCGCCCTGAGCCTCTATCTGGAGAAACAGCAGAAGCTCGCCGAGCTCGAAGCCAAGCGCGATGAAGCGCAAGCCCTCGCCGATCAACTGGAGCGAGCCCGCAGCTGAGCCGCAGGCGCCCGTCCGCCGCCAAGCCGCCCGAAGCCGAGCCGCCCGCCGAGCCTCACGCCGCTCCACACGCCGCTACTCCGCATGCAGCGAGCCTCACGCCAACGACAACCGAGAATCCTGATGACAACCGAGACCGCCCCACCCACCGACGCCCCGGCCGCAGCCATTCCCGGCGACAGCGCCGATGACATCAATCGCCGCATCCTCGCGGTAGCCGAAGACCGCATCAACGGCTTTAGAGCCCGTCCCTTTCTCGCCATCGCCGAAGCCTGCGACCTGCCCGAGGCCCTCGTCGTCGAACGCCTCCGCGCCATGCTGGCGAGCGGCACCATTCGCCGCGTCCGCCAGACCCTGCTCTCCACCAGCTTGGCCGACGGCGCCCTCATCGCTTGGAAACTCCCCGAATCGCGGCTCGAAGCGGCCTACGCCCGCCTGCGCGATGACGACCCCTTCACCGGACACGTCGTGCTGCGCGAATCCGAGAGCCCCGATGCCCCCGGCAGCGACTACCGCCTCTGGACCACGCTCAAGGTTCCGGCAGGCTACGGCACGGTTGAGAGCCACTGCCGCCTGCTGGCCGA
Source organism: Candidatus Parakkermansia intestinigallinarum (assembly GCA_019114365.1). Lineage (GTDB taxonomy): Bacteria > Verrucomicrobiota > Verrucomicrobiia > Verrucomicrobiales > Akkermansiaceae > Akkermansia > Akkermansia intestinigallinarum. The sequence continues at coordinate 5,578 of DXFQ01000038.1, read as the reverse complement.
GCTCATCGGTGCGGAAGACTTTGCCCCGCTGCCCGTCGTCGGCATGTTTGCGCTGGGTGTCGGGCATGTGAGACGCGCCGGACTCAAACCCGGCGACAAGCTGGACGAGCCGCCGATCATGCAGCGCCCTGCCCGACCGCAGTTGAGTCGGCAGGAGTGGCAGGTTCTGCTGGCGCTCAAAGAGAGTCTCGAGCCCGACGAATTCGTCAGCGAACCGTGGATTGGCCGCGCGCAGGCCATCGGCATGGAGCCCGAGACCTTCATCCGCACGGCCGAAGAGCTTGATCGGCGCCGCGTCATCGGCCGCTTTGCGACCTTCCTCGACCACACCGACAAACGCAACCGCCACGCCGGCGGCACGGGCGCCAGCGGACTCTTTCACTGGGCGGTGCCGGAGGGATTTGAGGAGCGAGCCGGAGCCGAATGCGGGCGCCACATCTGCATGACGCACTGCTACTGGCGCAGCGGCGGCGAGCGCTTCGGCGGAGCGCAGATCATGGGGGTGGTGCACAGCCGCAGCCGCGAGGGGGTGCTGGAGCACAAGGCCGCCATCGACGCGCACCTCGCCGCCTGCGGCATCCCCGTGCTCCACACCGCCGTCTTCTGGAGCCTGCGAGCCGAAATCCGCCCCAGCGAAATTGACCCGCGGATCTACACCCGCTGGCTTGCGGCACACGGAGGCTGAGGGCGGAGAGCGGGCGATGCCCCCCCTCACGGCCTCGGAGGACAAAGCCCCCCCGACGCCACCGCAGACGGACGCCACCGCACACGCGAACGCCGCCGCGCACGGACGCACGCAGACGCGAGCGCACGCAGCCGCGAGCGAGCACGCGCCGAAGGAGCCCGCTGCAGCGCGACACGGCGGCGAAAAGCACACCAACGCCATGGGTATAATGTGTCAGAACGGCTCTTTTGGCTTGTCGAGAGACGCCCTTTCTGATAGAACTATCCTCGTATGAACATGCTCAAGACCATGACGGCGGCTCTCGCCTTAGGCGGATCGCTGGTGCTAGGCCAAGAGGCTTACCAACCCCACCACGATTGGGAAAACCCGCAAAACCTCAGCCGGGGACGCGAAGACTCCCGCGCCTTCTTCTACCCCTTCGCCAACAGCGATGAGGCGATGAAGGGCACGAGGGAAGACTCCTCCCTTGTCCTCTCGCTCAACGGCGAGTGGAAATTTCACTGGTCGCCCGAGCCCTCGCAACGCCCGGTGGATTTTTACAAACCCGAGACCGACGTCAGCGCATGGAAGAGCATTGACGTGCCGAGCAACTGGCAGATGCGCGGCTACGGCACGCCCATCTACAGCAACCAGCACTACACCTTCGTGCGCGACTGGCCCCGAGTCATGACCCCGCCGCGCACCGAAGAAGAGAACAAATACACGACGCCGAAGAGCGAACCCAACGCCGTCGGCTCGTATCGCCGAGACTTCGAGCTGCCGGCCCAATGGGACGGCCGAGAGATTTTCGTCCAGTTCGACGGCGTCGACTCCTTCTTCTACCTCTTCGTCAACGGGCACAAAGTCGGCTTCTCCAAGGACAGCCGCACCGCGGCCGTCTTTGATATCACCCCCTACGTCAAGCCCGGCAACAACGTCATCGCCGCCGAGGTTTACCGCTACAGCGACGGCTCCTACCTCGAATGTCAGGACATGTGGCGCCTCTCGGGCATCTTCCGCGATGTCTTCCTCTACAGCACGCCGAAGGTGTTCGTGCGCGACTTCTTCGTGCACACGAAGTTCCCGCAGAATGACGACGGCACGAGCAACTACGGCGAAAGCACGCTCGAGGTCGAAATCGACGTCAACAACCGCTACGGCGAAGATGCTCCCTTCAGCCTCGAGGGCGAGCTGCTCCGGCTCGACGGCAGCAAGGTGGCGGATCTGAGCCCCGTGGGCGAGGCGGCCAAGCAGGTACCCCGAGACGGCGAGGTGCGCGTCACGCTCGCGGCCAAGGTGCAGCAGCCCGAGCTCTGGAGCGCCGAGAAACCGAATCTCTACCGCCTCATGCTCCGCGTCAAGAACGGGCGCGGTGAGGTGACGGAGACCCTTTCACGCAAAATCGGCTTCCGCGACGTGAAGTTGCTCAACGGGCGTTTCCTGGTCAACGGCATGCCCGTGAAGCTCAAGGGCGTCAACCGCCACGAAAGCCAGCACGCCAACGGCCACACCGTCACGAAGGAGGAGTGCCGCCAAGAGCTTCTGCTCATGAAGCGGGCCAACATCAACCACATTCGCAACTCGCACTACCCGCAGCCCGCGTATTTCTACGAGCTCTGCGACGAGCTGGGCATCTACGTCTGCGATGAGGCCAACATCGAATCGCACGGCTATTATTACGGCGCCGATTCGCTCTCTCACCCCGTCGAATGGAAGGCGCAGCACGTCTGGCGCAACAAGAACATGGTCGAGCAGAGCAAAAACCATCCCTGCGTCGTCATCTGGTCCTACGGCAACGAGGCAGGCCCCGGCGCCAACTTTGAAGCCGTCCGGGACTGGATCAAGCAGCGCGACCCCTCGCGCCTGACGCAGTACGAGCGCAACAACGATTTGGCCGACCTGCACTCCAACCAGTACCCGAGCGTCAACTGGGCCCGCGAGATCGCAGCCCGCAAACTCACCAAGCCTTGGTACATCTCCGAATACGCCCACATCCTCTGCAACTCGATGGGCAACCTCGCCGACTACTGGGAGGCCATCGACTCCAGCGACTCCATCATCGGCGGCGGCATCTGGGAGTGGATTCACCAAAGCTACGACCAGGAAGTCACCCGGCCGGACGGCAGCAAAATCGTGCGCCAAAGCTACGGCGGCGATCACGGTGAATTCCCCAACGACGGCATCTTCTGCATCAAGGGCGTCATCTACAGCGACCGCACGCCCACCCCGCTCTACAGCGAGATTCGCAAGGTGCAGCAAAACGCCGCGTTCAGCTATACCGGAGAGACGGAAGACGGCACGGGCATCGTGCTGACCATCCGCAACAAACACCTCTTTACCGACTTGTCCGAGTTTGACGGCAGTTGGGAGCTCCGGGAAGAGGGCAACGGCGTTGCCGCCTCCGGCACCTTCACGATCGAAGCCGCCCCGCTGCAAAACGCCCGCCTCATCATCCCGAAGAGCCAGCTGAACATCAGCAAGCTCAAGAACGACCGCCACTACTACCTGACCATTGATTTGAGTCTTCGTCAGGACACGGCATGGGCGGAGAAGGGCTACGTCATCGCCACCGAGCAGATCCAGCTGCCCGAGGAGCTCACGCTCTTCGACGCCTCCAGCCGCATGATGCAGATGCCGAAAGACACGGCCGTGCAGGTTCGCAACCAGAACGTGCAGCTTCTCGTCATCGGGCCGACCTTCTCCGTCTGCTTCGACAAAGCGACGGGCGGCATCAAGAGCTACATCGTCAACGGGCACCAGATTCTCGGCGAAAAAGCCACCCTGCACCTCAACGCCTTCCGCGCACCGCTCGCCAACGATAAATGGGCAATGAACCAATGGCTGAGCAACGGGCTGAGCAATTTGGTGCACAAATCCAGCCCCATGCTCGTCGAGCGCCTCGACGACGGCGTGGTGCGCGTCTCCTGTGACGTGACCAGCCAAGGCACCCGCAAGGAGTCGCTCGACAGCCGCGACTACGACGCCGGACGCTTCAGCGTCAGCGACCGCGGGCCCATCACCGAAAAGGACTTCAAGTTCACCACCCGCATGGTCTACACCATCATGCCCAACGGCATCATCAGCGTGCAGGCGGGCATCCTGCCCAGCGACGACAAAATCGTGCTGCCGAAGCTCGGCTTCATCCTGCAGCTGCCCGAGCGCTTCAACAAGGTCGAGTGGCTCGGGCGCGGCCCGGGTGAAAACTACCCCGACCGCAAGAGCGGCTCGCCGATCGGCGTCTACAGTTGCAGCGTCGCCGACATGGTCGAGAATTATCCGCGCCCGATGGAGATGGGCAACCGCATGGATACGCAGTGGGTCGCCGTGACGGACGATCAGAACGTCGGCCTGCTCGTCGCTGCCTCGACGGACGAGACGATGAATTTCTCCGCCCTGCCCTACACACCGCAGGCGATCTTTGCCGCGCCGCATCCCGACGAACTGACGCCGGCACACGCGACCGTCCTGTCGATCGACGCCCTCACGCTGGGGCTCGGCGGCGCCTCCTGCGGCCCGCGCCCGCTGGATCGCGACGTCCCGCTCTCGACGCCGACCACCTTCGCCTTCTCGCTGCGCCCGCTGATGCCCGGCGACAAGCCTGCGGACGCCGGGCGCAAGGTGCTGCCGCTCACGAGTGCCGTGACGCTCTCGCGCGATGAGCTCGGCTACGTGAAGGCCAGCTGCGCCACCCGCGGTGCACGCATCCACCTCGTCATGCCCGACGGCACGGAGATGCCCTACACCGAGCCTTTCCTGCTGCGCGAAGAGGGCTACATCCGCGCATGGGCGAGCTCGTCCGACAGCCTTGATTCGGCCAGTGTGCTCCAGCACTTCGATGCTTGGAGACCCGACAACCTGCTGCGCATCGTCTCCTGCTCCAGCACCTCGGGTCGCAGCGAATCGCCGTGGAGCCTCATCGACGGCCGCCGAGACAGCTACTGGCATTCGCAGTGGCATCCGCCCTACGTGGCCCAGTACCCGCACGAAGTCGTCATTGACCTCGGTGTCACCTCCGAGCTGCGCGGCTTCACCATCACGCCGCGCCAGGCTCGCAGCTCGTCGCGCGTCCGCAAGCTGGCCTTCTACCTCTCCGACGACGGCAAGACCTGGCCGGACAAGCCCGACTGCGAGCTTGAGCTGGCCGACGGCGACAACGAGCAGTCCGTGCTCATGCCCGACTACAAGACCGCGAAGTTCGTCAAGATGCAGTGTCTGGAGCCCATGCAGGCCGGAGAGCCCTATGCGGCGGTGGCGGAGTTCACGCCCATCGTCAACCGCATCATCGGCGACTACCCGCCCCATGCGCTCTTCTCCATCCTCTACGTCAGCTCCGAACTGCCCGAGGGCGGTGCCGCCCGCAATCTGCTCGACGGCAATCCCAATACCTTCTGGCACAGCATGCGCGGCGTCACCGTCGCCAGCTACCCGCACGATATCCGCATCGACATGGGCACCGAGCGCAAGCTCAAGGGTATCACCTATCAGGGGGCTCCGATGGCCGAAGGCCGCATCAAGGAGTACGAGGTCTACGTCAGCCTCGACGGCAAGAGCTGGGGTGATCCCGTCGCACGCGGCACCTTCAACAACAACAATGAGGTGCAGCAGGCGATCTTCTTCGCCCCGGCGAATGCCCGCTACTTCCGCCTCGTCGCCCTCTCGTCGCATGACGGCGGCGACTACGGAGCCATCTCCGAGCTCGACGTCATCGAGGAGAAGTAAGGAGAGAGAGAATTCAGCTTTCCCGAGCATCCGCGGCCGGCAAGCCCCGCACGGGCTTGTCGGCTGTTTTGTTGCTCCCTCGCCAAGCCTGCTTTGGCCCGCCCTCCGCGGGCAAGCTGAGGCGGTAGACGGAGCTTCAGCGCAGCGGAAACAGCCGCAGCGAACAAACGCCCGAACAAGATCGGCGCTTGGCGG
>DXFQ01000037.1 GCA_019114365.1 Candidatus Parakkermansia intestinigallinarum | reverse complement strand
ATTCAGCGGTGAAGATACCTCACGCAACTACAAGCATCCGATACGCCGTGTCGTCGTCTATGATAAGGAAACGATGCAGGAACCCATCGAACTGCTTACCAACAACGCCAAGTGGAGTGCTGAAACGGTGGCTGCGCTCTACAAAGCTCGCTGGGACATCGAAATATTCTTCAAGACCATCAAGCAGCTGTTGCGTGTCAAATCATTCGTGGGCACCAACGCCAATGCCGTTTACACGCAGATCTGGACGGCGATGATAGCGGTCCTGCTGCTGCGTATGCTTAAAGCGCAGTCAAAGTTCGCCTGGCACATGTCCAATCTCGTATCGTTTCTGCGCTTGAATCTATTCAACAAAATAGACCTCTGGAAGTGGCTCAATGAACCATTTGAAAAGCCGCCCCCGCGTCAAAAAACGCTATGGGAGGGGGTGCTTCTCTAGTTTTGCCCTCTCCTTGCCCGACAACCCGCATGATTACTGCATCCCTTTTCCCCCATGCTCAAACTTTGGGACAGGTGTGCGCTCTGTGACATACTGCGGCAATTTGCTTGACTTGTTTCGCCGCTGCGTTATAATGCGTGCGTACAAGTTCCGGTCTGCTGTAGGATTGGGGCGGGTGGTTCACCCGCTCTTTTTTTATAGCGCACTCATCAACAATCATTACCACAGCCGCTATGCCAACGACAGATATTACTGCCCTGATCGACTTTTACGTCCGTGAGAAAGACCTGACGCGCGAACGCGTGATTCAGGCGCTCGAGGCTTCGTTCCTTACTGCTTACTCCAAGATGGTTGCAGGGGCGGATCGCATCCGCAATCTGCGTGCCGATATCAATACGCAGAAGGGTGTTGTCAAGATTGTCGCGACGATGACGGTGGTGCCCGATGATGAGCTCCGCGATCCGTTCAATGAGATTAAGCTCAGTACGGCTCAGGCGGCGGCGGCGAAGCGCGGCCGAGAGGTGCAGGCGGGGGATAGTTTCGCGGTGAATATTACGCCGAAGGATTTCGGCCGCATTGCGGTACAGACGGCTCGCCAGACGATGCAGCAGCGCATCCGCAAGGCGGAGCAGGAGATGCTGGCTGAGGCTTTCCGCGACCGCGCGGGTGAGTTGGTGACGGGCACGGTGCGCCGCTATGATAGGGGCGACGTGATTGTTGAGGTGGAGAAGTTTGAGGGTATTGTGCCGCTGCGCCAGCGCATTCCCGGTGAGGATTATGCGCCGGGTGACAAGATGCGTTTTTATGTGGTCGAGGTGCGCGACGGGGTGCGCGGTACGGAGTTGATTCTGTCGCGCAGTCACCCGAATCTGGTTCGCCGTCTCTTTGAGCACGAGGTGATTGAGATTGCCGAGCACACGGTTGATATTGTCAATGTGGTGCGCGAGGCCGGTTATCGGACGAAGCTTGTGGTGCGTGCGAATGATCCGAATGTCGATCCGGTGGGTTCCTGCGTGGGGATTCGCGGGATGCGCGTCAAGAATGTGGTCAATGAGCTCAATCATGAGAAGGTTGATATTATTGAGGATTCGGATGATAAGGTGTCGATGGTGACGCAGTCTCTTTCGCCTGTCGATCCGGTCAATGTGATTGTGGATGAGCAGAAGCACGTGGTTACGGTGCAGGTTGAATCGGAGAAGGATGCGGCTAAGGCGAAGGGCCGCAAGGGGCAGAATGTGCGCCTGACGGGTCGCCTTATTTCAAGCCCGAATGATCGCTGGGAGGTGCGCGTCGAGACTTACGATGAGCAGGCGAAGGCGAATGCCGCGGCTCGCGAGGGCACGGATGAGCTGGCCGCTAAGCTCGGTGTCAGTGCTGAGCTGGCCGCAGCGATGGTTGCAGCGGGCTTTACGACGGTACAGGGTATTGCGGCTTATGTGCAGCCGGAGGATCTTGTGGAGGCGCTCAGTGTTTCGGAACAGGAAGCTCATTCGATTATTGAAAAGGCCAAGGCGGCCTGCTAATTTGTTTACTTTTTCACGTGCCCATGGCTAACGAAGATATTAAGAAGAAGAAGGGTGTTGTTCTGGATCTGATCAGCGGGTCCTCGAAGAAGAATTCGGCTGCTGCCAAGGTTTCGGAGGCGGCGGTGTCTCAGCCCGCTCCGGCGCCGGCTCCCAAGAAGGAGGCGCTGGATTTGCTCACGCCCCGCAAGCATGAGAAGAAGGTGCCGGAGGCTGCGGCTGCATCCCCGGCGCCTGCCCCTGCCCCGGCTCCTCTGCCGAAGATGGAGGCGCCGGCTCCGGTGACGCCCGAGGGCAAGATTCTCAACATCAAGGCTCCGATCAGCGTGGCCAGTCTGGCGGAGCTGATGAGTCTCAAGCCGTTTAAGTTGATTGCGGAGTTGTTGCCGATGGGGGTTTTTGCGAATCCCGGTACGGTTCTGGACAGTGATCAGGTGGCGGCTCTTTGCGAGAAGCACGGGTTTACCTTTGAGCGCGTGAAGCGTGAGAAGGGTGCCGGTGTGAAGGCTCCGGTCGAGGAGATTAAGGAGCCTGAGGCTGTTGCTATTGAGGAGGAGCCCGAGGATGCTCTCAAGATTCGCACGCCCATTATTACGGTGATGGGGCACGTGGACCACGGTAAGACGTCTCTGCTTGACTACATCCGCCGCACGAAGGTGGTGGCGGGCGAGGCCGGCGGTATTACGCAGCACATTGGCGCCTACACGGTGGAGCACGACGGCAAGACGATTACGTTTATTGATACGCCGGGGCATGCCATTTTCACGGAGATGCGCGCGCGCGGTGCTGACGTGACGGATATTGTTGTTCTTGTTGTCGCGGCCAACGATGGTATTATGCCGCAGACGCGCGAGGCTATTATGCACGCGAAGGCGGCTAATAAGACGATTATCGTGGCGGTGAATAAGTGTGATTTGCCGGCCGCGGATCCTGTTCGCGTGCGTACGCAGTTGATGGAGGAGGGTTTGATGCCGACGGATTTCGGCGGCGAGGTTGAGTGTGTCAATGTTTCGGCGGCGACCGGTGAGGGTGTGGACGAGTTGCTTGATTTGCTTTGTCTGCAGGCCGAGGTGCTTGAGCTGAAGGCCAATCCCCGCGCGAATTGCCGGGCTTCGATTATCGAGGCTCGCATGGAACAGGGCAAGGGCAGCTCGGCGACGGTGATTGTGCAAAGCGGTACGCTCAAGGTGGGTATGCCTTTCATCTGCGGGCCTTACTCCGGCAAGGTGAAGACGCTTTTCAATGACAAGGGCAAGGCGATCAAGAAGGTGACGCCCGGTATGCCTGCCGAGGTTTCCGGGTTCTTGGAGACGCCGAATGTCGGCGATGAGCTGGTGGAGATGGAGAATGAGCGCGCCGCCCGCAAGCTCTCGGAGGAGCGCCAGGAGGAGCTGCGCCAGCAGCGTTTGAGTGCTCCGAAGCGTTCGCGCATGGAGGATATTCTCGCGATGATGGGCGAGGGCAACCAGAAGGCTGTGCTGAAGCTCTACCTCAAGGGCGATGTGCAGGGCTCGGTTGAGGCGATCAAGAAGGCTATTCTCGATATTGAGAGTGAGAAGGTTGAATGTGAGTTCATCGGCGCTGCGGCCGGTCCTATTTCCGAAAGTGACGTGCTGCTGGCGTCGTCTTCCGATGCCGTTATTCTCGGCTTTAATGTGAAGGTTGAGAGCAATGCGGTCAAGGCGGTTAAGCGAGAGGGCGTTCAGGTCAAGATTTTCTCGATTGTCTACGAGTTGATTGATCAGGTGAAGGATGCCATGCTGGGTCTGCTCGAGCCCGAGACGCGCGAAACTGTTTTGGGTCATGCGGAGATCAAGCAGGTGTTTAAATTGAACAAAGGCAAGGCTGCGGGGTCTTACGTATCAGACGGCAAAATGCTGCGCACGGCTGAGGCTCGCGTTCTGCGCGACGGTCAGGTGGTGTTCGACGGCAAGATGTCGACTCTTCGCCGCTTCCAAGATGAAGTGGAGGAGGTCAAGAGCGGTCTGGAGTGCGGTATCCGCCTCGCCGATTACAACGACTACGAGGTAGGCGATGTGATCGAGTGCTACTTGCTCGAGAAGATTAAACAAACTCTCTAATCCTGTCTATACGCTATGCCCTCACGCCGACTCGATAAGGTCAACGAGCTGATGAAGCGGGAAATCGGCTCTTTCGTGCAGAAGGAGTTTGAATGGCCCGGTACGATTGTCTCGATTCTTGAGGTGGAAATCACGGAAGATCTCAAGGAGGGACGCGTCTGGGTCGGCGTGGTGGGTCGCATGTCTCCGGCTCAGGTTCTCGAGAAGCTGAATCGCCATCGGGGGATGATTCAGAATGCCGTGTGCCGTCGCGTGATTCTGCGCTGTACGCCGCGCTTGAGTTTCAGGCATGATAATTCGGCTCAGAGGGGTGTCGAGCTCGTGAATCTTCTCGATGATATTGAGAAGAATTTGCCCAAGGCGCCTCCGCTTCCAGACGGGGAGCGAGATCCGGAACTCTGATTTGCACGGGCTATGAAGTATCGCTTGACGATTAAAAGGGTCAGCTCTTTCATTCCGACCGTTTGTCTGATAGCGCTGCTTCTACTCATCGGCCTCATGGTGTGGCTGTGCACCGTGGGGCTGCCTTCATGGGCGCTGCGTTCTCTTGAGGAGGAGGCAGCGCGCCAGGGTATTTACCTGCGGCTCGGGTCGCTGAGGCTGAGCCCCAGTGCGGGTTTTGCGCTTCGCGGGCGGGATCTGCGCCTCTACCGCCGCGCGGATGATGCGGAGCCGCTGGCGCATGTGGACAAGGCGCTGGTTTCGCTGCGCTTTACGTCGCTGATTTTCGGCGAGCTGGTGCCGTCGCGCATGCAGCTGGTCAACGGGAGTCTGGCTCTGCCGCTTGCCGATGCTCCCGATCCTGTTTTCAATCTGCGCAGTTTGCAGGCTGATCTTGTCTTTTCGGATAAGGGGCAAAGCGCGGAGGGTGATTTGCGTTTCAGCGCGGAGGAGATTCCCGTGAGCATTGAGTGCCGGCTGAAGTTCACGGCAGCGGAGAAGAAGGAGGCCGAGAGCGACGCGTCAGAGCCGGAAGAGTCTGATTCGGGGCCGAGCGAGCCGAGCGATTTCAGCAAGACTCTCGACGAGCTCATTGCGGCCGTGCAGCCGGCGGCGCGCGAGATCAGCTCGCTGATTCGCACGCAAAAATGGACGGATCTCGATCGGCCTTCGTTCAAGGCTGAAGTTCGCGTTGAGGACGAGCATCTCGACGCGACGGTGCATGCGTCCGTGCCCGTTTATGAGACTCGCGATTTTCATTTTCGCGAGGCGGTTGTCGAGGCGCAGATGACGGAGGATATCATCACGATCAATGCGATGCGCTTCAAGACGGTCGATCCGGATTCTTCCGTGTCGCTGCGTGCGGCGTACTCGATTCCGACTCACGAGCTTTCGTTCCGACTGCGCAGCACGTCGGCGCTGGTTCCGATTGCCCGCAAGGTTTTCAAAAATCCGCCGCCTCTGCTGAGTAAGTTCAATCACGGGCGGGATGATGCACCGAAGATTTCCGTCTCCGGCGACCTGAGTTTTGACGATGTTTTTGAGCTGGAGCACGCGCGCGCCACGGCTACGCTGGAGCAGCGCAATCTCAAGGTCGGAGCGAGCACCATTGATGAGCTTCAGCTGTCTTTCTCGTACAATGACGGCGATTTCAACGTGGATCGGCTCGATGCCGTTTACGGTGGCGGCAAACTTTCGCTTCAAGCTCACGCCACGCAGGGCAAGGGCGATATCACGGCTTCGGGCCGGGTTCCCGTTGCGCCGACGCTTGCGCTGATTTCGGAGTTTACGGAGGGTCCCGTTGCGCTGCCGAGCAATCTGCAACTCGGCGAAACGGTCGATTTCCGTCTGCGCGCCGACATCGGGGTCTCGTTCCGCGAGGGCGAGATGCTCACCCTGCGCAACACCGTTCCCTATCTGCACGATCTTGAGCTCTCCGTCTCGAGTGATCAGGTTATTTTGCAGCAGGCGGTGGCTCTCACCGGCCCGCAGGTCAACTTCAGGCTCCGGGAGCTCGGAAGCACGGAGGGCAAGCATTTGCCGAATAAGGCGGCGTCGCTTTCCTGTGATTTTGCAGCGGATGAGGTGGCGGTCGAGGCTCTCGAGGGTGTTCCCCGTCTGCGCGGAGTCACGGTCACCTTTGCTGCGGAAGATTTCGTGATGACCGACTTCACGGATCTGAAGACTCTTGCCGTGAGCGAGAGCAACACGGGTGTCCATTTTGACAGTCTCAGCTTCCGCGACCTGCTCTGCGGCAAGACGGATATTGCGATGCGCAATCTGGGGGCGTTGCTCAGTGAGGAGCGCTCGCGTCAATACACGCTGGATTCTCTCTTTGATGCGACCTGTGAAAGCGTCAGCTACATGAACTCGCCGGCTTGCAGCGCATCGCTGTCGGTTCTGCCCGAGGGGACGGCCACCCGAGGCAAGGTGGAGCTGACGCTGTTACAGAAGGAGCCGACCTCTGCTGCGCCTGCCGGGGAGCAGGCGGCCGAGGCGGAGGCGCCCGAGCTTGCAGGGGCTCCGCTCGATGGGCTTTCGCCGGAGGCAGCGACCGCGCAGACCGCGGCCGACGCAGACGCCGATGCCGCCGCCTCGGATCCCGCGCCGCGCGAGGGCCGCCTCGCTTTCAGCTATGATGTGGATCCCGGCCGGAGTCTGGCGATCGATGACATCCGTGCTGATTTGCCGCTGGCGAGTTTCGCCCCTCTCTTTGCGGCCTTCAAGGCTGAGGTGCACGGCATGGATCTTCCGAACGATCTGCGCTTCACGGGGCAGCTTTTCGCCGATTTGGAAAGCGGGTGCATTCGCCGGGGCCAACTCTCGCTGAGCATTCCGGAGCTGGTGCGGCGATGCAGCGCCGTCAAGGCTCAGCAGGGTATGAGCGAGACGGTCGGCATTCAGCTGGAGGTGCAGGCGGATACGCCGGAGGGGTCGGACGATTTGTTCTGCCGAGCGAAGCTTCAGCTCGATCATGAGAGCGGTAGCTTCAGTGCACAGATCAGCGGACGCCCGACCGAGAAGCTTCACCTGACGGGGCGCAGCACGATGAGGCTCGATGTCATTGACCGACTCATCGACAACATGGATGCCCACTCCGTCATCTGCGATTTCAAGGTGGGCGATCAAAGTTCGACGCTCATCGACAATATCGTGCTGGACGTTGATTACGGCGAAGGGCTCAAGCTCTGCTTCGACGGCGATGTCACCTTCGACAACATCGGCTACCAGCTCTGCGCCTACCGCCTGCCCAGCGATCAGATGGGGCGTTTCACGGGCGATCAGTGGCTGCGCACCGATCTGGGCCCCGATCCCTTCGTCAGCGTCAAGAGCATGAGCTGCCACGTCAAGGCCGACGTCGGCGTGGATCGGTGCGATGCAGCGGGCGCGAAGATTCCGGACGTGACGCGCATCGACATCACGCGCCCCGTCATCGTTTACGACAACCGACCGTGGATTCGGCGCAACGGCTTTAAGAAGGGAGTCGGCGAGACGGTGTTCCGCGGCGACCGGGTCTCGATCGACCTCGAGGCCGGCACGCTTGAGATTGTCAAGGCGTCCGGCAAAATCTACCCGGCCTACTCGCTGGGGATGTTTTATGCGGATCTCTTCGAGTATCTGAAGGACCTGAGCATTCCGCGCCCCATCAACGTCTCGACGGATTATTGCCTCATTCCCATTGATTCTTCGTGTGTTGTGCCGATGACGGGCGCTATCAGCTGCAAGGCGGACACCCCCGTCAGCTACAACATCGGCATCGACGTGCCGCTGGAGAATTTCTCGGGCATCGTGCATCTCAGTGACGACTACGTTACGCTCGATCATTTGAATGCCGGCAGCTGGGGCGGTGTGCTCGACGGTATCGTGCGCATCGGCATCACGGGGCCGCGCAGCACGCTGGACGGCTACCTCAAGGCCGAGAGCATGGATCTGAGTCTGATTGCCAAATCGCTCGACAGCGATCAGAATTTTGCTCTTTGCAGCGGCGAGTTCCGCTTCCAAGCGGCGAGCCCCGAGCTGCGTTCTCTGCAGGGCTACGGTTATCTGCAAGCGGTGAGCGGCGATTTGATGAAGCTGCAAATCTTCCTTCCGATCAGCGAAGTGCTGACGAACTTCCCGGAATACGTTGATTCGGTGAGTGAAAAATTGCACGCAGGGTCCTTCTCCGCCTCGGTGCTGCGCGGGATTTCGGGAGCCGTGAGCAGGACGAGCGACGTCATTGACGGCATCGGAGACACTGCCACCCGCATTCCCTTCGCCAATCACTTCATCAAATACAGCCTGACGGAAGCTTACACGCGCTTCGACATGATCAACGGGCACGTCATCACCCGAAGCGCCAAAGCTATAGGATGCAACCTCAACGTCGCGCTGCAGCTCGATATTGATATGGACGCCATGACGCTCAAGGGCAATCTCTGGCCCAAGGTGAACAGCATTCCGACCATTCTGCTCTCGCCCGTCACCGTCCTCTCGAACTTCATGTTTGATATTGTGATCGAGGGCCCGCTGGACAATCTGCACTGGAGTCTCGGTCTGGATGACAATCTCAAGGGCGGAGGCAAGAAGGGCCAACTCCGGCTTCCGCGACGCCCGGTGCGCGACATTCTGCGCCACCGCAAGAAAGACGAGCCGCACTTCGACAGCCGCCGCAGTCGGCACTGACGGAGGCTTGTCGCAGGCCGATGCGATGTCGACACCCGACGAAAGGGGGGCGCGCCGTCTGTTGAGGCAAAGCAGTTGACGGCGGAGTCTGCGCGGCGTTTTGGTGCGAGTTGATGCGCCCTGCCCCGTCGGTCGGGCGCCCCGCATCGCCTCTCCTTTGGCCGACGGAGCAAGGGATGTCCGAAACAAGGGTCTTCAGCCCGACGGCAAGCGGCCCTGCCGGCGTTGCTCCGCCAGGGCCGCGCATGTCTCAGGCCGCGATGGCTCAGAGGCTCGGGGGCTCGGGGGCGTCAGAAGTTGATGCGCCAGCCCACGGTCGCGTTCACGTTCGTGTAGCCGCTGTAGGCTTCGAGCGACGCATCGAAGAAGAGCGTGCCCGATTGGGCTCCCAGCGGTACCGACAGGCCGGCGCCGAGTTCCGCGCCGATCGCTCCCTGCTCTTCCGACTTCACTCGCGCCTGCATCTCCGGCAGGCTCGCGAGTGCCGTATGCATGGAGCTATGGCGGTCGCCCGTCGTGAACTTCAGCAGCGCGCGCGACTCAAACATCGACGTGCGGTTGTAGACCGTCTCGCCCACCTGCGTCTGCAGGCGTGCGCCCAACCCCACCGTGAACGAATCCATCTTCCGGTTGCCGAAGTTCAGCGCGGCATCGCTCCCGCTCTCGCGGTAGCCGTCCAGCGCCGTGTGCACGTAGCTCAGGTTGAGCACCGGTTGCAGGCAAGTCGTCGCCTCTTCATTCAGAGCAATCGTGTAGCCGAGCTCATAGAGCAGGCCGAATCCCATGCCCGTCGTATCCCCCTCCGCCGTGTAGCTGCCGTTGGCGTGCGTCACCGTGCGCTTCAGCGAGGCGTCGGCCACGCCCACCGAGGCCACGAGGGTGTGCACCCAAGCGGAACGGCCGCCGAAGCGCCCGAAGAGCGTCACATAGTAGCTGTCGAGATCTCCCTGCGCCACGCCGTTGCTCACCGCCCGGTAGTCGCCGTACATGGCCGTGAAGGCCAGACCTGCCGTGAGCTGCGGCGAGATGTCCGCATCCGCCCCCAGCGTGCCGCCCCAGCTGCTGAGGGTGTAGCCCGGGGCCGTGCCGTCGCGATTCACCCGCCGATAATCGCCCTCGGCGTTGATCCATGCGTTGAAGTAGGGCATATCCGGGTTCACGTATTCGTCATCTGCGCCCATCGTCGTTGTTCGGTTGCGGATGGCGCGCAGCTGGCGCTCCATATCATGAGCGAAGGCCATGCCCATGCCCGCAGCCTCGGCACCCGCGAAGGTCGCGCCGAGGCGATCGGCACCTGCGCGGTCCCCCGCGGCGATGGAGGCATCCAAGCTGTTGAGCAGAGCGGCCAGATCGGGCAGCGACGCGCTGTTGGCGCCTGCCTGCGGGTTGAAGGCCACGAGAGCCGCATCCGCCAAGGCAAGGCCGGCCCCGCCGTTGGGCGAGACGGCGGCGGCATTCGCGTAATAACTCGCGTTGCGCGAGGCGAGCACCTGATTGCCCTGCACCGTCGCGTTGCCGAAGTATTTATGGAGCAGACCGGAAGCGAAGCTGACGGAGACTCCGGCGGCGCTGCCTTGCCCCTGCTCGTGCAGCTGCGTGATGACGAAACCGTCCGTCCGGCTGAGGTCGACGTCGGCCACCATCGTTCCCGCGCTCGCGGCGGAGTTGAGCACCAAGTGCGTGCCCTGCAGGGCAATGGACGCCCCGCTGAAGATGGCGCTTTCAGCCCCCTCGCCGCCAAACGCTCTGTCTGCGTCCACCGTCGCCGTGAGGGTGCCGCCCTGCATGGAGGAGCGCTCCTCAAGTGCAACCGGGCTCGGGGCGGTGGTACTGCCCGAGGGTGTGAGGCGGATGTCGGCGCCGGTGGTTTCCAACGCGCCGAGGGTGTTCCCGGCAAGGGTGGCGGAGCCGGCACTGCCGGATATCCGCAGGCCTTCGCCGCGGGCGAAGCTCTGTTCGGCTCCGCTCTCCAGCACAATGTCGGCTCCTCCCGCAAGGGTATCTGCCTTGCCGCTGAAGAAACCGCCCGCGCCGTTGATGTGAATTTCGCCGGCGATGGACGAGTCCGCATCGCCGTTGAGCACGCCCGTGGTGAACTTCACCCCGTCCTCATCGCGAATCACGAGGGCCGCCGAGCTGAGCTCGACGCCGCCGACCGTCAGCGCGCGGTTCTCGGAGCCGTCTTCGTCCGTCAGAATGCCGCTCGCGCGCATCCCGGCGAATTCCTCTGCCGTTGCGCCCACCTGCAGCGTGATTTTCTCTCCGGCAATGCCGTGAGCGCCCGCGGCGACATCTTCCGCATCATTGACGAAGGTGACGCGATCCACCTCGATGCCGTTGCCGACGAAGCTCAGCGTCTTGCCGGCGATGCCGCTCATATTGCGCACCACCGCACCGAGCGAAGGCACCGAGGCCGAGCCCGGATCCGCCTGCGTGTAGTCAAGCGTCTTGTCTCCGTTGACAACGACGTACTGAATCGGCACAAGCCCCTGATACATATCGGCGCCGCCAAGCGGAACGGTGTAGACGCCCGTTTCATCCGCCGCCATGTTCGTTCTCCACACCATGGCGCCCAAGGTGTCGAGTTCCAGCGCCACCGAGTTGCCGTCCACGACGAGCTCGGCGTTGAAGCGCAGCGAGGAGAGATACTGCTTGGCCGCCTCCGTCAGGACGAAGCCGGAGCTCGGAGCCGAGGTGCAGGAGAGGAGGGTGTACACGCCGTCCTCGCTGACGTTGAGGCTGCTGAAGTTCAGCCGGACGTCCTCCTCCGGCGTCAGCGAGGTGAGGGAGGAGACCGTCAGCGCGGCATCCCTTGCCCCCGCTGTTCCGATGTCCGAGAAGATCAGCGAATCGACCATCAGCGTTCCGAGCGAGCAGCCGGCAAGCGCCACGGTGAGCTCATCGGCCTGCACCGCACCGGTGACGGCGCTGTTGCTGCCCGTGAGGGTTAGCGAGGTCGCCCGCAACGTCGCGCCGTCTGCAACGCTCACGCCGTCCACCGCGGCCGTACCGATCGAAACCGAGCCCCCGGAAACGGCGAGCGTTGTGCCGACGCTGTTCGCGCCGGCCAGCAGCTGCTGCACGGATGAGCCGCTGCCGAGCGTCAGGGTGCCCGCGCCGTCGAGGGTGACGGCGGTGGCCTGCATCTCGGCGGTCTCCAGTCGGCCCAGAATGATGAGTTGCCCGTCGCCGCTCACCTGCGTGCTCTGCAGGGTTGCCGATGCCGTGTCAGCCAGAGTGACGCTGCCGCTGCGCACGCTGAGCGATGCGGCGCTGAGGCTTCCGTTCTCCCAGGTGTAGCCCTCCGGCTTATCGTCGAGGTTGTACTCGACGATGACCTCGTCCGCGCGGGCCTCTCCGAGCGTGACGAGGGCGTCGCCCGCACCTTGGAAGGAGAGCTTCGTGTCACGGTCAGGGGATGCGGCGGAGGTCCACGCGTCGGCGGTCATCCAAGAGGCGCCGCTCTGCCCGACCCACTCGTTTATGTCGAGGTGGGGAAGGATGTAGACTTGCCGATTCTGCTGCACCAAGCTGTAATGGTAATCGCCGATCTGCGTTTCCGTCTTCCCGTCAAAGCTGTAGCTGCCTGCGTTATCTCCGCTGACGGTGGCCAGCACAAGCTTTTGTCCGGAGGTGAGCTCACTGAGAATCGAGCTGTCTTGCACCCCGCAGAAGTCTATGAGGCAGCCGGTGCTGACGGAGCCGGCGGAGAGGTACGGGGTTGCCGCCTCGTGAGGCTGCGCGATGATGACGGAACCGGTACCGCGGACTTCACCCGAGACGCTGACGGAGGCTCCGCTGCCCAGGCTGAGGCTTCCCTGAGTGCCGAAGTCCAGCTCATCGACGGAGGAGGATGCGGCCAGCTCCAAGCGGCCTCCGAGCTCCCATGCGCCGCCCTGAACGTCCCTCAGGGAGGAGTCTGAGCCCAGCCTGAGCCGGTGCCCCGCCTCAGCGGCGATGCTCAGGTCTGCCGCGGAGACGCTTCCGACGGAGGAGACTCCCGCGGCGTCGGTCAAACGCAGGGTGCCGGACGCGCGGAGCTCCCCGGAGGCATTCAGAGCGCCAAGGCTGTTCGCAGCGCCGCCCAAGGTGATGGAGCCGTCGGAAAGGGTGATGGAGCCGCTGCTCTGCGTGGCTTCGCGGAGACTCAGGTCTCCGCTCTGGAGCACGAGGCTGCCCTCGTTTTTCAGAAGGCGCATCTCGGCAGAGGAATACAGGACGAGTTCGCTGCCGGCAGCCAGGCTGACGGTGGCTTGGGACATGTCGGTCTCCACCCCCAGCTCCACCGCTGCGTTCTCCTTGAGTTCAAGTTTGCTGAGACCTTCCAGCGAGACGTCGGAGAGGGTGTAGAGGACGTACCGGCCGTCAAAGGACATGCCCCGCACTTGGTGCGTCTCTTGTATTTCGATGGCTTCGCTTGTCGATGCGCCCATCAGGCAGACGAAGGCGCCGTCGCGGAACTCCAAGCTGTCCGCACCGCCCTGCGATGAAGACCACGAGGGTGTTTCCCAAGTGCCGTTGCCGCCTTTCCAATAGAGGACGTCTTCGTTGTTGATGAGGTAGAGCACGTTGTCCGACAGTTCCAGCGTGCCGGTGTAGCCGGTGAACATGCTCTGCCAGTTCGAGGGGGCGGTGCCGCCCGTGAAGTCCATCAGGCAGTAGACGGCGCCTTCCTCCGGCTGCTCGCCGAGCATCAGGAAGACGCTGCCGGTGAGGTTCATCTGCCCGCTGACGCTCAGCAGGGCTTCCGTCTGCCCGGCACCGCTGCTCAAGTCCATCGTGAGGGTGGCGCCCTGCCCCAGGGTGAGCGAGTTGCCGGTGAAGCTGCCGCCGTTGCCGGAAACCGCAAGGAGACTGCCCGAGCCGAAGAGAGCCTCCGAACTACCCAAGCTGCCGCCGTCGAACACGAGAGAGGAGCCGCCGGTGACGCAGAGCTCGCCCCCCGTGAGGGCCGCACCGCTGCCGAGCGTCAGGGATCCTGCGCTGATGGTAGCCTCGGAGACGCTGAGGTTCACGGCACTCAGGGTCACGCCGCCCTTGCCCGTGATGTTCAGCGAGGCGGCGGTGACGGTATTGTCACCCTCGCCGCGGAGGCTGTAGCGGTAGGCGTCGCTGTTGAAGCTGAGGGCTCCGGCTGTGATGTTGCCTTTCACCTCGATCTCTCCGCCCAGCCCGCGGTCGCCGAATTCGAGGGGGCGGGATGCATCATACCACGAGTGGTAGTAGTCGGTGAAGGCGCCTTCGGTGACGTAGACATCCCAGCCGGTGGCCTCGGTGGGCAAAAGGTCGGGGTCAGCCGCCGGGGCGTCGGCGTCCCAGCTGCCGTTGCTGCCGTTCCAGACGAGGGGATTCTGCGCGTCGGTGTACTGAGCATACATGCGCCTGAGGGAATCCGGGGTATTGATGTAGCCGATCAGGTCAACATACCAGTCTTCTTCATCGGCGTAATCCCAACGTTGCTCGCAGGCTTCATCGGAGTAGAGGTAGACGCGACCGTTCTCGCTCTTCAGGTACAGGCGCTCGGTGCCGTAAACCGTATCGTCCGAATTGGCGATCAGCACGGAGGTCACATTTCCGGCGGCGTCGAACTCAGCCCCGTAGCAGGTGATGGCGTGGCCACCCGCGTCGCTGCTGATGCCGAAGTCGATGATCCGGCCGACCTCGCTCTGCGTGAACGAGCCGTCGGCATTTGCCGTCAAGCCTAACCCGTCGATGAGCAAATCCCGCAGCTCACTCATGCTGAAGCCCTCATCCCGGAACTCCATCACGCAGGGCGCCGTCGCAGCGAAGTAATCACGGAAGAAACCGGCCGAGGCGGCATTGTCGTTAAGCTCGGGGAAGGACGTATCTCCGGCCAGATACCAAGAAGCGCTCATCTCGGTGTTGCCGCCGTCGTCGACCCAGTTGTCGTAAAAGAGCATGTCCACCTGCAGCGACTGCGTACCCGCTAGGGCCTCGAGGTAGTGCTCCGCATAGGTATGGCCGTAAGGCAGCGCGTTGTCCGTGCCGTTGTCCCCGACGCCTCGGTAGAAGACGCCGTAGTAGCTCTGCCAGTATTGGAGGACATTGCTGCCGGCGTTGTACCAGCAGGAGTCCCCGTCATTCGTCAGGTTGACGTAAAACTCGCCGTTCTCGTTGGCCGACTCCGGCACGCGAGACGTCAGATCGCCGAGGAAGCTCCAATCTCCCGCCTTTCGGTATTCCTCCATGGCCTTCTCATAGAGCGACTCTTCCTGCCAGTAATAGCCCTTGCCGTTGTCGTAAAAGCGGTCGGAGGATGAGATATCGGCAACATTGACCCCCGCGGCGACAAAGCGCAGGGATCCCTGAGCATCGGGCAGGATCACAGAGCCGAGGGAGCTGTCTGTCGAGGCGGCGTAAACGAGGCTCGGCAGAGCCTGCAGGAGAAGGATGACGGAAAGAGAGCGTAGTTTCATGACGGAGGCAGATACTCCCCTTACCAATACGCGAGCCATTTGTCAAGCTGTTTTGCCGGAGCATGCCGGAGCAAGCGCCGCGGAGAGCTTTGCGGGGGAGACGAACGAGAGGCACTCTGCCGCGGTCGGCGGTGTCCGGGGAGGCGTCGAGCCGCCTCGGCGCGACCGCAGCGCAGCGGAACACCCTGAACACCTTGAACAGCTCGAACACCCTGAACACCCTGAACACCCTGAACACCCTGAACACCCTGAACACCCTGAACACCCGAAGGCTCTTCGTGAGCTCCCGGTGGTTCGACGGCTGCGTTGATCCGCGGCCGTGTTTTATCCTGACGCCGTGAGCTCGCGAGTGCGCGCGTGAAAGCCCTGCGCGCATTGGGAAGAATTTGGACTTGCCATTCAATCCGTTATCACCTAATATACCCGCGTAACGGTATGTTCAACCTGCCCAATTGCATCACTCTGACGCGCATCTTCTGCGTTATCGTCTTTACCTGCGCTCTGGCGTGGGACGCTGCCCATCCTTCACTCGTCGCTGAAATCAGCGAGGAGAGCGCCGGGATTCTGGTGCCGCTGAGTCTTGCGCGCTGCATCGCATTCTGGGCTTTCGTCATCGGCGCCGTTTCCGACTTCTTCGACGGTTATCTGGCCCGCAAGCTCAATCAGGTGACGAACTTCGGCAAGCTCATCGACCCCTTGGCGGACAAGATTCTGGTCAGCGCGGCCTACATTTACCTGACGGGGGTGCATCTCTGCCCCTTCTGGGTGACGATTGTGATTATTTTCCGCGAGTTTCTCGTTACCGGTATCCGGCAGCTGGCCGTTGCTCAGGGTTACGTGATGGCGGCCGACTGGTGCGGAAAGTGGAAGACGGGTTTCCAGCTTGCCTACTGTATCGACTGCCTTCTGCTGCTCGCCTACGGTGCCAACCTGTTTTTCCCGCTTCCCGAGCTTCTCTTCGGCAGCATCGGTGAGGGTCTGCGCGCCGCCTTCCTCTGGATCAGCCTCCTTCTCACGCTTTGGAGCGGTGCCAACTACTGCTATCAGGCCCGCCGCTTCATTCGCGGATGAGCGAAAAGTGAGACATGCGGCTCTTTTCCCGCTCTTCAAGCTTGCCAACGCGGCGATTTGGGGCTAGCATGCTTGTATGCTCAACTTTGATTACTTCAACCGCACTCACTACGTCTACGGCCCCGGCCAGCGCACCCGCATCGGAGAACTCGTCAAGCCTCTGGCTCGCAAGGTGTTGCTGCACTACGGCGGCGGCAGCGTTCGCCGCACGGGTCTCTATGACTGCGTCGTCGACTCGCTGAAGGCTGCCGGCGTCGATTTCGTCGAGCTGGGCGGCGTCAAGCCCAACCCCAGCCTGTCCCTGGCCCGCAAGGGTATCGAGCTTTGCCGGGCTGAGGGGGTCGACCTCGTGCTGGCCGTCGGCGGCGGCAGTGTCATTGACTCGGCCAAGGCCATTGCTCTGGGTGTGCCTGCTCCCCGCGATGTCTGGGATTACTACACGCAGGGTCTCGCCGTCGACTTTACCCCCCTGCCCGTCGCCACGATTCTGACGCTCCCGGCAGCCGGCAGCGAGAACAGCCCCAACACGGTTATCACCAACGAAGAGACCAGCCGCAAGCTCGCCGCCGAGCACCAGCTGCTGCGCCCCGTGCTGAGCATCGTCGATCCCGAGCTCTTCCTCACGCTTCCGCCGGCTCAGATGGCCTACGGAGCCTGCGATATGCTTTGCCACATCTTCGAGCGCTACTTCAGCAACACGACGGATACGCAGCTCTCGGACGCTCTCAGCGAGGCGACGATGCGCACCATCATGCAGCAGGCTCTCGTGCTGCGCGACAACCCGAAGGATGTCAACGCCTGGGGGCAGCTCGCGCTCAGCGGCACGATCGCGCACAACGATTTGCTGGGCATCGGTCGCGAGCAGAGCTGGGCCTGCCACAGGCTCGAGCACGAGTTGAGTGCCGTCTACGATGTGCCGCACGGCGGCGGTCTGGCCGTTGTGGTGCCGCCCTACATGGAGGCTGTCTGGCACGCCAACCCGGGTATCTTCGCTCAGTGGGCCGTCAATGTGATGGGTGTTGCCGCCAACCGCGATACGGAGAGCGTTATCCGCGAGGGTATCGCCCGCCTGCGCTCGTGGTACCGCGCGATCGGTCTGCCGCAGACCATGCAGGAGCTCGGCATTCCGGCTGACGCGGACTACACCGCTATGGCGCACGCGGCCTGCCACGACGAGAACGGCAACGCGATGACTCTGCCCGGCGTGCTGCCGCTCGACCAGCCGCTGGCCGAGTCCATCATGCGCGCAGCCGTCGCGCCCGAAGCCTGACGCACCGAGCGCCGTCGCCGCGTTCGCGTCTCCGCGTTCGGATTGCAGCGGCGGCTAGGCGGCTCGGCGTTTCGCGCCCCCTATTTCGGAAGGGAGCAGCAGGGTGTCTGCTGCTCCCTTCCTTGTCTTGCCGAGGCGGGTCGTATTTTGTGCTCGCTTTTCGGCGGCGGCGGTGGTACAAATAAGGTCGTTATGGCAACACCTCCCTTTGTCTATCAGGAAATGTTCCCCATGGGGGAAGATACCACCAAGTATCGCCTGCTCACGAAAGACTACGTCAGCATCGGAGAGTTTGAAGGCAAGCCCATACTCAAGGTCGAGCCCGAGGGGCTTCGCCTGCTGGCTGAGACGGCTTGGCACGACGTCTCCTTCTACCTGCGCCCCGAGCATCTTGAGATGGTTAAGGGCATCCTGAGTGATCCCGAAGCCTCGGAGAACGACAAGAGCGTCGCGCTGACGATGCTGCGCAACGCCGAGGTGGCTGCCATGGGCGTACTGCCCCTCTGCCAAGACACGGGCACGGCCATTTGCGTCGGCAAGAAGGGCCAGCAGGTCTGGACGGGCTTCAACGATGCGGAGTACATCTCCCGCGGCGCCTACGACTGCTACACGAAGAACAACCTGCGCTACTCGCAGAATGTCGCGCTCGACATGTACAAGGAGATCAACACGGGCACGAACCTGCCCGCTCAGATTGACCTCTTTGCCACCGATCACGGCATGGAGTACAGCTTCCTCTTCATCGCCAAGGGCGGCGGTTCCGCCAACAAGACCTACCTCTATCAGGAGACGAAGGCTCTGCTCAATCCCAAGACGCTCAAGAATTTCCTCGTGCAGAAGATGAGCACGCTCGGCACGGCGGCCTGCCCGCCCTACCACGTGGCCTTCGTCATCGGCGGCACGAGCGCGGAGCTCTGCCTCAAGACGGTGAAGCTGGCTTCGACGAAGTATTACGACAGCCTGCCCACCGGCGGCAACGAGCACGGCCGGGCCTTCCGCGACATCGAGCTCGAAAACGAGCTCAAGAAAGAGGCCGAAAAGCTCGGGCTGGGCGCCCAGTTCGGCGGCAAGTGGTTCGCGCTCGACGTGCGCGTGGTGCGCCTGCCTCGCCACGGGGCATCCTGCCCGGTGGCTTTGGGCGTCTCCTGCTCGGCGGATCGCAACGCCAAGGCGAAGATCACGCCCGAGGGTATTTTCATCGAAGAGCTGGAGTATGACCCCGGCAAGTACATCCCGGCCGAGCTGCGCGAGACGAAGAGCGCCGGTGTGCCCATCAATCTCGATCGCCCGATGAAGGAGGTGCTGGCGGATCTCAGCCAATACCCGGTCAAGACGCGCCTCTCGCTCACCGGCACGATTATCGTGGGTCGCGACATTGCTCACGCCAAGCTCAAGGAGCTGCTGGACGCCGGCAAGGATCTGCCGCAGTACATCAAGGATCACCCCATCTACTACGCCGGCCCCGCCAAGACTCCCGCAGGCTATCCCTCCGGCTCCTTCGGCCCGACGACGGCCGGTCGCATGGATCCCTACGTCGAGCTCTTCCAGAGCCACGGCGGCAGCATGATCATGATTGCGAAGGGCAACCGCGCTCAGTGCGTCACCGATGCCTGCAAGAAGTTCGGCGGTTTCTACCTCGGCTCGATCGGCGGCGTCGCGGCAGACCTCGCCAAGAACTGCATCACCTCCATCGAGTGCCTCGAGTACCCCGAGCTCGGCATGGAGGCCATCTGGAAAATCACGGTGAAGGACTTCCCCGCCTACATCCTCGTGGATGACAAGGGCAATGACTTCTTCGCCGACATCCGCGCCGGCTGGGGCTGCCTGCTCTGCCAAGGCGGACACTGATTCATCAGCCACACTCTCGGCGGCGGAGCCGTTTCGGCTCCGCCGCCTCTCTGCCCGACACCCCACTCCTCTCACCTTCATGCTCGCAGCGCAGGTTTAAGCGCCGAGCACGGAGCTCGCGTTCCGCGCAAGTCACCCCACCAACATAACCATGACCCCGAAAACCAAGACCTTTTGGGAGCGAACCTTCAGCACCGTCATCCTGCTGTCCATCCTCGGCGGCGCCGTCGCTTGGGATGAACCGCTCGGCTACGGCATCCTCATCGCCCTCTTCTGCAACCTGACAACGATCGAGTGGTACCGCATGCTCAAGGGGCGTGCGGCAGACCGCCCGCTGGTGCTCGTCGGCGGCCTCGTCTACCCCTGGCTGCTGCTGCTCATCACGCAGGGAGTTATTTGCAGCCCGCAGCTTCAGGGAGCCGGGCTTCTGTCCGCCGTCATGCTCGGAGGGGGCGGGCTGGCGCTCTACAGCATTCTAGCCTTCGCACGCCAGATCCTCGCCATGGATTACAAAGGCAAGAGCGGGCAGCTTGCCCTTGCCGGCGCGGCGGAAACGATACTCGCCTTCGTCTATCCCGTCTGGCTTCTCTGCTTCGCCTTCTGGTTCTGTTTCAAGGGCTGTCACGAAGAGTGTCACTTCCTGCTCTGGATCGTCCTCGTTACGAAGATGAGCGACATCTGGGCCTACGTTACGGGCGTGCCCTTCGGCGGCAAGTTCATCACCGCGCGGTTCAGCCCCGCCGTCTCGCCGAAAAAGAGCTGGGAGGGCATCATCGGCTCCTTCATCATCACGACGGCTCTCGGCGTCCTTCTGGGGCATGGGATTTTGGCTTCGGCGGATACGCTCTTCCTCACGCTCTTCTCGGCCGTCATCTTCGTGGTGGCCGTCTTCGGCGACCTCGCCGGCTCGTTGATCAAGCGCGGGCTCGGCGTCAAGGACAGCGGCTCGCTGCTGCCGGGTATCGGCGGCATCTTCGACCTCATCGACTCTCCCTCCTTCACCGTATCCCTTTCCCTCTTCATCCTTCCGGTTCTCTGTCTCATCTGCTGAGAAGGCGAGAGGAGCAGGACGCCGCATCCGCATGAACAAAGCTCTGCCCAGCGAAGAGCCCCCCCGGCTCGTCGAAGAGACCACTCGCCTCGGGGAGGAGGCATCTCGGCCCGGGGAGGAGGCGAACCCGGCATTCGAGGTTGCGGGAGGAGCCATGCCCCCCCTGCCCGAGCACCCGGTGCCGCTGCTTCTCAACACGCGCGCCGGCAGCCTCTTTCGCTCGGGGCTTCGCAAGTGGCTCAGTGCGCACGAGGGCTACTTTCGGCTCATCAGCTCGGATTCGCCCGAACAGATGAGCCGGCAGGCTCTCGACCTCGCGGAGCGCGGCGAACCCGTTGTCGCGGCCGCCGGCGGGGACGGAACCCTCAAGACGGTTGCACGCGGGCTGCTCGACACGCCGACGGCACTGGGCATCCTACCCAGCGGCACCATGAACGTCTTTGCCCGCGAGCTGGGCATCGGCAGTCGTCGCTTCGATATCGCGCTCGAGGCCATCATGGGGCAGACGCGCAAAAAGGTCGACATTTTCACCGTCAACGGCGAGCCCTTTCTGCAAATGGCGGGCTTCGGCCCCGACGCCCGCGTCGTCGAGCTCATCACGCCCAACATGAAGCGCTTTCTGGGAGCGGCTTCGCACCTCATCACCGCGCTGCGAGTCGCCACCGAGCACCACGCCGTCATCACCCTCGCCCTGCCCGGCGGCGAAGAAATCATCGGCACGCAGCTCATTCTGGGCAACGGCAAACGCTACGGCGGCGAGGCGCGCCTCTTTGCCGATGCCGCCTGCGACGACGGCCTGCTCGATGCCGTCATGATTCAGCAGGAGAGCATGGGCATTGTCATTGAGATTATCTCGAGCATGATGCAGCTCGGCGGCACGAACCGCAACACCAGTCAGGCCACGCAGTTCTGCCAGCTGCAGGAGGGAGTCATCAGCGCCGAATCCAAGTTGGCCTACCAGCTCGACGGCGACTACGTCGGCACGCTGCGCCCCACGGAGGAGGCGATCATCGCCAAGCTGCCCTCCCCGCTGACCGTCTGCGCTCCCGAGCACCCGATTCCGGCCACGGCCATCGGCCGCATCCTCGCCCACCCCGCCGTCATCGCCCTCAAGGAACGCCTGTCGCGCCTCCGCGACATCTGAGGGGGCGCCGAGTCCGGTTTGCCGCCTTCCCGGCGGCGCGCTCTGCTGAACCTGCGGCGTGTCATTCCCCGTGATTGAGCTTGATTTGTCAGCGCAAGGAGAGTACAATGCCGCGCATGGCAAACGAGGAGAAACTAGACTTCATACGCGAAATCGTCGCCAAGGACTTGGCAGAGGGGCATTGCACCGTGCCCATCACGCGCTTTCCGCCCGAACCCAACGGCTATCTGCACATCGGCCACGCGAAAGCCATCTGTCTTGACTTCGGCATCGCGAAGGAGTATGCCCACCTCGGCGCCGTCTGCCACCTGCGCTTTGACGACACCAACCCCTGCAAGGAAGACATCGAGTTCGTCAACTCGATTCAGGAAGACATCCACTGGCTGGGCTTTGATTGGGGCGAGCATCTCTACTGGGCCTCGAACATCTTTGACTTTTATTACGACTGCGCCGTCGCGCTGATCAAGAAGGGACTCGCCTACGTCGATCTTCAGGATCGCGAGACCATGCGCCTACAGCGAGGTGATCTGCGCACCCCCGGCACGGCCTCGCCCTACCGCGACACCGCGCCCGAGGAGAATCTCGCGCTCTTCGAGGCGATGAAGGCCGGCAAGTACGAGGCCGGCGCGGCCGTGCTGCGCGCCAAAATCGACATGGCCAGCAGCAACATGAACATGCGCGACCCGGTCATCTACCGCATCTCCTACGACCGCCACCACAACACGGGCGACACGTGGTGCATCTACCCGATGTACGACTTTGCCCACCCGCTGGAGGACGCATGGGAGCACATTACGCACTCGCTCTGCACGCTCGAGTTTGAAAATCACCGTCCGCTCTACGACTGGGTCATCGAGAACTGCCCGGTGCCGGCACGGCCGAAGCAGCGCGAGTTCTCGCGCCTCAACATCACCTACACGGTCATGAGCAAGCGCAAGCTGCGCCAGATGGTCGAAGAGGGTTACGTCGCCGGCTGGGACGACCCGCGCATGCCGACGATCTGCGGCATGCGCCGCCGCGGCTACCCCGCCCGCGCCATCGTCGACTTCTGCGAGGGCGTCGGCATCACCAAGTTCAACGGCAACACCGACGTGGCCAGGCTTGAGAATGCCGTTCGCAATGAGCTCAACACGAATGCCGAGCGCCGCATGGCCGTCCTGCACCCCCTCAAGCTCGTGCTCACCAATCTGCCCGAGGACTTCGAGGAGGAAGTCGAAGTCGTCATCAACCCGGAGAAGCCCAAACTGGGCAACCGCAGCATCACGCTCACCCGCGAGGTCTGGATTGACAAGGATGACTTCATGATCGATCCGCCCAAGAAGTACAAGCGCCTCTCTCCCGGGGCCTGCGTGCGCCTTCGCGGCGGCTACTGCATCATTGCCAAGGAGTACGACTGCAATGCCGACGGCGAAGTCACCGAGCTGCGCGCGGAAATCATCCCCGGCACCATCGGCTCGAACCCGCCCGAGGGCATCAAGTGCAAGGGCGCCATTCACTGGGTGTCGGCCAAGTACGGCGTTCGCGCCGAGGTGCGCCTCTACGACCGCCTCTTCAAGGATGAGGCTCCCGATGCCAACCCCGAGGGCTTCCTCGCCTCGCTCAATGCCGACTCGCTCACCGTGATACGCGATGCCGTCGTCGAGCCCGCCTTGGCGGCCGCACCCAACGAGTTCCTCTGCCAATTCGAGCGCACGGGCTACTTCGTGGCCGACCGCTACGACCACAGCCCCGAGCACCCCGTCTTTAACCGCTCGGTGGGGCTGCGCGACTCGTGGGCAAAAATGAGCAAATAACATCAATACACACTGCTGATTCCGCCGCGGCCCGCGCGGCCGGAATCAGCGCATCCCTCCTTCCTCCACTCCACGCATCAACGCATGAATCCCGTCGAGTTTCATTCCAAGAACGGCGTCTTTGACATCAACGACTTCATCCAACAATGCGATGCCTCCGTCAGCGGCGAAGGCGACTGCCTCTGCGGCTCGCACCGAGAGCCCGAGTTGCCGGCGTGCCGCGATGTGGCGGCGCAGCCCTGCTGCACGCCGTCAGGATGCGACTTGAGCAGCTTGGCGCCGCAAGGCTCCGTTCCGGTGGCCGACGGCGTCGACCCCATCGTCTACTCCCCGCTCGCGGAGGTCGTTGAAGACCTCCGACTCGGCAAGCTCATCCTCGTCACCGATGATCCCAGCCGAGAGAACGAGGCGGATCTCATCTGCGCCGGGCAGTTTGCCACGCCGCAGAACATCAACTTCATGGCCACGCACGCCCGCGGCCTCATCTGCGTGCCCATGGCTCCCGAGCGCGTCGAATCACTCGGGCTGCCGATGCAGGCGCAGCACAATACGGAGAAGCTCCACACGGCCTTCACCGTCAGCGTCGATGCCAAAGAGGGCACCACGACGGGCATCAGCGCCTTTGAAAGATCGATCACCACGATGAAGCTCGCCGACCCGAAGGCGAGGATTGACGATTTCGTGCAACCGGGCCACTGCTTCCCGCTCAAGGCGCGCAAGGGCGGCGTGCTGCGCCGCGCCGGACACACCGAGGCGACCGTCGATCTGCTGCGCATCGCGGGCATGGAACCCGTGGGCGTCTGCTGCGAGATCATGAAGGAGGACGGCACCATGGCTCGCCTCGGCGAGCTGGGCAGCTTCCAGAAGCAGTACGGCCTCAAGGCCTGCTCGCTGGCTCAAATCATCGAACACCGCCAGCACACGGAAAAACTCGTCGAGCGCGAGGAAACGGTTAAATTGCCCACCGAGTTCGGTGAGTTCATCTGCCACGCCTACCACTCCAAGGTGGACGGCAAGACGCATCTCGCCCTCGTGCACGGCGAAATCGACTCGGACAAACCCGTCCTCTGCCGCGTGCACAGCGAATGCCTGACCGGCGATGTCTTCGGCAGCCGACGCTGCGATTGCGGCAGCCAGCTGCATGCCGCCATGCGCCGCGTCGCGCAGGAGGGCGGCGTCATTCTCTACCTGCGCCAGGAAGGGCGCGGCATCGGGCTTGCCGCCAAGCTGCACGCCTACAAGCTTCAGGAGCAGGGCTATGATACGGTGGATGCCAACATCAAGCTCGGTTTCCCCGCCGACCTGCGCGACTATGGCGTCGGCGCCCAGATTCTGCGTGATATGGGGGTGCGCCACCTGCGGCTGCTGACGAACAATCCGCGCAAAATCGTCGGTCTGGCGGGGCACGGGCTCGACATCGTGGAGCAGGTTCCCATCAGCATCCCGCCCAATGACGACAACCGCCACTATATGGAGACCAAGCGCGACCGCATGGGGCACCTGCTCTGACGCCCCCCTCCCGCAGCACGGCATCCGCAGCTGCACCGGGTGCGGTCAGGCCGTCTCCCGGGCTCCCGAATCGCGGTGAACGACGCGAAATCGCCGTCAGCAGACGCGAAAATCGCCCCGGCACCACCTTTTCAGCCTGTATGTCTCGAAAACTTATTCACAAGAGCGCACATCTGCGCTAGAATCCCCGCCAACACGACAAACTCATGCCTGATCCGAATCAGAAAGACAACGGTACCCCTCCTCCGGTCAAACCGTCAGCACCCCAGAGCAACTGGGGCATGTGGATTCTCATTGCCGTCATCGCGGGCATTCTCGTTCTGGCCTTCTCGTTTGACGGCGGCAGCTCGGCCAAACGTCTGACGCTCGACGAGTTCCGCCACGACTTCCGCAGCGGTGCCATCGTCACGAACAACCCCAAGGAGTTCCCCATCGAGGTCACGATGAGTGACACGTCGAGCGAGGCGAGCATCACGGCCTACAAATACCGCCAGCAACCGACCAGTGCCGCGCGCGCTTTTTACATCCCGGTCACTGACAATGAAGAGATGCGCCAGCTTTGCAACCGCTACGGCATCACCGAGGGCGGGGATTTAGCGGCTCCTTACGCTCCGGCGGCCGGAACGGACAGGCTTTGGTCCATCCGCGACCTGACCAAGCTGGGGGAGGAGGGACGCCTCGTGCTCAACAGCCGGAATGCGAATGAAAACACGCGTCTCGTCCGCGACGGCGACAAGTGGTACATCATCGGCAACTACAGGCTTGAAACGGACGTCAAGGCCACCAAGAAGGATGTCGAGCCCGTGATGGTTGAGTTCAACCGCAGCTTCCAAGGCGACCAAGTGCGCGACATGCTCGGCAATCAGGCCAGCTATCGGGTGGACAACAACACCTGGGGCTCCATCCTGCTCAACGTCTTCTCCATCTTCATCGTGCTGCTGCTGCTCTTCTTCCTCTTCCGCATGCAGGGCGGAGGCCCTGCCGGGGCACGCAAGTTTGCCAGCAGCCGGGCCCGCCTCGTGGATCCCTCGCGCAACAAGGTGACCTTCAAGGATGTGGCGGGCATCTCCGAGGCGAAGGAGGAGGTCTGGGAGCTTGTCGAGTTCCTCCGCAACCCGCGCAAGTTCCGCAACCTCGGCGGCACCATTCCGAAGGGTGTGCTGATGGTGGGGCCGCCCGGTACGGGCAAAACCCTGCTGGCGCGCGCGATTGCCGGCGAGGCCGGTGTGGCTTTTTACACCATTTCGGGCTCGGACTTTGTTGAGATGTTCGTGGGCGTGGGCGCCAGCCGCGTGCGCGACATGTTTGCCGAGGCCAAGAAACACGCGCCCTGCCTCATCTTCATCGACGAGATTGACGCCGTGGGCCGCCACCGAGGCCACGGCGTGGGCGGCGGGCACGATGAGCGCGAGCAAACGCTCAACGCTCTGCTGGTTGAAATGGACGGCTTCTCCGCCAACGAGAATGTCATCGTCATCGCCGCGACCAACCGCGTCGACGTGCTCGACCCCGCTCTGCTGCGCCCGGGCCGCTTCGACCGCCAGGTGACCGTCAACCTGCCGGATGCCGCCGGCCGCGAGCAGATCCTGCGCGTCCATGCCCGCAAGATCAAGCTCGATCCGAAGGCCGACCTCGGCCCCATTGCCCGGGCAACCACCGGCTTCTCGGGTGCCGAACTGGCCAATCTGGTCAACGAAGCGGCTCTCATTGCCGCGCGCAAGAACGCTGCCGTGGTCTCTCAGGCGGATCTGGAGGAGGCTCGGGAGAAGGTGCGCTGGGGGCGCGAGCGCCGTTCGCTGGAGATTTCGGACAAAGAGAAGTTCAACACGGCCGTTCACGAGGCCGGGCACGCGATCTGCCTTCTCAAGACGGATCTCG
Organism: Candidatus Parakkermansia intestinigallinarum; assembly: GCA_019114365.1. Taxonomy (GTDB): domain Bacteria; phylum Verrucomicrobiota; class Verrucomicrobiia; order Verrucomicrobiales; family Akkermansiaceae; genus Akkermansia; species Akkermansia intestinigallinarum. Next base: position 6,080 of record DXFQ01000037.1, on the reverse strand, counting down.
CCAAGAGCCTGCCGCTGCACAAGGTCACCATCATTCCGCGCGGCCCGGCGCTGGGCGTTACGATGATGCTGCCGGAGGAGGACAAGCACAGCGAGTACAAGAATGAGCTGCTCGATTACATCGTCATGGCGATGGGCGGGCGCTGCGCCGAGGAGGTTGTCTTCGGCGATGTCTCGGGCGGAGCACGCATGGATATTCACCAAGCGACGGACATTGCCCGCAAGATGGTGTGCGTCTACGGCATGAGCGACCGCCTCGGCCCCATCGAGTACGGCACGAATCACGGAGAGGTTTTCCTCGCGCGAGATCTTTCGCAGACGACGCGCAATTTCTCCGAGCACACGGCTCAGATTATCGACGAGGAGATTCAGCGCATCGTCAAGGAGAACTACCGACGCGCTCTGGACATTCTCACGGACAACAAGGAGCGCCTTCTGCTCATCGCCGACAAGCTCATCGAGTTCGAGACGCTCAGCGGCAAGCAGATTGCCGAGCTGCTGGAAACCGGTGAAATGAGCGACCCGCCCGTGCGCGAACTTCCTCCCCCCATCCCCGAGGATCTCGACGCACCGACGGATCTGCAAACGCCTGACGACGAGCCCCCGCCCTACCGCGACGAGGAGAAGGAGCGCGAGGACGAGAGCAGCGACGCTGCCCGCCCCGCCGACAGAGATGCGCGTTGACGAGAACCTCAAGATCGGAGATGCGGCCATCACGTTGACGAGGACGCAGAACCGAAGATGCGGCAGAGGAAGCGTCACACCGCATGCCACCACCACAAGCGAGACCGAATAACACCATGAACAGTAAGGAATTAGCACTTGCCTGCGCCCGCGCGGCCGACGATGCCAAAGCCACGGACATTGCCGTCTACGACCTGCGCGGCCAGTCGTCGCTCACCGATTTCGCCATTGTCTGCACGGCCACCTCCGTGCCCCACCTGCGCGCGGTTCTGCGCGACGTGGACAAGGAAGTGGGCGAGCAGTACGGCATCGAGCCCGTCTATGCCGAGCGCACGCCCAACGCGCTCTGGTCCGTCCTCGACTATGTCGACGTGATGATTCACGTGATGGCGGACGAGACTCGCGAGTTTTACGGATTGGAGAAGATCTGGAAGGACGAAAATCGCGTGGACTGGCAGTGAGGCACCGCTGCCCGCCTTTCCCTCCTTTTCCCCCTCCCCCCTCTTCCCCGAGTTCTAAGCCCCCCGCGAGGCTCACGCTTCGCGAGGGGCTTTGCGCTCCGCCCTCAATCCGCACTTGCCAAGAGCCTGCCGGCGTGCTAGAGTAAGCCAAGCTTGAGCACTCAACCGCAACCTATTCTCGAAGTCTGCAATCTCTCGATGCACTTTCCCGTGCAGCGGGGGCTCTTCTCGCGCCAAGGCGGTACGCTCAAGGCGGTCGACGGCGTCTCGTTCAGCATTGCCGCCGGCGAGACGCTCGGGTTGGTCGGGGAGAGCGGCTGCGGCAAAAGCACGATCGGGCGCTGCATCGTCCGTCTCTGCGAGCCGACCGGCGGTTACATCCGGCTCATGGGCACTGATATCACATGCCGCCCGCAGTGGAGACTCGGGAACCTCAGGCGCAACGTGCAGATGGTTTTTCAGGATCCGGCTGATTCGCTCAACCCGCGCATGGATGTGCGGCACATCATTGCCGAGCCCCTCGAACTTCAGGGGATAGGCACGAAGCAGGAGCGCCGGAGGCGGGTCGAAACGCTGCTGGATCTCGTCAGCCTTCCGCGCAGCGCCGCAGAGAAGTTCCCGCACGAGTTCTCGGGCGGTCAGCGGCAGCGCATCGGCATTGCGCGAGCCTTGGCGACGGGGCCGAAGCTGCTCATTCTCGATGAACCCGTCAGCTCGCTCGATGTCTCCGTCGCGTCGCAGGTGCTCAATCTGCTCATGATGCTGCAGCGTGAGCTGGAGCTCGCCTATCTCTTCATCTCGCATGATCTCTCCGTCGTCAAGCATGTCTGTGACAACGTGGCCGTGATGTACCTCGGCAAGATTGTCGAAGGCGGCCCGGCATCGGTGGTCTACCGCAACCCTCTGCACGCCTATACCCGTGCGCTGATTTCGGCCATTCCCCTGCCCGATCCCTTCCGCCGCCGGCATGTCCCCGTGCTGCCGGGCGACGTCCCCTCGCCCATTGATCCGCCGCCGGGCAGCGCTTTCGGCAGGCGCATCAATCACCCCTATCTCGAAGCGACCTACGGTATGGATCTGACTCCCGTCGAGCTGGAGCCCGGGCACTGGGTCGCGCCCGATCCCTGTGCCGTTTCGCTTGATCTGCTGCGGCGCGTCGGCATCGACATCTATGCGCCATGATGCTGCTGCGCTCCATGTTCCGCGCGCGCGAGGCGCTGCAGGCTCGGCGGGCGGCGGGCGATGAGCCGCGGCCGCTGCTCGACCACTTGGAGGAGCTTCGCCGCACCCTGCTGCGCATGCTCGGCGTGTTGCTCGCGGCGATGCTTCTCTGCTTCTTCCTGACGCCGCAAATCATGCACTTTCTCAGCCGCCCCGTCGAGCAAATTCGCCTGCAACAAGAGCGGGAGGCTCTGCCCGAGGGAATGCCGCTGCATGACTGGTTGGCGGCCAAGAGGCTGGCCGAGGTTCTGCCCGCGCTCTCTCCCGAGGCTCGCGACGCGCTGCTCGCTCGGCAGTCGGCGCGCGTGCGGGAAGCCGCGCGTTGCGTAGCTCTGCTGCGGGCCGCCGCCCTGCTGCCCGAGGCGGAGCAGACGGACTACCTGCGAGACGTGCTGGCGCAGCCTCAGCAAGCCGACGAGCTGACTCTCGCGCTCTCCCTGCACGCGTCGGGCGCCCTGCTGCGCCCCGCGCAGCAAGACGAGCAGATACGGCTCATGGGAGCTTTTCAACCGGCCGAAGCCTTCATGCTCTCGGTCAATTTGGCCTTTTTCGCGGGGCTGATTCTCTCCTTTCCGGTGCAGCTTCGCCTGCTTCTGGGCTTTATCATCCCCGGGCTAAAGCCGAACGAAAGGCGTTTGCTCTATCGCTGCGTGGCTTGGGGCTGCCTGCTCTTCATCGCGGGATGCGCCTTCGCCTACTTGGCTGTCTTGCCGCGCGTGCTGGGCTTCTTCTACAACTACGGGGCGCAGATGGGCATTCAGAACGACTGGCGCATCGGCTACTATCTCTCGTTTGCGGCGAAGCTGGTGCTGACCTTCGGCGCCATTTTCGAGCTTCCCGTGCTGGTGTTGCCGCTGATTAAGCTCAACATTCTGACCTACGACCTGATGAAGCGCACGCGAGCGACGGCTTTTGTCGCCTGTTTCGCCGCCGCGCTGCTGCTGGCACCGTCGCCGGATCCGGGCACGATGTTTCTCATGGCTCTGCCCATGTATCTGCTCTACGAGCTCTGCGTTCTTTTTGCCCGGCGGCAGAAGCGCAGGCGGCAACGTGCTGCCGCGTAGAATTGGCTTGCATGCGCGGCGTAATCCTATAGAATCATCCCCATGAAGCAGCATCTCATCATCGGTACTCGCGGCAGCGAGCTCGCCTTGGCTCAGACAGCTCTCGCCCTCGAAGCCGTGCAGCGCAGCTGCCCCGGCCTCCGCCACCAGCTGCGCATCATTCACACGGCCGGCGACGCGCGTACCGACATCCCGCTCAACTGCGTCAATGCTGCCACCAACACCGGAGACAAGGGCGTGTTCATCGCCGCCATTGAAGAGGCTTTGGCCGCGGGGGAGATTGACTGCGCAGTTCACAGCCTCAAAGACATGCCCGGCCAACTTGACCCCGCCTTCGAAATCGCCGCCATTCTGCCGCGCGAGGATATCGCCGATACGCTCGTCATCAAGCCGGGCGCCGAGGCCCGACGCCCCGTCATCGGCACGGGGAGCGTGCGCCGCGCCTGCTTCGTTGATGCGTACTGGGGAGGGTCGGCGCGCTGCCTGCCCATCCGCGGCAATGTGCACACGAGGCTGCGCAAGCTGGCGGAAAGCAGGGAGATGACGGCCACGCTGCTGGCGCGAGCCGGGCTCAACCGTCTGGGTTTCACCGGCCCCGATATCGAGTTTGAAGGGCAGCACTTCTGCGCCGTCGACCTCTCGCCCGACGCCTTCATGCCGGCGCTCGGTCAAGGGGCGGTGGCTCTTGAAATCAGGCGCGGTGACGAGGAGACGCGCGCGCTCGTCGCCCCGGCCAATCACGCCGAAACGTCCTGCTGCGTCGCGGCGGAGCGAGCCTTCCTCGACGCGCTGAAGGCGGACTGCTCGGTGCCTGTGGGCGGCTACGCCGCTCTGGTCAGCGGCACGCTTGTGCTCCGCGCTCTCTATTTCACCCCCGAGGGGCAACCGATTCGCATCACGCAGCGAGGCAGCGCCGAGGATCCCGTCGCCGTCGGGCAGGCTGCCCACCGGCAGCTGCTCGCCAAGCTCGCCGACTGAATCCGGCGGCGTCGGCTAAGGGTCTTCTTTCTCCGGCCGCAGGGGCGGCGCAGCCGAGGAGTTTCCGGCGCAGCCCTCGCCGCCGACACACCGGCAGTCCGAGGCTCGGAGAGACACCTATGCTGCATGGCGCAGCGCGAGCCTCCGAAAAAACGCGCCGCCTCCCCCGAAAAACGCGTCGACTCCGCAACATGCGCCGCGACGGGCCTAGGCTCTGAGGATGAGCTCTGCGGAGGAAGAGGAGACCGACAGAGCGCGATGCCGCCCCTGCCCCGCAGTGCGCTCCGGCAACGTCAATCGAAGAGAGCCGGGTAGGATTTCTTGGCGAGATCCTTCGAGAGCTTTCGGATGGTGTAGCTGTCTTCGGCCTGCAAGGCCTTCTGCGCGATCTCGAGGCAGTCGCTGTAGCGCAGGTGGCGAATGGCATAGCGCACCAGCGGCAAGAGGTGCATGCTCACCGAAAGCTCATGAGCCCCCATGCCGATCAGCAGAGGGACAAGCGTAATATCGCCCCCCATCTCTCCGCATACGGCCGTCGGGATACCGGCACGCATCGTCTGGGACATGAGGCGCACAACACCGGGGTGCGTCGGCCGGAACATCCCGGCTACGCGGGCGTTCACGCGATCGACCGCAATGGTGTACTGCGTCAGGTCGTTGGTTCCGATGGAGAAGAAATCGACATGGCGGGCCAGCACATCGGCCATCACGGCCGCGCTGGGCACCTCGATCATGATGCCCACGCGCATGTGCTCGTCGAAGGCCTGACCGCGCTCGCGCAGTTCCGCACGGCACTGCTCCAGCAGCTCGAGGGTATCGCGCACCTCGGTGATGCCCGAAATCATCGGGAACATCACGCCAACCTTGCCGTGCGCCGAGGCTCGCAGGATGGCGCGCAGCTGCTCCTTGAACATATCGAGGCGGCTGAGAGAGACGCGAATGCCGCGCCAGCCGAGAAAGGGATTGTCCTCCTTCTCCGCCTGCTCCTCAAAGGGAAGCTTGTCTCCGCCCGAATCGAGGGTGCGAATGATCACCTCATGCGGCGCACAACTCTCCGCCAGCAGGCGGTAGTGCTCATACTGCTCCTCCTCGCCGGGCAGGCTGCTGCCGTTGCCCAGCAGGAAGAACTCGGAGCGGTAGAGCCCCACGCCCTCGGCGCCGAAGCGCTTGAGCGCACTGTACTCGTGGGAATATTCAACGTTGGCGGCCAAGCGGATGCGGTGGCCGTCGAGCGTCTCGGCCGGCAGGTCGCGCATATCGACAAGGCTCTGGTAGGCCTTCTCTTTCTCCACCTGCAGGGCGCGGTAATACTCGCGCGTCTCATCCGTCGGGTTGATGATGAGCAGGCCATTGTAGCCGTCGAGAATCACGGGCTGGCCGACGCGGCAGTCGAGGATGAGCCGGGGCACCGCCACCACGGCCGGCAGGCCCAGAGAGCGGGCGAGAATGGCCGTGTGAGAGACCGAGCTGCCGACCTCCGTCACAAAACCGAGGACGTTGCGCTGGTCGAGATCGGCCGTATCACTGGGAGCAAGATCGTAGGCGGCGAGAATGGCCGGGCCGTCCGTTGCCGCGCTGCAGGGCTGGGATTTGGCCGGCTCCATGTTGTGCAGCACGCGCTTGAGCACGTCCTGCACATCGGCGGCGCGCGAACGCAGGTAGGGGTCGTCCAC
>DXFQ01000004.1 GCA_019114365.1 Candidatus Parakkermansia intestinigallinarum | reverse complement strand
GCGTCCGCACATCGCCGTTGCCGAACACCGGGCAGCGCAGCGAACGCACCGCCAAGGCCAGCGCCGCCTCATCGGGCACGCCGCCGTAGAGCTGGCGCCGCGTCCGCGCGTGCACCATCACAAAATCGGGCTGCGCCTCATCCAGCAACTCCAGCAAACGCGGAAACTCCGCGCGCGCATCCTCCCAGCCCAAGCGGCACTTCACGCTGAAGGCCCCGGGCGGCAACAGATCGCGCAGCGCCAGCAAAATCGCGCGGAAGCGTTCGGGGCGGCGCAGCAAAGCCGCCCCCGCCCCGTGGCGATTCACCAGAGGCGACGGGCAGCCCGCATTCAAATTCACCCCGGCCACAGGCAAGCGCATCAGCGCCCGGGCATCGCGCACCAGCGGCTCAACCTCACTACCGGCGAGCTGTGCCACCACCGGCACCCCCGTCTCATTCTGCTCAATGCAGCGCAAATTCGCCTCCGCCATCGCGCAAGTCGACGCCGTACTGCGAAAATACGGCGTCATGAAACAATCCGGCAGCGACCCCACGCGAGCGAGCGTACGCATCATCGCCACATCCGTCACATCCTGCATCGGAGCCAGAAACAAGCGCATTTCCCATGCTAACACGAAGCACAGCGCAGCGCAAGCCCCGACTCGCTCCGCACGCGCGCGCGAATCTTTCGCCGTCATGACGCGGAAAAAGCCTTGACAACCCTCAAGACTCGGTGATAACATGCCTCGGCACCTTGTCGGCTGCGATAACATTTCTCAAAATATGAAACGAAACCTGACACTGCTGCTGGCTCCCGCCATCTGTCTGCTGACCTCCTGCAGCCAGGACATCAACACCCTTGCCAACAACGTCGAGCCCTACGCCTTCGGCCGCAACACCCTTGTTCGCCCCATCGACCAGAGCGTCAGCGACGGCAGCTGGGACATGCCGGCCGGACTCACCGGCCCCAAACTCATCGTCATCGACACCGGCCTGCAACAGGCCAAGTTCTACGTCGGCAACCGCTTGGTCGGCTGGTCGACCATTTCATCGGGCAAGGCCGGGCACGGCACCCCGAAGGGCACCTTCAAAATTCAATCCAAAGACATCGACCACCGCTCCTCGACCTACGGCAGCATCGTCGATGCCTACGGCAACACCCTTGTCGAAAACTGGTCGCGCGGCATGAGCATCCCGCGGGGCGGCATCTACAAGGGTGCGGAAATGAACTTCGGCATGCAGATCGTCGGCGGCATCTGGATGCACGAGGGCTTCGTCACCTCAGCACCTGAGAGCCACGGCTGCATTCGCCTGCCGCGGCGCATGGCGCAGATTTTTTACGAGAACACCCCTGTCGGCACCCCCGTCATCATCAAATAAGCTCCTTTCGCCATGAAGACGCACTCTCTTCTGCCGACCCTCTGCCTCGGCCTAGCCGCCCTGCTCGGGCTGAGCTCGTGCAGCAGCGTTCAGGAAAACAAACCGGCTCCCCCGCAGGACAAGTACCAGCGCTTCGTCCATGACCGCCTGAAATACCCCAAAACCATGGAGTATTACGAGAACTCCGAGCTGCTCAAAAAAGCCACGGCCCAGAGCCCCATCTACATCTGCCTCGACCAGCAGCGCGGGCGCCTCTACGTCGACGGGCAGGTAGCCGCCGACTGGCCCGTATCAACGGGAGTTGAAGGACACCTGACCCCCACCGGAAAATACAAAGTTCGCTTCAAGCAAGAAAGCTACCGCTCCGGCCGCTACGGCAAGATCTACGATCAGGAGGGCAAGATCGTCAACGGCAATGCGGACATCCTCAACGACGAAGTTCCCGAAGGCGGTAAGTTCGTCGGCTCGTCCATGCCCTACTGGCAGCGACTCACGGCCGACGGCGTCGGCATGCACACCGGGCGCGTCGTCGCCGGCAAGCGGCTCTCGCACGGCTGCATCCGCACGCCGAACTACATGGCCAGAAAGCTCTACGGCATCACCAAGACCGGCATCACCTCCGTCAGCATCACCCAAGCGCCCGAAGCGATCTACCCGGCGCACCAACAGCTGGCGGACAATGCCAAGCGCAAAGCCGAAGCCGAGGCCGCCGAAGCCCGGCGCAAAGCCGAGAAGAAGACCGACACCGGCAGCTCGGCCGGAGCCACCGTCAGCCGCCGGAGCTGACCCGGCAGCCCCCTCCCCCACCCCTTATCGGCCGAGGGCCGCGCGCATCAGCGCACGGCCCTCGGCCGCATCAGACTCGACCGCATCAGACCAAACTCCATCCGCCCCGGCAGCCAAGCTCCCCCTCACCGCCATGTCCCTCTCTCTCCGCCACAACAACTCCGGCGACACCGCCCCCGGCATCATCATCATCGACCGCTACAGCGGCCGGCAACAGCAGGAGCAAGTCGTCAGCGAACGCACCCTGCGTTGGATCTACGGCACCAAACTCGGCGAACTGAGCCTCCATGCCCTCTTCAAGCGAGCCATCCTCTCGCGCCTCATCGGCTACGTCAAAGACAGCCCGCTGAGCACCCGCAGCCTGCCGGACTTCGTCCGAACATACAACATCAACCTCGACGAAGTCGAACTCCCCCTGCACGCCTACGAGAGCTTCAACGCCTTCTTCACCCGCCGCCTCAAGCCCGGCGCGCGCCCCGTCTGCCCCGACCCGCAGCTCGCCCTCCCGGCCGACGGAAGACACAGCGCGTGGCAAGACGCCTCCGACCTGCAAGGCGGCTACATCAAAGGCCAGCGCTTCGACCTGCCCGCCCTGCTGGACGACGCCGAGCTGGCCGAGCGCTACCGCCGCGGCGGCATGCTCATCTCCCGCCTGGCCCCCGTCGACTACCACCGCTTCCACTTCGTCGCCGCCGGGCTTCCCGAAGCCCCCGTCTACCTGCCGGGCCCGCTCGCCAGCGTCTCCCCCTACTGCCTGCGGCAGCAGCTCGCTTGGCTGTGGACGAACAAGCGCGAGATGACCCTCCTGCACACCGAAACGCTCGGCACCGTCATCAGCATCGCCGTCGGCGCCACCGGCGTCGGCGCCATCCGCCAAACCTACCATCCCGACCGCCCGGTCCGCAAAGGCGACGAACAGGGCTACTTCGCCTTCGGCGGCTCGACCGTCATCACCCTCTTTGAGCCCGGCCGCATCCGCTTCGACGCCGACCTGCTCGCCAACACCGCGGCCGGCTATGAAACCTATGCCCGCCAGGGCGACTCCCTCGGCACCCCGGCCCACACCTGATCCCCGCCCGACCCGCGAGGCGCCGCCCTGCCTGAAGCGCCTCCCTGCCGCAAGCGCAGCGCCGCCTCGCGCCCCCATAAAAAACGCCCTCGGACAATTTTCCGCATTTTTTTACTTGACCGCGAGTCAAAACGTCGCTATAATTCGCGCGTCCCCATTCGGGGTCACCAAAACAGCGCAACGGGGTATTAGCTCAGTTGGTAGAGCGCCTCAATGGCATTGAGGAGGTCAGCGGTTCGAACCCGCTATGCTCCACTCCGCAGAAGAAGCGGTCGGCTCCATGAGAGCCGACCGCTTCCTGCGTATAGACCCGCCGCCTCCGGCCGCGCCGCGACAGAGAGAACCGAACAAATGAAAAAAGCTGTTTTTTCACTTGTCGACAAGCGCCGACCATGTTATCCTGCCCAAAGGGTGGGGGTGCCTCCTGCCCCCCTGCCCTTTTCCAACCCGAATATCCCCCTATGAAAATCAAATCTTTGTCCCTACTCGTCGCCTTATCGGCCTGCCTCGTCCCGCTCGCAGCCCAAGAAGCAGCGGCCCCATGCCGGAAAAACCCCTGCCAGGAAAAATGGGAAGCCGACCTCTCGACCATCGCCTATGCCGCTCAAGGCGAGATCTCCCTCTATTTCCTCGCACCCTCCCATCCGGAAGACCTTCACGGCGCCGAATACGGCACGCGCGACACCCTCCGCCCCCGGCTCATCGGCACCCTGACGGCAGACGACATACGTGACCTGCCGGCATCGGAAGTCTACCCCGAAACGGTCTTGGAGATGTAGGATGGCGCCTACCTTCTCGACTGGAAACTGCCCGACGGATGCCCCCCCTGTTGACATCATGCTGCCGCCCTGCGACGTGCCGGTAATTGCGGGGTCAAGCGCAAAGTGTGTGGAAACCGCATATCAGACCACCGAGTGAGCCACCGCTGCACTCCACGAGCACGCGTAGTCGGTAGTTGGCGAAGTTGCGATAGCCGTAAGCGCGTCGCTGTATCAATTTCA
>DXFQ01000036.1 GCA_019114365.1 Candidatus Parakkermansia intestinigallinarum | reverse complement strand
TCCGTGGCTTACCGTTGTTCCGAAGTGGCCGCCATCTACCCCATCACCCCGTCCTCTCCGATGGGTGAATCGGCAGAGACATGGATGGCCGTGGATCGCAAGAACCTCTGGGGGACCGTCCCCAGCATCGTCGAAATGGAGAGCGAAGCCGGCGCCGCCGGTGCCGTTCACGGCGCCCTGCAGACCGGCTCTCTGGCCACGACCTTCACGGCATCGCAGGGCCTGCTGCTGATGATTCCCAACATGTTCAAGATCGCCGGCGAACTGACGCCCTGCGTCTTCCACATCGCCGCTCGCGCTCTGGCCGCACAGGGCCTCTCGATCTTCGGCGACCACAGCGACGTCATGGCCTGCCGCTCGACGGGCTTCGCCATGCTCTGCGGCGCCAACACCCAGGAAGCGCCGGACATGGCCGCCATCGCCCACGCCGCCACGCTTGAGAGCCGCGTGCCCTTCGTCAACTTCTTCGACGGCTTCCGCACCTCGCACGAAGTCGGCAAGATTGCCGACATCACCGACGACCAGCTGCGCGCCCTCATCGACCAGAAACTCGTCGACGCCTTCCATGCCCACGGCCTGACGCCCGACGCCCCCGTCGTGCGCGGCACCGCGCAGAACCCCGACGTCTACTTCCAGGGCCGCGAAACCGTCAACAAGTATTACCAAGCCGTTCCCGCCATCGTCAAGAAGACGATGAAGAAGTTCGGCGAGCTGACCGGCCGCTGCTACGACCTCGTCGAATACATCGGCTGCCCGAACGCCAAGCGCGTCATCGTCATCATGGGCTCCGGCGCCGAAGCCTGCCTCGAGACCGTCAACGCCCTCAAGGAAGACATCGGCGTGCTCAAGGTGCGCCTCTACCGTCCCTTCCCGGCCGAAGACCTCATCGCCGCCCTGCCCAAGACGGTTGAGAAGATCGCCGTGCTCGACCGCACCAAAGAACCGGGCAGCCAAGGCGAGCCCCTCTTCCAAGACGTCGTTCAGGCCCTTGCCGACGCCCACGTGCGCGGCACCCTCGGCTTTGCGATGCCCAAGGTGGTCGGCGGCCGCTACGGCCTCGGCTCCAAAGAGTTCACGCCGGCCATGGTCAAGGGCGTGTACGACGAGCTCAAGAAAGACGAACCCATGACGAACTTCGCCGTGGGCATTGACGACGACGTCACGGGCCTCTCCATCAGCTACGACCCGAGCTTCTCGACCGAGTCGGACACCGTCACGCGCTGCATGTTCTACGGCCTCGGCTCCGACGGCACCGTCGGCGCCAACAAAGACGCCATCAAGATCATCGGCAAGCACACCGACCTCTACGTGCAGGGCTACTTCGTGTACGACTCCAAGAAGTCGGGCTCCTCGACGGTCTCCCACCTGCGCTTCGGCACCACGCCGATTCACAGCACCTACCTGATCACCAGCGCCAACTTCATCGCGCTGCACCAGCCCAGCCTGCTCAACACCTTCGACTTCCTCAAGGACGCCGCCCCGGGCTGCACCTTCCTCATCAACTCGCCCGTTGCCCCCGACAAGCTCTGGGACAGCCTGCCCGCCCGCATGCAGCAGCAGATCCTCGACAAGAACATCAAGGTCTACTGCATCAACGCTTTCAAGGTGGCCAAGGCCACGGGCATGGGCGGCCGCATCAACATGATCATGCAGACCTGCTTCTTCAAGCTCTCGGGCGTCATCCCGGCTGACGAAGCCATCGGCTACATCAAGGAAGCCATCAAGAAGACCTACGGCAAGAAGGGCGAAGAAGTCGTCGCCAAGAACATCGCCGCCGTCGACGCCACCCTCGAGAACCTGCACGAAGTCGTCATCGGCACGGCCGTGACGGGGCATGAGATTCCGCCCGCGCTGGCCGGCAACCCGCCCGACTTCGTCAAGAACGTGCTCGGCAAGATCGTGCGCGGCGAAGGCAACGAAGTGAAAGTCTCCGAAATGCCCTGCGACGGCACCTTCCCGAGCGGCACGACGCAGTACGAGAAGCGCGACCTGGCGCTCGAAATTCCCGTCTGGAACCCCGACACCTGCATCCAGTGCGGCAAGTGCACCATGGTCTGCCCCCACGCCGTCATCCGCGCCAAGATGGCCGACCCCGCCGACCTCGAAGGCGCCCCCGCGACCTTCAAGGCGGTAGACGCCAAGAAGATGCACAAGGATTGGCAGGGCAAGAAGTTCATCATTCAGGCCTCGGCCGCCGACTGCACGGGCTGCACGCTCTGCTCGGACGTCTGCCCGACCAAGTCGCTGACGATGACGCCCGCCTCCGAATCCCTCAAGCCCGAGTCCGAGAACTGGAACTTCTTCGAGAAGCTGCCTGATCCGGATCGCACGAAGGTCGGCCGCGACAAAGTGAAGGACGCCCAGCTCCTGCGCCCGCTCTTCGAGTTCTCGGGTGCCTGCGCCGGCTGCGGCGAGACGCCCTACGTCAAGCTGCTCACCCAGCTCTTCGGCAATCGTCTGGTGGTCGCCAACGCGACGGGCTGCTCGTCCATCTACGGCGGCAACCTGCCCACCACGCCGTGGACGCACGACAACGACGGCCTCGGCCCGGCATGGGCCAACAGCCTCTTTGAGGACAACGCCGAGTTCGGCCTCGGCTTCCGCGTCTCGCTCGACAAGAAGCAGCAGTACGCCACCGAACTGCTCACCGCCGCGGCCCCGCAGATCGGCGACGAGCTCGTGCAGGCCATCCTCAACAACCCGCAGCGCAGCGAGGCGGACATCTACCAGGCTCGCGAGACCGTGGCCGCCATCAAGGCCGCCTGCGGCGACAAACCCGAGCTGGCAGCCCTCAAGGCACACGCCAACTATCTGGTGCGCAAGTCCGTGTGGATTCTGGGCGGCGACGGCTGGGCCTACGACATCGGCTACGGCGGCCTCGATCACATCCTGGCCTCGGGCCGCAACGTCAAGGTGCTCGTGCTCGACACCGAGGTGTACTCCAACACCGGCGGCCAGTGCTCGAAGTCGACCCCGCGCGCGGCCGTGGCCAAGTTCGCCACTCGCGGCAAGGATCAGGTCAAGAAGGATCTCGGCTACATGGCCATGACCTACGGCAACATCTACGTCGGCTCCGTCTCCATGGGCGCCAATGACGAGCACACGCTCAAGACCCTCCTCGAAGCGGAAGAGTACGACGGCCCCGCCCTCGTCATCGCCTACAGCCACTGCATCAACCACGGCATCAACATGGCGCAGGGCCTCGAGCGTCAGAAGGACGCCGTCGACTGCGGGCGCTGGCTGCTCTACAACTACAACCCCGACCGCATCAAGGAAGGCAAGAACCCGCTCACCATCAAGAGCAAGGCTCCGAAGAAAGACGTGCGCGAAGCACTCCTCGCCGAGAACCGCTTCCGCCTGCTGGCCAAGAACAACAAGGCCAACTTCGATCGCCTCATCGAGCTGGAGGCCGAAGACATCCGCCACCGCTGGCGCCTGTACCAGGCCTTGGCCGCCATCGACTACTCCGAGCCCTCGGCCGAGTAAGCGATCTGCCTGACCGCACCGACTCACGAGGGGGAACGGCTTCGGCCGCTCCCCCTCTTTGTGCCCCTCTCCCGCAGCGCCGCACCCCCGCGCACGGCAAAGCCCCGCGCCCCACCCCGCAAACCGCCGCACACCGACCCGCCTGAGCAAGCGCCGCACAGAGCCGCCTCAGGCCGCCTCCCGCCGCAAGCCCCCCTCACAACCATCGCAAACCGCTGTAACCGCTGCAACCGCCGCAACTGCTGCAACCGCCGCAACCGCTGTAACCGCCGCAAACCTCCGCAGAGCCATTGCAGAGCCGCCGCAGAGCCATTGCTGAGCCGCCGCAGAGCCATTGCTGAGCCGCCGCAAGCCCCGCCTCACAGCCTCCCGCAAGCCCCCGCCGCAGCCCTCCGCACACAGCCTCCCGCAGACCCCCGCAGGCCTCTGCAAGCCACCTCGGCACGCCGCGACAAAGCTTTGCCCCTCCCTCCTCCAGCCTCCACACCCCGCCCCATGACCGGAACCCCCACCATCACCCTGCCCGAGCACGCCAAACGCATCGTCGAGCGCCTCGAAGCCCACGGCTTTGAAGCCTTTGTCGTCGGCGGCTGCGTGCGCGACAGCCTGCTGGGCGACGAGCCCAAAGACTGGGACGTCTGCACCAACGCCACCCCGCCGCAGGTTCTGCGCGTCTTCCGTCGCCAACCCGTCATCAAAACCGGCCTCAAACACGGCACCGTCACCGTCATCGAACAGCGCCTGCCCGTCGAAGTCACCACCTACCGCATCGACGGCGACTACAGCGACAACCGCCACCCCGAAACCGTGCAATTCGTCGGCAACATCATCGACGACCTCGCGCGGCGCGACTTCACCATCAACGCCATGGCCTACAACCCCGCCCGCGGCCTCATCGACGCCTACGACGGCCTCTCCGACCTGCGGCGCGGCCTCATCCGCTGCGTGCGCGAACCCGACGAGCGCTTTGAAGAAGACGGCCTGCGCATCCTGCGTGCCCTGCGCTTCGCCGGGCGCTACGACTTCGACATCGAAGCCGAAACCGCCTACGCCATCCGCCGCAACCGCCACCTGCTCGAAAACATCAGCGCCGAGCGCATCTTCAGCGAACTCAAAGGCATCCTCTGCGGCAAAGGCGCGGCCGCCATGCTGCGCGGCTTCCCCGAAGTCTTCGCCGTCATCATGCCGGAAATCGCCCCCTGCATCGGCTTTGAGCAACACAACCCCTACCACCTCTTCGACGTCTGGACGCACACCGCCTTTGCCGTGCAAGCCATCGCCCCCGAGCCCGTGCTGCGCTTCACCATGCTGCTGCACGACATCGGCAAACCCGCCTGCTTCACCCTCGATGAACAAGGCATCGGCCACTTCCACGGGCACCCGAAAAAAAGCGCCGAAGCCGCCGCCGCCATCCTCAGCCGCCTCAAATCGGACAACGCCACGCGCCGCCGCGTCCTCGCCCTCGTCGAGCACCACGACGACAACCTGCCCGAGACCCGCGCCGGCATGAGCCGCCTCATCGGCCGCCTGAGCATCGACGGCGTACGCGCCCTCTTTGCCGTCAAGAAAGCCGACAACGCCGCCCAGTCGCCCTACGCGCAGGACAAGAGCCGCGGCCCCCTGCTCGAAGCGCAGTGCCTCTTTGAAGAAGTCCTCGAGGCCCACTGCGCCTTCACCATCGGCGACCTCGCCCTCAACGGGCGAGACCTCATCAGCCTCGGGCTACCCCCCGGCCCCGCCATCGGCCGCATCCTCGCCACCCTGCTGCGCGAGGTGCAGGACGGAGCCGTCGCCAACGAAGCCGAGCCCCTCGCCGCCCGCGCGCGCCGACTCATCGCCGATGAGGCTGCAGCGCGCGATTCGGCGACATCCTGAGAGCCCTCCCGCCGCCCGGACGCAACCCGAAAAAAGCCCCGCACCTTGAGGAAGGTGCGGGGCTTTTTGGACGATCGGCGAGCGCACCTCCGCCTGCCGCCTCGTCGCTCCTTCCGCCTTGGCGACGGCCACGCCGAGAGAGAAGGCAAGTCGTCCCATTCTTGACGCCTCTCTGCGCGTGATGACGGAATGAGTCATAATCCCTTCAAATTCATAGGAAAAAACTACGTTGCGAAAAGTCAAAAGCGGAAAAATCAACTAGACAATATGATAGGCATATGGTAAAGTGGAGTCACAGGCGCGACGCCATTCCGCTCGCCTTTTCTCTCCGTACCGCTTATGAGCCGCCGTCTTTTTTCTCTCCGCGCATGTCTTGTCGGGATCGCTCTCTGTGCACTTCCGGCCCTCGCCGTCAATAGCCCCTCACCGGCCGAATCCGGATTGTCCGCCGTGCGAACCGGCGCCCTTCTGCGGCTTGACACAAGCAAACCGACCCCCCGCGAGCACGCGCAAGCTGCGGCCGATCCCACCGATTTTGCCAATACCAAGGGTGAAATCCTGATCGAGTCTCCCGTTGATTCGGAGACCGTCCGCTTCTGGGAAGGACTCGAGCCTTTGGCCAATCCGAGCGACCACGATGCCTACCTTGAGGCCACGGAAGAGATGGCGGAGCACCTGAATTACGGGTACGGCATTCACCTCTTCTCTGTCCCGGAGCCCATCCCCCTCAACCGCCTGTCCTCCGCGCGGCGGGAGTCAGATGCGACTTGGTACGGCCCGGCCATTCTTCAAGTGCGTCCGAGCCGCGGCGGCCTTGAATTTTATCATCGCACGGTTGCTCCGGCTCTGCACCGCTTCTATGGGGCACTCGCCCTTTCGAAGGCAACGACGGAGACCACTTACCGGATCAAGCAGGATCGCAACGGAATGATTCGCCTGTCCGTCAAGGGTTCCGGACCCGAACGGCAGATGGCGAAGCGCGGGCAGTATACCGTCCTCGTTCCCGAGGCGTCGGATATCACCCCCATTCTGAACCCCAAGGACGGCGGCACCTTCAACATTCGCTACACGGCTTACTACCTCCCTGAAAACTTCAAGCCGGTGACCCGTCGAATGGATCTCCAATGCTACGAGTTTTTGGAGAACGGCAACAAGCTGGACGTTGACCATACCGAAATCCACAAGTGGAAAGCCAACCCGATGTGGGCCGGGTCTCAGGCCTCGATGTATTCTTTGTTCACGACGAGCAACCTTCAGCTGGGATGGGCCTTTAAAACAGCGGATTGCCCCGTCAGGCAAGCGCAACATCCGCGGCTGAAACTGTCATTCCGAGACGAGCTCGCGGCCAAGCCCATTGACATGCCTTCGCCCTCCGCCGAGCCCGTCGCCCCGACGCCCGGCAGTACCGAGCCCGTCGCTCCGGCACCCGGCAGCGCCGAGCCCGTCGCCCCGGCACCCGGCAGTACCGAGCCCGTCGCCCCGGCACCCGGCAGTACCGAGCCCGTTACCCCGGCACCCGGCGCCGAGCAGCAGGATCTCTTCCCCGGTGAGGAACTTGCGTTCGACGAAAAAGCTACCGGACCGATTCTCGGTGAAGCGGGTTCCGTCGTCATCAATCGTCAGGTCACGGCCGAGGAAAAAGCCTTCTGGGAAGGCTTCACCCCCTTGGCTGACAAGCAGGATGTCGCCGGCTTCCGAGAAGCCGTGCTCAGCATCGAACGCAACCTTGTCCCGGGCTTCCGAGTCATTCTCCGTCAAACGTCTGCACCGATTCCCTTCGAGCAGCTGACGGCCAAGCAGGCCGGGCGCGGGAAAAACTGGTTCGGCCCGAGTATCATCGAAGTGAGCGAGAGCGCCGAGTGGTTTGATTACTACCACAAGACGATTGCACCGGCGCTGCACCGATTCTTCGAGCCGCTGGCCATCGGCCGCGCAGCCGCAGAAGCCCAATTCAAGCTCGAAGGCGACGGAAATGGCGGCTTCAAGATGCGCGTGCTTCGCAGCCCCATTCCGCAGCTCGTCAAAGACGGCACCGTCAGCTACATCGTCTCCGAAATTGCGGAACCCGAAAAGCTGCTCCGTCCGCAGGACGGAGACGTCGTGACGTTCCGCTACTACTCCTACCAACTGCCTCGGGCTTTCGGGCTGGACGGAAGCAAGAAAGTGACGCAGACCGTCTACTGCGTCATCGAAGACGGCGAGCGCGTGAGTTCCGAAGCCTTCAGCTGGTCGAATCTGGTCTTTGAGGCAGGGAACAACTGGTGGACGATAGGACCCCACAGCATACCGACCCTCAGCGTCCGCTATCAAACGTCGCCCTTCCGCGCGGAAACGCCGGAGCAACTGAAGGTCTCCTTCAGCCTGCAGAAACCGCAGGATACGCCGACGGGCGGCGGGGAAGGCTCGGGCTCAGAGGGCAACCTGTTCTTCTTGGTGTTGCTGGTGATTCTCATCTCCTCCGTGCTCTCTCTGCCCTACATGATCTGGGTGCTCGTTACGGAGAAGCGCCGAGCTCACGTCCCCCTGCCGCTGCCCGAAGGGATGACGGAAGACGACGTCAAGCCGGAGGAAGTCGCCCCCGAATGTCAGAAGATTCGCGATTTTTACGATCACCTCAGCACCTTCGAGTACAACGGAGAAGAACGCGCTTTCATCACGCGCAAACGCGAGGTGGACACCGGCTACGCCATACTCAGGAAGCTCGGCGAGCTCAAGGATATGTCCCCCTCCACGCGGTACCGCATCAATCAGTTCGGGCAGGAGCTCAACGCAGCTCAGGAGCGCGTCTTCAATGGGAACATGAAGATTCCCTACCTCGGCAGTGCGCTGACCCTCCTCGTTTTCGGCCCCGCGATTTTCCTCGCGCCGACCGTTTCCGCCATCTTGGTCTCCATCATTTGGGTGTTCATGACGGCCGTATACTTCCTCTCCATGAAGTGCCCGAACTACAAGCTCCTGAACGAAGAGCCGGGATACTACCGCTTCTTTGTCGCCGTTTTGATTGGCGTCGGTATCGCTTCCGTGAAGACGGCCGTGGACATGGCGTCGTCGAAATACGCCACCGTCTATCGGGATAGGTGGGGTAACGCGTACATCTCGCGCGATGAGCAGTCGACGGGATGCTTCCTTGCGGCTCTCCTCCTCGCCTTCATTGTCTTCATGGCGCCCTTCTTCTTCATGAGCTTTGCGCTCTGCCACTTCTATCGCAACTACATCGCTTCCAAGTAAAACCCCTCACAACCCATTATCCCTTCAGTAAACTATGTCACTTAAATGGATCATCACCAGTGCCGCCGGCGTCGTCATCGTCGTCGGAGCATGGAGTATCTTTTACCCCGAGCGCAGTGCCAAAACGCTGGCCTCCGTCGAGGCCACGGGTGCCGTGGCCGTGGATCGCCTCATTTCCGCGATGGAGGAAAGAGTGGGCAAGACCGACGTCGCGCTGGAGCATTACAAAACGGCTCTGGCAGCTAAGCGCAAAGCCCTCATTGATCTTAAAGCCCTCAAGCTCGATACGGAGCGAAAGGCCAACGATCTGGCGGTCAAGATCGAGGGTATAAAGGCCGCAGGAGATACGCAGGCTCTGGCCATCAAAGGGAAAGAGAAGAAGACCTACGATGAGATGCTCGTTTCGCTCACCGAACGCATCGACAGGCAGGAGGCGGCCTACAAAGAGTTCACCCTCTTTGTACGCAACAAGAAGGTCGAGCTGGACAGCCTCAAAGCGCAAGCCACGGCCCTGCGCAGCGAGCTCAAGGCCATGCAGGGCGGCGAGTCGGACTATGCGCTGAAACGCGCTCAGGAGCTCGAGGAAGAGGTGCGCAGCACCTGTAGCCGCTTGGAGGCAGAGATGGATATCACCAAGCTCGATGAGGAACTCCAATAAGACACGTCGATGAAAAAAGCCGTCAAATACCTCCTGTACGCCGCCGGCGGCCTGCTGGTGCTGCTCTGCTGCTTTTCGTCGGACTTCCGGCAATCGCTGCTTGCCGTCTTTCACGTGACGGAGAAGAACGCCATTCGCATGCTGGAAGACAGTGCGGAAGCCGGTGATTTGGCGCTGGAGAAATACAACACGCTCTACAACAAGAAGGCTCGCCAGTTGCAAATCCTCATCGCACACCGCAAGGATGCCCTGCATGCCGAGCAGGAGATGGAGCGCAAAGCCGCCGAAGCTCGCGAGCAGGGCAAGATCGAGCAGGCCGTCCGATTGGAGCAGGAGAAAGCGTGGTATCGCGAGGAATCCGGTAAATACGATGCGCGTATCACCAAGCTTACCGAGCAGCTCAAGCAATTCGATAAACTCAGAGAAAACGCTCGACAGGATGTTGCCCTCGTGCGCCGCAGAATCGCCTTTGTGCGCTCGGCCGGCAATGCGCTCCAAGACACGGGCGAGGACGAGGAATTGCAGCGTGCGGAGGAGCTTGTGGATCGCCTCCACGGTCGCCTCAATCTCTTGGAAGCTGAAGCGGAAGTTCTCAACCTGGCCGAGTGATGATGGGAAGCTGGTATTTCGGATATGACTTCTGGATGGGGATCATCTGGCTTCTGGTGCTGAGCGCCGGAGCAGCTCTGGTGATCACGGGCTTTCTGCGGGTTTTGAGTTTTGTCATGCCCGATCGCGGGGCTGACGGCGACAATCGAGGTTGCTTGGTGGTGATTCTTTGCATCCTGTCCATCCTGATCCTCGGCAACTGGCTCATGTACCACGCCGATGACATGCAGAGCAGCGTTCCCCGTGAGCTGAGGCTTGTTCACCCGATGCTGCAGAAGCACAGCAACGTCATGGTCGATTATGTCTCGCGGAGCCATCCGAATTTGGCCGACAACTACGGCGATCTCTTCCGTCTCCACGCGTCCATGGAGGAGTCCCTCCGCGCTCTTCGCGAGGAGATGCAGACCATGAGTACGGAAGGCGGGCGGCGTGCGTTTGAGAAGGGTATTCGCGAGAAAGAGGCCGATCTGCGCCGGGTGGAGCGCATGATTGCGGCGACGGAGCACGTCGCCGGCTGCGCCTATTTCGCCGAGATGCTCCTCTATCTCGGCGAAAAGGTCAACTCGAGCTCTCTCGAAGAGCAGATGGCCCGCCTTGTGTCGGAAAGTAACCAAGCTTTGAGCCGTCCCGCAGAATGACGATACCCTTGACATCCTTTTCATTTTTCTCATGCCGTTCGGGCAACCTTGTATGAAAGACGACGATTTCTTCAAAAAAATGAGCTATCGCACGCTGCTCATTCGCATCTTTGCGGTCATTTTCGGTGTCCTTGTTCTGGCGGACGTCGTCGCAACGATCCGTCTGGGTGCGGTCAAGAAGGATTTGCTGGAAATTGCTTCGACCGAGGAGTTGGCGCCGGATTCGGATGACGAGGCTGAAAAGCCGAGTCCTCATGTGGAGAGTATGAGCTCTCCGACGGCAAAGGCGCAGATTGACGAGATGCGTCGGCGCTACAACCGCCGCCACAAGGTCATCGCCGTCGTCGAGCGCAAGCTCACCGAGCTGAAGGATTTGGATATGCTGCCCGCCAGTGTCGACAAGCTTGTCTCCGAGAAGCTGGCGCAGATGGGTCGCGAGAACGAAGATCTGCTTCGGCAGTATAAGGCCGGCGTCGCCATCGCCGAGCAGGAATACGCCGAAGGCTACATCAACAACAACACCCCGGACGCCGAAGGGCGCATCCGCGAGCTTGAACAGCGCAATCGCGAGGTGTTGAAGCAGATGGATGCCCCCGTCTCCTTCTGAGACGGGACTTCCCTCGCCCGCGCGCGCCGACTCATCGCCGATGAGGCTGCAGCGCGCGATTCGGCGACATCCTGAGAGCCCTCCCGCCGCTCGGACGCAACCTGCAAAAAGCCCCGCACCTTGAGGAAGGTGCGGGGCTTTTTGGGCGATCGGTGCGCGGTAGACGCACGGCCGGTGCGAGCTAGACGCGCGGTTGACGCGCGGCCGGCACGCAGTAGACGCGCCGTCGGCACGCGGACGGGCTTCAGCGGAAGCGCAGGTCCTTGAGCTTGGCGGCGAGGGTGTCGAGCACCTGCTTGTGCGCGGCGTCGACCTCGGCGGCCGTGAGCGTCTTCTTCGCGTCGCGGTACAGGAAGGTGTAGGTCATCGCCTTGCGATCTGCCGCCAGCTTCTCGCCCGTCGGGTCGCAGAACAGATCCTTGAGGCGGCAGTCAACCAGCAGCTTCTGCTTCGCCGCTTCGACCGCCTTCACCACGTCGGCGTGGCGCACGGCGGCCGGCAGATCGAGCGAGGAGTCGCGGCTCGAGCCCGGGAACTGCGGCAGCTCGGCGGCCTTGAAGGGCGCGGTTGCCAGCTGTTGCAGCTTGCGCAGGTCGAGCTCGGCGTAATACGACTCCATCGGCAGGCCGAGCTCGCGGCACTTCGCCAGCGAGAGGCGCGCGGCGTAGCCGCAGGCTTGGTTGTTGATCTGGATATCCGCGCCGAGAGCGGCTGCCTCGCGCGGCTGGCGGCTCGGCACGAAGCTGACCTTCGCCTTGGGCAGCAGCAGGTCGATGACGGCGCGCAGGTCGCTTTCGCGCACCTCGGCGGGCTTGGTGTTGACCCACGAGGCCGGGCCCAGTTTGCCGGCCATGAAGATGCCCAGCACCTCCGTCTCAATGTCGCGGCCCTTGCCGCCGCCCGTGTTGCGGAACACGCGGCCGCACTCAAAGAAGCGCAGCGATTCGACGCCTTGGTTGATGTTGCGGGCGGCGACGGCGATGAGGTCGGGCGCCAGCGAGGGGCGCAGCGTCGAGTGATCCTCCGAGATGGGC
>DXFQ01000035.1 GCA_019114365.1 Candidatus Parakkermansia intestinigallinarum | reverse complement strand
TACGTCAAGAACATGATCACGGGTGCCGCTCAGATGGACGGCGCTATCCTCGTGGTCTCCGCCGCTGACGGCCCCATGCCGCAGACCCGCGAGCACATCCTGCTTGCCCGTCAGGTGGGTGTTCCCTACATCGTGGTGTACATGAACAAGATGGACCTCGCTGATCCGGAGCTCGCCGAGCTCGTGGAGATGGAGATCCGCGACCTCCTTTCCTCCTACGACTTCCCGGGCGACGAAATCCCGATCATCAAGGGTTCCGCCGTCAAGGCTCTCGAGGGCGACCCCGAGGCCAAGCAGAGCATCCTCGACCTCATGGACGCTGTCGACAGCTACATCCCGACGCCCGAGCGTCCGATCGACAAGCCCTTCCTGATGCCGGTGGAAGACGTGTTCTCCATCTCCGGCCGCGGCACCGTGGCTACCGGCCGTATCGAGCGCGGTATCATCAACAAGATGGAGGAAGTTGAAATCGTCGGTATTCGCCCGACCCAGAAGACCGCTGTGACGGACATCGAAATGTTCCGCAAGCTCCTCGACAAGGGTGAGGCCGGTGACAACGTCGGCGTGCTCCTTCGCGGTATCAAGAAGGAAGACATCGTCCGCGGTCAGGTTCTTGCCAAGCCCGGCAGCGTGACTCCCCACACCACCTTCGAGGCCGCCGTGTACGTGCTGACGAAGGAAGAAGGCGGCCGTCACACCCCGTTCTTCAAGAACTACCGCCCGCAGTTCTACTTCCGCACGACGGACGTGACCGGTACGGTCAGCCTGCCCGAGGGTACGGAAATGGTGATGCCCGGCGACAACGTCACCATCGGCGTTGAGCTCATCACCCCCGTCGCCATGGAAGAGGGTATGCGCTTCGCTATCCGCGAAGGCGGCCGCACGGTCGGCGCCGGTAAGGTCGCCAAGATCGTGGCCTAATCCGCTTCCCCGCAAAAATTGGGCTGACATCCGAATGGAATGAGCCCTTGGTCATGGGGGATGCCCGTCCCAAACCGGGCATCCCCCGAATGACCGAAACACAGAGCAAGGTTATAGGGTATTAGCTCAATCGGTAGAGCAGCGGTCTCCAAAACCGCGTGTTGGGAGTTCGAGTCTCTCATACCCTGCCAGCCTTCCTCTTTTTTTTTCGACAGATCTCACAACCGGATCACCCGACACCTCCAAGAATCAATGAGCAAGTTTTTCCGTTCCGTCTTCACGTCCATCTCCAACCTCAAGTCGGAGCTCAAGAAGTGCTCCTGGCCGTGGGAGAGCGACCCCAAGGTCAAGGGCTTCAAGAAGTATCGCGAACTGTGGGGGTCAACGCTCATGGTGCTCGTTGCCATGTTGCTGCTGGGCGCCTATGTCGCCTTCTTTGATTTCGTGATGGCGCAGGTTATCAACGCCGCCATCAATTTCCTCTCCTGATCTCACTCCCCACAAGCACCCGAAGATCAGCACTATGTCACGCCCTTACGATCGCAAACCCGCCGGTTCCCGCTCCGTGCCGGAGGCCAAGGATCAGTGGTACGTTCTGCATGTTCTCTCGAACAAAGAGAAGCGTACGCTCGATAACCTCAAGCGCCTCATCGAAGAAGACGAGGAAGTGCGCTCGCTCATCCAGAGCGAGCCGAAACTGTATATGGAGAAGATCGAGGAAGTCCGCAACGGTAAAAAATACACCGTTGAGCGCAAGCTCTACCCCGGTTACATCTACCTGAACATCGCCCTGCGCCGCCCCGACAACAGCCTCTGCAACGACGCCTGGTACAAGATTCAGGCCGTCGACGGCGTGATCAGCTTTGCCTGCGGCCGCAACAAAGAGCCGCTTCCCATGCCTGCCTCCGACGTGCGCAACTTTCTCGAGGAAGTGCAGCGCCGCGAGGGCATCGCGCGTCCGAAAGTCGTCTTCAACGTCAACGACATCGTCGTCGTGCGCGACGGCGCCTTCAAAGATGAGCGCGGCGTGGTCGAAGAAGTGGATGCCGAGCGCGGCCGTCTGCGCGTCGGCGTGACCATGTTCGGCCGCAGCAATGCGCTCGACCTCGATTATACCCAAGTTCAGCACGTGCCTGATGACGAGCTGAACAAGTAAGCCTTCTCCGGCGGCTCGCCGCAGGTGTTCGCACCCCGGCCCGTCGGTCAACCCAACAAACAAAACCATGGCAAAAGAAGTAGTCAAAATCATCAAGCTGCAGATTCCTGCCGGCGCCGCGAACCCCTCGCCGCCCGTGGGTCCTGCACTCGGTCAGGCCGGTGTGAACATCATGGGCTTCTGCAAAGAGTTCAACGCTAAGACTCAGAAGCAGGCCGGCGACGTTCTCCCCGTCATCATCACCGTCTACAAGGACAAGTCCTTCGACTTCATCACCAAGCAGCCCCCGGCAGCCAACCTCCTCAAGAAGGCCGCCGGCATTCAGTCCGGCTCCGGCGAGCCGAACAAGAAGAAGGTTGCCAAGATCAGCAAAGAGAAGCTGATGGAAGTCGTCAACACCAAGATGCCCGACCTCAACACGAAAGACCCGGAAGCCGCCGCCCGCATCATCGCCGGTCAGGCCCGCCAGATGGGTATCGAGGTTGAAGGTCTCTGATTCACCCTTCTGCAGGAGGGAAACACTAACCCGAACGTACTGCTCACATATGTCTACAAAACGCTCCAAGCGCTACAACGAAGCAGCGAAGCTCGTCGCCCCCGGCAAGACTTACGCTGTGGAAGAGGCCGTGGAAGTCATGAAGAGCTTCCCCGCCCCCAAGTTTGACCCCACGGTCACTGTCTCGTTCCGCCTCACGGTGGATCCCCGCAAGTCCGATCAGATGGTGCGCGCCTCCGTGGCGCTGCCCCACGGTACCGGCAAAAACGTCCGCGTCATCGTCTTTGCCCAAGGTGAAGCCGCTCAGGCAGCCCTTGAGGCCGGCGCTGAGAAAGTCGGTCTTGAAGACCTCATCAAAGAGATTCAGGACGGCTTCCTGAGCTTCGATAGCGCAATCGCCACCCCGGACGCCATGGCCCAGGTGCGCAAGATTGCCCGAGTGCTCGGCCCGCGCGGTCTGATGCCCAACCCCAAGACCGGCACCGTGACGGAGGATACCGCCAAGGCCGTTCGCGAGGTCAAGGCCGGCCGTGTCGACTTCAAGGTCGACAAGAACGCCAACATCTCGGCTCCCGTCGGCAAGCTCTCCTTTGAGTCCGACAAGCTCGCCGAGAACATCCGCAGCCTCATCAACGCCGTCGTGAAGGCTCGCCCGAGCGGCGCCAAGGGCGCTTACATTGCCTCGGTCACCATCTCGAGCTCCATGAACCCCGGCCTTCCGCTCAGCCAGGTCGAGTTCTCCAAGCAGTAACCTGAACCGCACACACGATTATGAACGATAACACGAAATTCAATCCCGATAAGACCGTCATCATCGATCAGCTGCAGGCCAAGGTGAATGCTTCGCCCTTCCTGCTGGTGATCGACTACACGGGCATCACCGTGCCGGAGTTCACGCAGCTGCGCGCTTCGCTCGCGGCCGCCGGCGCCAAGTGCGTCGTCGCCAAGAACACCTACATGGTCAAGGCCATCAAGGATGCCGGCCTTCCCGACATCTCCGCCGCCCTCAAGGGCCAGACCGCCTACATCATGGGTGAGAGCGACGTCTGCGCCGCGGCCAAGGCCGTCAACACCTTCGCCAAGACTTCCAAGAAGGCCGCCTACAAGGCCGGCATTCTCGACGGCGCCGAACTGAGCCCCGAGAAGATCACCGCCCTCGGCGATCTTCCCAGCCGCGAAGTTCTGCTGGCCACCCTGCTTGGTACCATCAACGCCGCCGGCTCTGCCCTGGCTCGCGTCATCCAGGCTTACGTGGACAAGGAAAACGGCGGCAGCAGCGAAGAAACTCCCGCTGCCGAGTAAAAAAAGACTTGAACAGATGGCGGTGCTGTGGTAAACCTGCGCGCCGCCTGAAACAACAAGAGGTTCTCTGTCGGCTCTCCGGCCGGTGAGAACTGAAATGGGTGGGGAGCCCCCACCTGCGACAAGAACCAATTAAAAGACAATACTACAATGGCTGATCTCAATACAATCGCTGAAGAACTCGGCAAGCTGACCATCCTCGAAGCTGCTGAACTCGTGAAGATGCTCGAGGAGAAGTGGGGTGTTTCCGCCGCCGCTCCCGTGGCTGCCGCCGCCGTGGCCGCCGCTCCTGCCGAGGCTGCTGAAGAAAAGACCGAATTCGACGTTGAACTCACCGAGGCCGGTGCCAACAAGATTGCCGTCATTAAGGCCGTCCGCACCGTCAAGCCCGGTCTGGGTCTCGCCGACGCCAAGAAGCTCGTCGAGAGCGCTCCTGCCGTCGTCGTCGAAGGCGCCTCCAAGGAGGACGCCGAGAAGGCCAAGGCCGAGCTCGAGAAGGCCGGTGCCAAGGTCACGATCAAGTAAGCGACCGATTTTACGAAAGCAGGGGGGGATTTTCATCCCCTCCTGCCTTCGTGTCCCTACGCGAAATGCTAATTGTTAACTCAACTTTTACCGTTTCGCAATTGTCAAGATAAGTTCATAAATCGACCCGGGTCTTCCCGCCGCGGGACTCTCAGAAAGGGGGAGCTCCGGGTCGGTTTTATGGTACTGAAACCGAACCCCGCATCCGGATTAGGATGCACAACATCATCTCCGCCACTCCATGTCCAAGCCCAAGCAAGAGCGAATCAGTTTCGGCAAGATCAAGGAGGTCATTGACCCGCCCAACTTGATTGAGATCCAGACCAAATCCTATGAGGAATTTCTCCAACGTTTCACCGAGCCGGACAAGCGGCTCAAAATGGGGCTGCAGGCCGTTCTCACCGAGCACTTCCCGATAGAGAGCTACGACGGGCAGATTAAACTGGAGTACGAATCATACAGCATCTCGCCGCCCCGCATTTCCGACATTGCCGCCATTCGTTCCGGCGAGACCTACAGCGCTTCGCTCTACGTCAAGCTGCGCCTCAAGTGCGGCGACTACTCGGCCGACGAGGACGTCTACATGGGCGAGATTCCGATGATCACCGACCGCGGCACCTTCGTCATCAACGGGGCGGAGCGCGTGATCGTCGCGCAGCTGCACCGCTCGCCGGGCATCTGCTTTGAGAAGTCGCACCACACGAACGGCAAGCCCATTTACTCCTTCCGCATCATTCCGGATCGCGGCTCTTGGCTGGAGGTGCAGTTTGACACCAGCGATCTGATGTACGTCTTCTTGGATCGCCGCCGCCGCAGCCACAAGTTCCTCGCGACCACCTTCCTGCGCTACCTCGGCTACGAGACCGATCGCTCCATCGTCGAGCAGTTCTACACCATTCAGAAGCTCAAGCTCACGGACGTGGAAGGCAGCGAGCTGGAGTATCTCATCCCCTTCGAGGACGTCAAGCACGGCGACGAAAGCTCGCGCAAGGTGACGGTGATCGCCAAGGCCTACGAGCCGCTGAGCTTCGCCGGCATCAAGAAGATGGTCGAGCTGGGCATCACCGAGATTGAAGTCATCGACCAGCGCGAAGAGGAGACGCTCGTCAAGACGCTCAAGAAGGACCTCGCGCACGACCGCGAGAGCGCCCTCAAGGAGATCTTCCGCAAGTTCCGCCCCGGCGATCCCGCCTCGGTGCAGCAGGCGGCGACGGCTCTCGATCGCCTCTTCAAGGAGGAGAAGAAGTACGACCTCACGCGCGTGGGCCGCTACAAGATCAACCAGAAGCTCGGGCTCGACGTGCCCGAGGACTGCCGCCTCATCCAGCCGATCGACTTCCTGACGGCCATCAAGTACCTGCTGCGCCTGCGCCACGGCGAGGGGCAGGTGGACGACATCGACCACCTCGGCAACCGCCGCGTCCGCGCCGTCGGCGAGCTCATCGCCAACCAGTGCCGCGTGGGTCTCGCCCGCACCGAGCGCCTCGTCAAGGAGCGCATGACGCTCTGCGACACCACGCGCAACGACATCACGCCCAGCAAGCTCATCAACCCGAAGGCTCTCAGCGCCGTCGTGCGCGACTTCTTCGGCCGCAGCCAGCTCTCGCAGTTCATGGACCAGATCAACCCGCTGGCCGAACTGACGCACAAGCGCCGCCTCTCCGCCCTCGGTCCGGGCGGTCTCAACCGCGATCGCGCCGGCTTCGAGGTGCGAGACGTGCATCCCTCGCACTACGGCCGCATCTGCCCGATTGAGACGCCTGAAGGCCCGAACATCGGCCTGATCAACTCGCTTTGCACCTACGCCCGCATCGACGAGTACGGCTTCATCGAGACGCCCTTCCGCCGCGTTCGCAAGGTGGAGAAGAAGAACGAGCAGGGCGAGGTCGTCGACACCGAGGTCATCATCACCAACGAGGTTGACTACCTGACGGCCGACAAGGAGGAGTACCACCTCATCGCTCAGGCCAACAACCCCATCGACCACGACGACGGCACCGGCCACTTCACCACGCCGCGCGTCACCGCGCGCGAGCACGGCGAGTTCATCGAGGTTGACCCGCGCCGCGTCGAGTACATGGACGTCTCGCCCAAGCAGATCATCTCGATTGCCGCCGGCCTCATTCCCTTCCTCGAGCACGACGACGCCAACCGTGCCCTCATGGGCGCCAACATGCAGCGCCAGGGCGTGCCGCTGATGGTCAATCAGGCACCGCTCGTCGGCACCGGCATTGAGAAGAAGTGCGCGCTGGACAGCTGCGCGGTCATCTGCGCCAAGGGGCCGGGCATCGTCGCTTCCGCCACGGCCGAAGTCATCGTCACCACGCCCGACGGCGAGCTCCCGGTCTCGTCGCAGGTCTGGCTGAGCGATCCCGACAGCGTGAAGAGTGATCCCGACAAGGGCATCTACGTCTACCACCTGCGCAAGTTCATGCGCTCGAACGCCTCCACCTGCATCAATCAGAAGCCCATCGTTTCGCGCGGCGACGTCATCAAGGCCGGCGACGTGCTGGCTGACGGTCCCTGCACCGACGGCGGCGAGCTGGCTCTCGGCCGCAACGTGCTGGTGGCCTACATGTCTTGGTACGGCTACAACTTCGAAGACGCCATCATCATCTCCGAGCGCCTCGTGCAGCAGGACGCCTATACGTCCATCCACATCGAGGAGTTTGAGGAGAAGGCTCGCGACACCAAGCTCGGGCCTGAGGAAATCACGCGCGACATCCCCAACGTCGGCGACGAAGCCCTCAAGAACCTCGGCAGCGACGGCGTCATCCGCATCGGTGCGGAGGTGAAGCCCGGCGATATTCTCGTGGGCAAGATCACGCCCAAGAGCGAGACGGATCTCGCGCCCGAGGAGCGCCTGCTGCGCGCCATCTTCGGCGAGAAGGCCGCCGACGTCAAGGACACCTCGCTGCGCGTGCCCCCGGGCACGACGGGCGTGGTGATGGACGTGCGCGTCGTTCGTTCGAATGCTCCCGGCTCGCCCAATGTCGATGCCGAGAAGGAGACGCAGAAGCAGCGCAAGAAGGTTGTCAGCGAGTACGAGCGCGATAAGGACAGCCTCATCGATCAGCTCACCGGCAAGCTCTCCGATCGCCTGCTCGGCGAGAAGATTCCGCTGGAGGTGACGCGCGCCGGCACGAACGAGGTTATCATCCCCGCCAACCGCAAGATCACCAAGACGCTGCTCCGCAAGCTCGCGGTCTATCACGACCAGATTGAGATGAACGAGAGCCCGGTGCGCAACCAGATCTTCGAGATTATCAACGCCTACGAGCCGCGCTTCGCCGATCTGAACGAAGAGCGCGACCGCCGCCTCGACCAGATTGAGGCCGGTGCGGAGATGGATCCGGGCGTCGTCACCGAAGTCAAGGTCTACATCGCCACGAAGCGCAAGCTCGGCGTGGGCGATAAGATGGCCGGTCGCCACGGCAACAAGGGCGTCTGCTCGCGCGTGCTGCCGGTGGAGGATATGCCCTACCTCGAGGACGGCACGCCCGTCGACCTCATTCTCAACCCGCTGGGCGTGCCCTCGCGCATGAACGTCGGCCAGGTGCTCGAGGCTCACTTGGGCGTGGCCGCGAAGGCGCTGGGCTTCAAGGTGGCAACGCCGGTGTTTGACGGCATCGACGAGGCGAAGATTTGGGACTACATGAGCCAGGCCAAGAAGGTCGAGGGCTTCACGTGGGTGGGCGACGGCAAGGACGGCACGGTGGCCGGCAAGAGCCGCCTCATCGACGGTCTGACGGGCGAGTACTTCCACTACCCCGTCGTGGTGGGCTACACCTACATGCTCAAGCTCAACCACCTCGTGGCCGACAAGGTGCACGCTCGCGCCGTGGGTACCTACTCGCTGGTGACGCAGCAGCCGCTGGGCGGCAAGGCTCAGCACGGCGGCCAGCGCTTCGGTGAAATGGAAGTGTGGGCCATGGAGGCTTACGGTGCAGCCTATACGCTCCAAGAGCTGCTCACCGTGAAGTCCGACGACGTGCAGGGCCGCACGCGCATCTACGAGAACATCGTGCGCGGCGACAATTCGCTCGAGGCAGGCACGCCGGAGTCATTCAACGTGCTGATCAAGGAGATGCAGTCTCTCTGCCTCAACGTTCAGCCCACGGAGAAGAAGGATCGCGAGAACGCGCCGCAGAACACCGACGACTTCTTCGAGCTGCTCGCTTCGGGCGAGGGCCTCGATGATGACGACGATGAGAGCGCCGGCTCCGACTACGAGCTCGAGTTTGACGCCGATCTCGCCGATGAGGACGAAGAGTCCGCGACCCCCGACGAGGACGAGGACTCCGAGATGTAAACCTGTCACCGCTGCCCGCCCCCGTCGGGCGGGCAGCAACCAACCCTTACCCATTCCACTTATATGTCTTTCATTGACCTTAACACAGAGAAGCCCAAAAACTTCGACCAGGTTTGCATCACCGTGGCCAGCCCCGAGGTCATCCTCAGCTGGTCGAGCGGCGAGGTCAAAAACCCTGAGACGATCAACTATCGCACCTTCAAGCCTGAGAAGGGCGGTTTGTTCTGCGAGCGCATCTTCGGCCCGACCCGCGACATGGAGTGCTCCTGCGGCCGCTACAAGCGCGCCAAGAACAAGGGCATGATCTGCGATCGCTGCGGCGTCGAGGTGACGTCGTCGCGCGTGCGCCGCGAGCGCATGGGCCACATCGAGCTGGCGGTGCCGGTGACGCACATTTGGTTCTTCAAGTGTGCCCCGAGCCGCATCGGCCTCATGCTCGATATGAGCGTCAAGAACCTGGAGCGCGTGATCTATTACCAGGACTACGTCGTCATCGACCCGAAGGACGTGGCCGGGCTCGAGCGCGGCCAGCTTCTCTCGGAGGAGGAGTACGACGAGCTTCAGGACGAGTACGGCGATGATGCCCCGGAGGCCGATATGGGTGCCGCCGCCATTCAGCGCCTGCTCGCCACCATTGATCTGGAGGCCCTCATCGACCAGCTGCGCCAGGAGATGGACAAGACCAACTCCAAGCAGAACAAGCGCAAGATTGCCAAGCGCCTTCAGCTCGCTCAGGGCTTCCGCAGCAGCGGCTGCAAGCCCGAGTGGATGGTGCTGACGATTCTGCCGGTCATCCCGCCCGATCTGCGCCCGCTCGTGCCGCTGCCCGGCGGCCGCTTCGCGACCTCCGACCTCAATGACCTCTACCGCCGCGTCATCAACCGCAACAACCGCCTCAAGGAGCTCTCGGCTCTTCAGACGCCCGAAGTCATCAAGCGCAACGAGAAGCGCATGCTGCAGGAGGCCGTCGATGCCCTCTTCGATAACGGCCGCCACGGCCGCCACGTGACGGGTGCCGGCAACCGCCCGCTCAAGTCGCTCTCCGACATGCTCAAGGGCAAGGGCGGCCGCTTCCGCCAGAACCTGCTGGGCAAGCGCGTCGACTACTCCGGCCGTTCGGTGATCGTCATCGGTCCGCACCTCAAGATGAACCAGTGCGGTCTGCCCAAGAAGATGGCGCTCACGCTCTTTGAGCCCTTCATCATCCACCGCCTCAAGGAGCTGGGCCATGTGCACACGGTGCGCTCGGCCAAGAAGATGATCGACCGCAAGGAGGCCATTGTGTGGGATATCCTCGAAGAGGTGACCAAGGGACACCCGGTCTTCCTCAACCGTGCTCCGACGCTGCACCGCCTCTCGATTCAGGCCTTTGAACCGGTGCTCATCGAGGGCTCGGCCATCCGCCTGCACCCGCTGGTCTGCACGGGCTACAACGCCGACTTCGACGGTGACCAGATGGCCGTGCACGTGCCGCTGAGCGTCGAGGCTCAGCTCGAGGCTCGCCTGCTCATGCTGGCTCCCAACAACATCTTCTCGCCCGCTTCCGGCAAGCCCATCAGCACGCCGACGCAGGATATCATTCTGGGTGCCTACTACCTGACGCACACCCGCGCGAAGGAGGTGAAGGAGAAGCAGGACAATCAGCACCTGCTGCCGCTCTTCGAGTCGATTTCCGAAGTCGAGTTCGCCATCGCGGCCCGCAAGATCGGCTACCACGAGTGGATTCGCCTCAAGAACCCGGATTACGGCAAGGAGGGCGAGGCCTTCGACAAGCTCTCCTTCAACCAGGAGAACGTGCACCGCAAGACGATCGTGACGACGGCCGGCCGCGTGCGCTTCAATGAGATCTGGCCCAATGAAATCGGCTACATCAACCGCAACGTCGGCAAGAAGCAGCTCGGCGAGATTATCTGGCGCTGCTACCAGGTCTGCGGCCAGCAGAAGACGGTGGAGACGCTCGATGCGCTCAAGTCTCTCGGCTACAAGGAGGCGACGCGCTCGGGCTGCTCGATCGGTATTGTGGACATGGTCGTGCCCGAGAACAAGAACAAGATGATTGCCGACGCCTACGAGCAGGTCGCCAAGGTGACCGAGCAGTACGAAGAGGGCCTCATCACCAACGGCGAGCGCTACGAAAAGGTGGTGAACATCTGGTCGTCGACGACGGATGCCATTCAGAAGGAGCTCTACACGAAGCTCGAGTACAACGAGGGTTCGGCCGTGGCCAGCCCGCTCTACATGATGGTTGACTCGGGCGCTCGCGGTAACAAGGCGCAGATTAAGCAGCTCTCGGGTATGCGCGGCCTCATGGCCAAGCCCTCGGGTGAAATCATCGAGCGCCCGATTACCTCGAACTTCCGCGAGGGTCTCTCCGTGCTCGAGTACTTCATTTCGACGCACGGCGCCCGCAAGGGTCTGGCCGATACGGCTCTGAAGACGGCTGACTCGGGTTACATGACCCGCAAGCTCGTGGATGTGGCGCAGGACGTCATCGTGCGCGATGAGGACTGCGGCACCGAAAACGGCATCACCATGACGGCCATCTACGACGGCGATGATGAGATCGCCAGCCTCGCGACCCGCATCTACGGCCGCGTGACTTGCGACGACATCATTGACCCGACCACCAAGAAGACCATCGTGGCAAAGAACGAGATCATCACCGACGAGGCTGCCAAGCAGATCGAGAAGGTGGGTATCGAGAAGGTGCGCGTGCGCTCCGTGCTCACCTGCGATCTGCCCAAGGGCTGCTGCGCGAAGTGCTACGGCCTCAACCTCGCCTCGGGCAAGCCGGTGAAGGTGGGCGAGGCCGTCGGCGTCATCGCGGCTCAGTCCATCGGCGAGCCCGGTACGCAGCTGACGATGCGTACCTTCCACGTCGGCGGTACGGCGACGGCTGCGGCCAGTCGTCCGGAGTACGTCTCGAAGGCGGCGGGCCGCGTCATTTACGACGAGAACCTGCGCGATCGCTGCGTTGAGGATGAGAACGGCAACATGGTCGTGCTCTGCAAGAACGGCAGCGTCAAGATCTACGACGCCGAGGGCAAGGAGCTGGAGTCTTACCAGATGGCCATGGGTGCGGTGCTGCACGTCAAGGACGGCGAGCACATCGAGGCCAAGCAGCTCGTGGCCGAGTGGGATCCCTTCGCCATTCCCGTCATTTCGGAAGTCGGCGGTGTGGTCGAGTTCCAGGACATGATCGAGGGCATCACCTGCCGCACCGAGGGCGGCCACTCCGAGTCGGGCCGCGGCACGACGGTCATCATCGAGCACCGTCAGGATCTCGCTCCGCGCGTGATCGTGCACACGGGCAAGGGTGACAAGGACAAGCCGCGCGTCTACTCCATCCCGACGGGCGCCTACCTCGCCGTCTCCGACAAGCAGAAGATCTCTGCCGGTACGCAGGTGGCCAAGACGCCCCGCAAGGTGCAGAAGACCAACGATATTACCGGCGGTCTGCCGCGCGTGGCCGAGCTCTTCGAGGCGCGTCGCCCGAAGGATGTCTGCACGCTCGCGGAGATGGACGGTATTGTCTCGATTGATGATGCGATGATTCGCGGCAAGAAGGTCGTGACCGTCTACCGCGACGCCGAGGCGAAGGAGGCTGCCGCCAAGAGCCGCCGCCGGTCGACGAAGCTCGAGGAGCGCGACGCCGAGGACGGCGCCATCTCGCACAAGCACCTCGTGCCCATGGATCGCCACATCATCGTGCACGACGGCGACTACGTGCGCGCCGGCGAGCCGCTCTCCGACGGCTCGGAGGCTTCGGATGAGATTCTGCGCATCTGCGGCAAGGAGGCTCTGCAGGAGCACCTCGTCAACAAGGTGCAGCAGGTCTACCGCGTGCAGGGTGTGGAAATCAACGACAAGCACGTCGAGATCATCGTCTCGCAGATGCTGCGCAAGGTGCGCGTGAAGGATCCGGGCGATACCGGCCTGCTCTGGGACGATGAGGTCGATCGCACGAAGCTCGCCCGCATCAACAAGGAGACGATCGCCATGAACGGTCGCCCCGCCGATTACGAGCCCGTGCTCAACGGTATCACGAAGGCCGCTCTCAAGACGGAGTCCTTCATCTCGGCGGCTTCCTTCCAGGATACGACGCGCGTGCTGACGGAGGCTGCGAGCTTGGGCAAGGTTGATTTGCTCGAGGGCTTCAAGGAGAACGTGATTCTCGGCCACCTGATTCCGGCCGGCACGGGCTTCAGCCGCTACCGCAACATCGTCGTCGAGCCCGCGCCCGGGGCGGTTCCGGTGCCGCGTGCCATGTACGAGATCGAGGAGGAGCCCGCCGCTGCCGATGATGCGATTTCCGTCGGCGCCGATGACTGATCGGGTCGCGCCGCGCCTCTGACATACTCTCGCCCGCCCGGCTACATGCCGGGCGGGCTTTTTCGTGCCGCGGTTGCTGCGGGAGATGTCCTTCTCGCTGTCCCCGCTGCGGCGGGCGCCGGAAGGGGGAAATGCCGATGATTGTATTTTGCGCTTGATTCTGTTTGAATGTCAGATAGAATAAGGACGTTCACTCTAGCGAACAGGACAACATATACAACTGATATCGACATGAAAAAAACTCACACACTGATGATGGCGACAGCTGCGGCGCTGTTGACCCTGAACTCTTGTAACGATAGCAACGGAGGCGGTGGCAACACGAGCGTGACTCACGCTATTTCAACGACTGATTTTGCCGCCGGAACAGAGTATTACAGCGGTACAATCGGCGGGATGGGGTGCTCGGTGTTGGTCAAGGCGCAGGCCGCTTTGGCGCGGAGCAGCCAGGTGACCGATTTGCCTGCCGGATTGGTTATTGAGGGCGCGGCGGTTCCCTTCGAGTGCTTGGTCTCTTACAGCCTTGAGCCGAATGAGCAGCAGCCGACGACGGCTACGATGAGCTTCAATTTCGCCGGCACGACGGATAATGCACTCAGGTCTTCGTCCGAATTCTGCGAGTTCTGGAATATTGATACCGATGAAAGTGATGCGGATCTCGAGACGGGAGTTGACTACCGTATCGTCGTTGAGTTCCCGTCCGGTGCTGCGACGGCGACCGCGTCCGCTCGCTCCGGCACCTTGGCGGCGACCCCCGTTCAGGGTGTTTTGCGCGTCGAGATGGGGTACGGGTCAGGCAACGATTCTTCGGACACGCCCACGCAGCCGTAAGATTTTTGATCTTGTCGGGTTCAACCCTCTCACCGTCCGGGTGAGAGGGTTTTTGCTTGTCTGCGGGCTGCCTCCCGCATCCGAGGCCGCAGCGCAGGAGGAGCTGCGGCGTAGGAGGAGAGGCCGGGGTGAGAGGCCGGGGTGAGAGGCCAAGAGCTCGCGGTGCAGAATGCCGCGATTTTGCGGCCTTTCGCGCAGCTTTATCATCACGCGATTCGCTTTTCCCTTGACGGAGCTTTGCGGTCTGCTACAATGCCCGCTCTTGTTCGCGTCATGTTCGCGGGAACAAACATGATCAAACCCCATGAAAAAAACCTTACAACGATGATAGCGGCAGCTACCGCGCT
Source organism: Candidatus Parakkermansia intestinigallinarum (assembly GCA_019114365.1). GTDB lineage: Bacteria > Verrucomicrobiota > Verrucomicrobiia > Verrucomicrobiales > Akkermansiaceae > Akkermansia > Akkermansia intestinigallinarum. The sequence goes on along the minus strand of DXFQ01000035.1, from coordinate 1,417 downwards.
GCTGGGTATGAGCGCTTGTAACGACAGCAATAATTCCAATAACAGCTCCAAAAAGCCTCTCGAGCCGATTACGCCGGCAGCCTTCGCCGGGGGCTTCCGGGCTTACTCGATTACAGCGCAAGGGGCGACCTGCCGCTTGCAGGGCAGCAACGGGCAGGCCGGGGATACGACGGCCGACATTCCGGCTCTGGGAGGCTATTTCATCCTTTCCCGTGCTCATCAGGATTACTACTGCGCGATGCGTTACAAGTTGAGTGCTCAGGAGAATGCGACGGAGGCGACCCTGACGCTGAGCTTTAGGACCGCCGATATCGCGAAACTCGAGGAGGACGAAGCTTTCAGGTCTTTCTGGCAAATTCCCGAAGGCAGTGAGCTGAAGGACAGTGACACGTATGAGGTCACCTTCGCCTTCCCGGGGGGAACGGCTAAGATGTCTCGGAATGACGCCGAAGTCGGCGTCGGTACCTTCGAGGTGCTGACGTTTGAGCTGCCGACGGAGGATGCTGCTGCTTCCGCTCAGCCCTGAGGAAACAGAGATACGAATCCGATACGAAACCGCTTCATGAAGAAGCCCCCTCTCGCCAAGATCGGCGGGAGGGGGCTTTTGCGCTGCTTGAGAGGAGGGGGGGTGATGGCGCGAGGAGAGGGTGATGCCGCGAGGGGGAGGGGAGGCGCCTCGGTCTGTCAGCGGGGAGCGCGTCGCAGTTTCACTTCGACGGGCAGACCGAGGCGGCAGTTGACGTGAAGGCGGCTGTCTGCGTCGCCGACGGGGGTGACGGATGCGCCCGGAGTGGCTTCGGCCAGGCTCCACGAGCCCCGCAGCACGATGTCGCGGGGGCAGGCTCGGCCCTCTTCCGTGACGTTGCGGCCGTGGCGGGGGAGGTGCAGGTCGGGGTCCGTCACGCTGAGGGTCAGGATGCCTTCGCTATTCGTTCGGCAGAGGACAATCAGGCCGGCCGTGAGGCGGCGAAGCGGGCCCTGCGCTACGCTTGCCTCACCGAAGGCGGCGAAGGCGTAGGTGCCGGAGGGTTTGTGGAGGGCCGCGTGAAGCGTGTCGCTGAGTTCGATGATGTCAAAGGGGCTGCGTTTGGCGGCCTGTCGGCGGGCTTTGGCGTCGGGCTGCACGAGAATTTCGTAGGCGTAGCGGGCGTCTGTCGGGGCGCTGCCGTGGTCGAGCCACGCGGTGCGAAACTCGCCCTCTGTTCGTCGCTTGGTTTTGTTGTGGCGCGATTGTTGCAGGCCGGAGGCTTCTTTCAGCTCGCCTTCCAGGACGCGGAAGTAGTTGCCCGTGCCGTCGGCCAGCCAGCCTTCGGGGGCCGGAGTTTCGTCGGTGCAGGCTGAGCGCGCACACTGAAAGAGGGTGGTTTCCGTGGGGTAGCGGCTGTTGCCGTTGCGGATGGCCGAGCCGAGGCAGAGC
>DXFQ01000034.1 GCA_019114365.1 Candidatus Parakkermansia intestinigallinarum | reverse complement strand
AAGAAGGGTGCCCTTTTTTATCAGACGTAGGGAATCGAAGCCACGACAAGCGGAGGTTGTCGTGGGCGAGGACATGCGGTGCATGTCCTCGCCCCTTCGCCCGCGAGACACCTCTCGCGGGGCAGTCTGCGGAGCAGACCGAAGGGGGCGGCCCCGGAGGGGGATCCCCACTGCTCACCCTTTTTTATCATATCCCGATGGCTGTGGGGATCGAAACCGCGACAAGCTTCGGCTGGCGGATACCGAGTCCGTGGAAGCCCCCGCGCGGCGCACTCGCTGTGGGAACTTTTCGCAGCGGGGCGGATCGCCTTGAGGCGCTTCCCCGTCCCCTCAAAAAAGTCTTGCTGCCCGCCGCCTCGCGTGATATAAGATAATCAAGCTCTGACAACATGTTATGAAAGCGCATGCTTTTTCATCCACCCTGCTGATTTTACTGGCCTTCTCGCTTCAGGCATCCGCCGAGATGGCTGAGGTCAACCTTTCGGAATGGGATGAATCAGCCATCAGCGCAGCCAAGAACAAGAACAGCCGCGCCATCTGTCTCAACATCGATGCGGAAGACCTGAGCTATCGGGAGTTCACCGCTTGCCTGTCCCGTTTGTACTGCGACGGATTCTATGACATCACGGTGAACTACAAGGGGAAATCGTTGAACATCTCATCAAACGGAATCGAAAACGGCCTGACCGTTGCCTTGCCTCGTTCATCGGAAGAATCGACTGCCGATGAGCCCGCAGCATACCCTTTTTCCGAGGACATCAGCACGGAATCGGGGCCGTGCACGTTGGTCTACCACGAAATAACATCGTCGGATCCTCAAGCGGCAAGGAAAGACATGGAGCAATTCCGGCAGTACGTCCTTTCCCTGAACAGAAAGGAAATCGGTTTGTTGTTATTTGTCGAAGGCGATGTATCCGTCCATACGGTCTTTGAGTATATTTTATCCATCCGCGACAAGGTGACATCAAAGGTGTTTTGTTCGGAAAATCACGTTAAGTCCTACCGAAAGACGCTGAATCAACAAAAAACGGACGAGAGGCCGGCGCGGATGTTTCGAGACTCTCGAAGGGCTGAGCCCAGACCCCAAGCTTCCTCCCGCCCGGCGGGCGGCGGAGAACCTCAAAGATCATTCTGACCCATGAGCAACAAACTCAAACTAGCGATTCTCATCGGCTGCACCATGAGCTTAGCCATGTGCGGCGAAAACAAATCGAGCAGTCCATCAGCCGGAGCTGAGCTTCAGCCCGGGCGCGTTGAAGAGATGGAACAAGCCGTCAACGCAGGCGATGCCGCCCGGCTCAGCGAGCTGCTCGCGGGTGTTGCTTCGCTGGACGGAACCCATCTTCTGCACCGGGCTGCGAACCGCGGTGATTTGGCCTGCGTGAAACTGCTGCTGGCGGCCGGGGCGGATCCGAATGAGCCGTATCCGAATGCGCCGGCTGCCGCGCCCGCTTACCGCCCTTTGCATGTGGCGGAAAGCGCGGAAGTGATGCGTGCGCTCATTGACGCGGGGGCGGATCTGAACGCCTGTGATGCCGAGTTGCTTCCTCCCTTGTTTCATGCCGTCGCCGGTGCGGATACGCCGCGCGTGCTGGCGCTGCTTTCCGTCGGTGCAAACATCAACGCGCAGCTGCCGCAGACCGGAGGGACTGTCCTTCACACGGCGGCGCGGAAGATCGGCTTGCCGGGAGGATGGCGCGGCGATCGTGAGGAATGCCTGCGTGCCTTGATTGCTCATGGAGCGAAGCTCGACGCGACAGATAATCACGGCCGGACGCCCCTTCACGATGCCTCCCTGTGGAACCTCTTGGACGTCGCCCGCATTCTGCTGGAGGCCGGTGCCGAGGTCAACTGCGCCGACGAGAGCGGCAAGACCCCGCTGCACCTCGCGGCCATGGGGCAGGGCGACGACAGCGCCGCATGTCTGAAGCTGTTGCTGGCGGCAGGGGCGGACCCGAATGCCCGTGATGCCGAGGGCAACACCCCCTTGCACGAAGCCGCAGGCGTCTCGAGCTCCGAGGGATGGGTCAATCGCGACGCCGTGCGCGTTCTGGAGGAGGCCGGGGCGGACTCGACGCTGAAAAACAAGGACGGTAAAACGCCGCAGGAGCTCATCGGGCAACAGGCGCCGTAAACTCAGAGCCACCTTCGCCTTCAGTCTCGCGGCCGGCGACCGAGTCGCGGCGTTCACCGCAGCCCGAGCTACGGACGACCATTCCGGTGAGGCACACAGGGTTACAGGAGACAGGATATGGATATCGTACTGGAAGAAATCGACGGAAAGGAGAGCGGAAGAGTTATTGCAATCGACGGCAAGACTGTTTTTTCCGCGGCGGATGGGGGACGTGAGTTTATCTTCATCTACAAGGAGGCGCAATTCCGCGTGACGGAAGAAACGCCCTTCCGGCAGGCCTTTCTCGGCAGGTGCCTGTATCAGATCCGCAGCTTGGCGGATGCAAGGCAAGCTGTCGGCTCCGTAACGCGGAAAAAATATGGCACGCTGGAATTCCATCTAACGTGGGGCGAGCGCCGACTTGATGCCGAGGTGCGTCTCATGCGGTTATTCTTTTCCGCTTATCATACCTTTGAAGTGGGCTCGACTCAGTATCATTACGAAACAGCCGAAGAGCCTCCGCCGCCCGGAGACAACGCGGCGCGGCAGCCGGCAGAGCAGGGGGTGACGAAGAAAATGCTGCACACGTTGAAAAAGATGTTGGCACCGGAAAAGAAGCGGATGCGCCTGCTCAATCGTGAAACAATAGATGAAATAGATGTTTTCATAGGCTGTTTGATGTTTTGGCAACTGAATGAATTTCGCAAACCTGATTCCCCTCCGGGCGATGATTGACCCTTTGCCGCTTCCTCGCGGCGACGGCTTCCCCGACCGAGGCAGCCGTCTCGGCGCCGTGCCGCGCGGCAAGGAGCAGTCGCCGAGAGCGTATGCTTATCAGGCCTCGCTTCGACGGACTCCGAGGCCTGCGTGCCGATGAAATTTCCGATCCATGACGACAAGTGATATGAAACGAATGGTGGTGACAAAGTTGATGACAAAGCTGATGCCCATGGTGATGGCGGTGGGCATACCGGGCTGGGGCACGGCGGCCGACTTAGGCTCAGCTGCTGACGCGCCCCGAGACTCGGCTGAGCGGCAGGGGCTTTCTGCCGAGTCGAGGGGAGCCCGCAGCCTGCTGAAGGCTGCCTCGCGCGGGGACGCCGCCCGCCTGCAACGGCTGCTGGAGCGGGGCTTTTCCGCCAATGCCCGCGATCCCGAGAACCCCGAAACCCCGCTTTACGCCGCGGCGGAGGGAGGTTCTGCCGCCTGCGTGGAAGCGCTGCTGAAGGCCGGCGCCCGCGTGAATGAGGTCGTGTGGTGGGACGGCGGGGATCCCGTCACCTGCGCGACGGCTCTCACCGTCGCGGCCGAGGAGGGGCACGCGGACTGCGTTCGCGCCCTCCTCTCCGGCGGTGCCGACGTCAACTTCCTCTGTCTCGAGGATGAGCTCGGGGGCTCAGCCCTGCATCTGGCCGCCAACGCTGAAGTGATGCGCCTGCTGCTCGACGCCGGCGGCAATCCCCGTTTGGTGAACCAGTTCGGCGATACCCCGCTCCACCGGGCTCACGACGCTGCCTGTGCACGCCTGCTCCTGGAGGCGGGGGCGGAGCCTGATGCCGTGAACAAGGCCGGAGACACGCCGCTGCTCGCCCTCCTCAGTGCCGCTGAGGATGAGCGGGAGGCCGATGAGCCGATGCCCGGGCTCTGCGAGCAGGTGCAGGTTCTGCTGGCGGGCGGCGCCGATCCGGCGGCTCGCGATTGCCACGGGAACACGGCTCTGCATATCGCGGCACGCTTGGGCGACCTGCCCTTGCTGCGCCTGCTGCTGGATGCCGGTGCCGACGTGAAGGCGAGCAACGGCGACGGCGCCACCCCGCTGCATCTGGCGCGGGTGGCCGGGCAGGATGCTGCCGCCCGCCTGTTGCTCGAGCGGGGGGCAGAGGCGGGGGCGCAGGACAAGTCGGGACTCACGGCAGACGAGAGCGCGCAGCAGCATCAAGCGGATGCCGCCCTGCTGGCGGCGGCCGCATCCGGCGATGCGGAGGCGCTTCGCCGAGCGCTGGACGCCGGGGCGAACCCGCAGGCCGGGGATCCGAAGCAAGCTCCTTGGACCTGTCCGCTGATGGCGGCTGCTGTGAACGGTCGAGAGGACTGTGTCCGCCTGTTGTTGGATGCCGGGGCCTCAGCTCAGAGCTGCGACGGGCAGGGCAACACCCCGCTGCATGTGGCTGCTCAGCGTGGCGACATCGCCTCTGCACGCCTGCTGTTGGCGGCCGGTGCCCGCACTGATGTGCAGGGCTCCCTCAGACGCACCCCCCTCCACGTTGCCGCCGTGCGCGGCGATGCCGCCATGCTGCGTCTCCTAGTGGAAGCGGGCGGCAACACGGGCGTGCAGGACTACTACGGCTGCACAGCCCTGCATCTTGCCGCAGCCGCGGGAAGCAAGCCGGCCGTCGAGTGTCTGCTGGCGGCGGGGGCGGATCCGAAGGCGCTCGACCAGATGGAAGCCACCCCGCTGCATGCCGCCGCCGAGCAGGCCGCTGACCTGAGCGTGATGGACAGCCTGCTCGCCGCCGGAGCCGAAGTCGACGCGCAGGACGCGACGGGGGATACTCCCTTGCATCGCGCCGCTCGCCAGGGACGGAAGCAAGCCTGCCGTGCGCTGCTCTCTCGGGGCGCCAATCCCGAGCTGAAAAATAATGAAGGCAAAACGCCTCGGGAGGTCTTCGGGGAACAGGCTCCGTATACTTGATTCCCCATGCTCTTCCCCTGTCGCGAAAAACAGGGCTACTGCTTGACAGTCAGACAAGCCGGCGCTATACTGCTCATGCGGTAGCAGCATGACCCGCTTGCAACAAGACAACAGGAGCCTCGCCTCTTTTTCCTGCCTCGCAAACGCGGAGGAAATGCGTTCGGAGTCCTCACCCGCCAAACGTTTACGCCGTATCATCAGATGAAAAAGTGCTTTGTCCTTTCCCTTTTCGTGATGAGTCTCCTTTTCGGGCTGAGTTCATGCGCTTCGGTTGAACCGGGAGCTTCCTTCGTGCTGACCCGGCAGGATCGGGCCCTTCGCGAGCGCGACGGGGACTTGATCGACCGTCCCGAGGGAGAAGAGCGTGTAGTCCTGCACCTGTCGATGAGCGAGAGAAAGGCGGGGCGCCTCCTGCGCCGGATGAGCAGGCTGCAGCAGCAGGAAGAGGCTTGGCTGAGGCGCTGGCTTGTCGACATGGATTGGCCCGCTGATCCCCCCGCATCTTCCTATTGCTTGGTGGGGCGAGATGCTTCAGGGCGGGCGCTCACGTCTCGCAGGCTCCCTTATGTTCACCCCTTCGAGCTTGTGTACGAGCTGGAAGGGGATTGCGAGAGCGATAAGCCGAACCGCATGCCGGAGTCGCGGCGCGAAACGCTGGACGTCGCGCCCTACCTGAGCGCGGATGACGAGCGGCGCATCACCGAGCTCCTCTCCCGAGATCAGGCGGAGCTGGATCGCACCGTGCTGCCCCGCCTGCGGCGCCTGGCGGAAGCCGGAGATCCCGAGGCTCTGGGCGATCGCTACGCTCAGGGGCGGGGTGTGAAGCAGGACCGAGCCGAGGCGATCAGGTGTTATCGCCGAGCTGCTGAAGCAGGCTGCGGCTTCGGCGAGCGGAGGCTGACGAAGCCGGGAGAAGGCTCGTGATTCCATGCACCTCTTGCAAGTTCAACACGCCATTTCAAAGCATGCCGATAAAAGTTCTCCTCGAGGCAAAGGACATGAAGACAAAAGTTTCATTAAGTTATTTTATTCTCGGAGGGCTGCTTTCGCTCGCTCTCATAGGAACGGGGTGCCAACCCGACAGTGAAACGCGGGTACGCCGTGCGCTCCGAACATTCCAAGTTCAAGACATAGATCGCCTTGTCGATCGCATAGAGATCAAGAAGGTCGTTTCGGAGGGCGATCAGTACGCCATTTTCTGCGAAGTCGGGGAGGAGGATTTTCAAGCCATATGCTCTCATCGCAAATGGTTGCCCCTGACACCGGATAGAGCATTCGAGATGAAGCCGGGCCATTATGTGGAAGGCCTGAGCGGGCACTATATCAAAGTCTCTCAGGACGGTATACTTTCATATCTTGTCGTACTGGATGACAACAAAACAGTGGCATTCATACGGGCTAGTGCCTTCTACTAAGGCATCATCAGAGCAAGAGACGCCTTTGTTCTGCCCGGGAAGACGCCGTATGTTTTCTGCTTGCGCAGAGCTGACGCGCCCCGAGGCTCCGCACGTTGCCGCATCCCGAGCCCCCGCTTTCCGGCACTTTCGTTCCGAACGCTCTCCAAAAGCGACTTGCTTCGCCCCGTCCCTCATGATATAAGGTATTCACACACTCCCCTTCAACAGAAACGCATGAAATATCATTCACTACTCCCGGCCCTGCTGGGCGCGATGGCGGTGGGCCACGTCGCTTCGGCTGCCGACGCTGAAGATCTTATTCGGGCGGCGAAGGCAGGGGATGCGATGCGTGTGAGCAGCTATTTGGCCGAGGGGCTGAATGTGAATGCTACGGATGTGTTCGGCATGACGGCTTTGCATGAAGCCGCCTTGGCCGGGCATGGCGATGTGGTCCGCCTTCTCCTCGAGAAGGGGGCCGACGTTCACGCGACGGGGGCCGGGCGCTGCACGGCTTTGCATGATGCGGCCATGAGGAATCATGTGGATATCGCCCGCATGCTCTTGGAGAAGGGGGCGGATGTGAATGCGCCGGATATCAATGGCTTGACCCCGCTGCATGTCGCTTCCCGAGAGTTGCAGCCGGACATGGTTCGTTTTCTGATTCAACAGGGTGCGGACGTGCAGGCCACGAATGATTCCGGGGCCAACTCGCTGGATATGGCTGTTGAGCGCCGGGATGACCTTTGGGTATACCCGGAATCCGAGCAACGGATGAAAGCCCGGCAGGCTGAGAGCTGCATCAAACTGCTGCGCGAGGCCGGAGGCGAGAAGCGGAAGGAGTCCGCCGTACCGCCGCCCTCCGCCGCAGCGCAGAGTGCGGCGGGGAAAATCGTGGGGCAGTTGCAGGATACGGCCGCTCGGCTGGAGCGGAGTTATCGTGAGAAAGAGGCTTCTCGCGCTTTCTTGGAACGAGCGCGTGCGGAAATGAAAGCTGTTTTCAGCGACGTTCGCGACGAAGAAGTGCTTTTTCTGGCGGCGCAGAAGCTCTATGCGGTGGGGAGCGAGGACGTGAGCCTGAGAGTGAGCCTTCTGCTCACGGCCTATGATGATCTCTTAATTCACCTGTGTGAAAGGAGAACAGCACGGGCTCACCAATATCTCCGCGCCCTCAAACAAACCGTACGCGATGGCGGCCTGACCTTCATCAATGAGCTTGAAGTGAAATACTTCGGCAAGAATGCAAAACGGCCGGGCAAGGTTCAGAAGGGCCATTAACCCCCCCGAACAATCGACCTCTCCGGCGCGTCGCCCTCGCTCGCCCCGAAACCCTCCGCAAGCAGACAGCGAGAAAGTCGGGGCGCCTCGCGACGAAGAGGCTTGCGCCGCGGAGACGGCAGGAAAAGCACCGGGTAAAAAAGAGTCATGAAGCTTCAGGAAAAGCCCTCGCGGCGTGATTCCCGCGACGGCAGAATGAAACAAGTCTGAAACGAATCTGAAAACGATATGAAAGCAAGAACGCACCTTGTCCTTGACACCGTTTTGGTATTATGTCTTATCGCCATGAACGCGGCGCCCGGTGTCGTCGATGCGCTGCGATCTCTACCGGATCAGCTGTCGTTCGGCATCTATCTCGCCTTGCTCATCGCCAGTGACTTCTTCTGGATAAAGACGCTGTTCTCTATTCGGAAGATTCGGTCTCACAGGATATTCTGCATTTTGGTCTTTGCCTTCCTGACCGTGATCAATTTCATCTGCACAATGGAGCTTGTCATGGGGGCGATCGGCAAGATCTTCCGCCTTTCCTGAGCTGCGCGTCGGCGGCTTCATCCCGCGACAGGCGAAGAGAGCGCAGGCCCGCGCCGCTTCCGGTGCGCCCGCGCCTGTCTGCTCCGAATAAATGGACGTCATGCCGCTTGTATAGACTTGTTCCGAGAAGATGCGTGTTGTATCCTATACGGTGTGCTGCATTCATGCTGCCGCAAGGCCTTTAACTTAACGCTGTTCGCTCAACGCGACGCACATTCTCATCCATGAAAAAGACTCTTTTGCTCCTCTTGTCCCTGTGCATGCTTTCTTGCCATGAGGTCTCCGAATTGGATCTCGAACAAGTCGAAAGGGTATTGTCCGTCAACTGTGATCATCTTAAAATCATCAAGGCTTACCACCACTTGGATTATGCTGTTGTCCTGATAGAACTCGAAGAGGCACCGACGCAGCCGTTCTGGGATGATTTGAAAAAATCCGGCTGGGAATGGCAGGAGTCACCTGAGCCCGCCTATTACCTTGGAAACGAATGGTTCCTCACCTATGATGCCGATGATAAGACTCTGGTATTCAAACCCGCGCAGTATTTGAAGGCTCACGGCGCTCAAGGAAGGGTACCGGAACCGCAACACCGCTGATCGACTGCCTATTCCTTGCCGAGAGGCCGAATCAGCACACAGCGCTTGACCATGCCGCATCGGTGACGGTGGGGCATCCGCCTCCGGCGGCGGGCGGATGGAAGGGGTGCCTGCGGCGTCTCTTGCGCTCACTGCTCCCGCGCTTCGAATCGCCTCAAAAGAGAGCTTGCGTAGCGGCGTTTCGCATGATATAAAATATTCACGCACCCGCCCGTGCTCGGGGAGGAGAGGGAAAAACTTGTCCGAGTGTCGCAGAAGGGGTGTCAGTTTACCGATTGAACGTCATATGAAAATCATGATCAAGCCCCTTTGGCGCAAGATTCGTTTGATCTTGCCGAGTTGTGTGCCGCCGGCTCTGGCGGCCTGCCTCTTTTTGACGGCTGCCTGTGGCAACAGTGCTGAGCAGGATACGAAGGCTGCGTGCAGCTCCAGCGACGAATATATCCTTGTTCCCATTGAGGTCATGAATTGGCACAAGGATTTGGAGTCCGTTGCCGAAGAATTCCACACGACGGTAGAGCAGATCCTGCGGGATTCGCATATCGAGGGACCGCTTCGCCGCGGACAAGTCTTGCGTATACGTATGCCCTACACTCCGGAAAGGCACACCGAGGTGCGCGCCGATATCGATTACATTTGTCCCTTCACGGGTCGAACGGCTCTTGTGAGTGCGATTCTGAACGGGGAGGAAAAACTGGCTTTGGAGCTCATCGAGCGAGGCGCGAACGTATCCCTTACCAAAGAACAGCCCGCCCTCTGCTGCGCTGCCCGGTATGGGATGCTTGAGATCGTCAAAAAGCTGCTCGAAAAGGGAGCTGACCCGAATACAAGTTGGTATCTCCCGGGCTTTACGGCTTTGCATGAAGCGGCCTATATGGGGCAAACGGAAGTCATCAAACTCCTGCTCGAATCAGGGGCGGACAAACGCATCCGCACGCGAGATATCAACGTGGAGGCGGAGTTGGATGCGACCCCCTATGATCTGGCTGTGATGAATGGGCACACGAAGGCTGCAGAACTGCTCAAGTAGTGCGCGGCTCACGGGGATGACGATCATGGAGACGAAGGGTATCGAAGACGGGAAGCCGGATGCCGACGGGGGCTCGATGGGGTTTTACTCCGTCTCGGACTGCGCTTGGTATGCCGTGGCGGCGCACCTGCTGTTGGCCTTTCTTGTCGGTGTCGCCGTGGGATGCTGGCGGGCGAGCGACGCCGGGGAGTTTGTCGTTCATGTGCTGACGTCTCCCAAGCTGTATGTCATGGCTGCTTTGTACGGCTGCGTTGCCTGGGCCGCCCTGGTTGCGCTGGTGTTCGCGGCACGCAGGCTGTTTTCGGGGAGATGGGCGCGCCGGGCCTTCGTCCTGCTTGTCTTTTGCTACTGGCGCCCTTTGCTGTCGCTGATCGCTTGTGCGATGGGGACTGAACGCTTTATGTGGCATTGGCTGTGGGTCTTTCCTCTGCTGCTGGGGTGGAGTCCGATCCTTCTCCTGTGGCTGCTGCATCGGCAAGAAACCCGCGCGGGGGCAGCCTCAGAGCGGTGGTGAGGGCGGCGGCGTCAACACTTCGGAGCCCGGAGGCGGACGGGAGTCTTTTGCGGTTGACCGCCCGCGCCGTGCATGATATAGGATATTCGTGCGCTCGCGGATGCTCGGGAGTCAAAGGGCTCTGCCGAAGGTCGAAGAAGGGGTGCCGAGTCAAGAGGTGAGCAAGGATGAGGGCCATGAAATACCGAATCATGACAGGAGTTTTGGTCTCGGCAGCGGCATGGGCATCGGTGCAGGCGGATGAGCAGGCCCTCCCGAGCGGCGAGCCGGCGGCTGCGGCTGCGCCGCGCCCGCGCCTCACGGCGATGCCGGAGGATTTGAAGCAACCGCCTTACTGGGGGCGCACGGAGCTGAGTCCGGAGTACGCGGCGCTCACGGAGGCGGCTTGGAGGGGGGAGCGCGTGCTCTTTTTCCGCCTCTGGTCGGATTTTCTGGCCTCGGGGCGGCGGCCGGATGCCGATCTGACGGAGCTGCTGCTCTGGGCGGCGTTGAATGCCGAGGATGCCTGCATCTTCGAGGCCGTGTTGCAGCAGTGCGAGCACCCCACGGCCACGCATGTTGAGTCGCAGCCGGAGCAGTGGTACAATGAGTGGCCCATCGTGGTGGCCGCGGCCGTCCGCGAGACGGGCGGGATGTGGTTTGTGGAGCGTCTGCTGGCTCATGATGCCGAGCCCCGCGGGCTCGATCGAGCTCTGGAGGCGGTCTACGAGCTGCGCCTGCGCGGCAGCGGCTTCCCCGAGTACGAGCCGGATGTCGCGATGCAGGCCTTCGCGCTGCGCCGCTTCTTCGGCGCGGAGTGGGAGACGGAGGACGCCCGCGATCTGGCGGCGCGGGAGTGGAAGGCGCTGCGCCGCGATCACCCCGTGGTCGATTACCTAACGGGCGCGGAGCCTCGCCCTCTTCCGCGCGATTTGCCGGAGGCGGAGCTGCGTTTCATGGCGGAGTACGCCTCGGCGCCGGCCGAGGTGCTGGATCTCTTGTTCTCGCAGACGGATTTGGAGCGGCGGCTGGAGCCGGACGGCGGCACGCCTCTGCTCTGTGCCGCTCGGGCCGGGAACTGGCAGGTGGTGGCCGCTCTCATCCGCGCCGGGGCGGATCCTGAGGTGCGCGACCAGGCCGGGCTCGGCCTGCGCGATTTCGGCAAGTCTCTGGATCACCTGCCGAATGCCATGCCCGCCCCGGAGTACCTGTGGACGCGGCGCTTCGCGGCGGACTGCGTGGCGCAGCGGCGCCTCTCGGCGGCCGGGGCAGCCGAGCTGTGGACTCCCGGCACGGCGGAGGCGTCTGTCTCGCGCTACCGCCGCGCGGCTGAGCTCGGCGTGCCCGAGGCTGCCTACGCCGTGGGTGTCTGTGCCGAGCGGGGCTGGGGGCGGGAGGCTTCCGTCGCGGAGGCGCTGCAGTGGTACCGCCGGGCGGCCGAGCGCGGACTGCCGGCGGCTCAGCTGCGGCTGGCTCTGCACTATCAGGAGCTGAGCCGGCAGGCGAAGCAGGCCGGCGACGGGGAAGGGAGGCAGCGCACCGAGTGGGAGTACCGCCGCCTTCTCCGCGCGGCGGCTCGGCAGAGCTACCCGCAGGCGCAGTACCGGATGGGGCTCTTCTATGATAAGCCCGACTCCTCCCAGTCCATGCGCGCGGCGCTGAAGTGGTATCTGGCCGCGAGCGGCTGCGCCGAGGCCTCGTACCGCGTGGCGGAGTGCTGCGAGCTGGGCTTGGGCGTGCCGGCCAACAAGGAAGACGCACGTTGGTTTTACAGCAAGGTGCTCTTGCAGCACACCGGGCACGAGCTCGCGCCGAAGGCGGCCGCGGCTCTGCGGCGCCTGGGCCTCGAGCCTTTGCACGTGCCCAAGGTCTCCAAGGAGCTGCGCGCGCTGCTGTACTGCGAGCTGCCGTGAAAAAACGCTTCTTGACGAGCACGCGGTCTATCGTCTATACTAAGGATACCTCGGGATGTGTTGCAAATATCAAACAACATGAGGGGGATTTTATCTTGAATGATGATGAAAAGAAGACGATACAGAGAAACGACGTCGCGCTCTTTCTTGCTGGGAAGCCTGCTGTTCGCCCTGGCGGCAACGGGCTGCCAATTCGCTGATGACGATAAGTCGGTGATGCAGGCAATCGCGGAGGAACATACGCAGCCTGTTGTCGGCAGTGCCGTGTGGTTGACCGACCTCGACGAAGCCAAGAAACAGGCGACGGCCGAGAACAAGGCTATTCTGGCTTGGTTTGCCCGCAGCCCCTGTGGACCGGAGAGCCGCGAGCTCGGTGTGCTGCTGTGGAGGAATCTCCTGGAGAAGCCTGAGTTTGAAGCCTACGCGAAGAAAAAGTTCGTGCTGCTGGATGTTCCGTATAGCGGCGACGGTGAGCAGTTATATAGTCATTACCGGATCATCGTCGATCCGACTCTGCTGGTACTGACGCCGGAGGGCGAGGTGGCGGGTGGCTTTGCGACTCAACGCTCTGATTTCAGCAAGGTGCAGGAGTCTCTTGATCGCGGCAGCGATAATGCGAAAGCGCTGCGCCGAGCAAGAAAACTTCGCGGCGACGCGCGCGCGAAGGCTCTCTTCGCATGTTATTTGGCCATTCCCGAGGATCTCAGATACTCGGCAGATCCGCTGTTTTATGAAGTGCAGAGGACGGATGTCAATAACGTCACAGGAGCCGGAGAATTGGTTGTGGCCGATGATCAGATGAGGCACTTCATGCGCGAGCTTGCCGAGGTCGGCGATGACAAGAGCAAGATGCTGGAGACCTTTGATCGACTGTACAAATCGGCCGTGAGGGTCAACAAGCCGGAGCTGATGAACATGAAGATCAACTACTTGCTGACTTCTGCGAAGACCTACGAGGACCTCGAGGAAGCAGAAAAGGCGCTTCTGGAGCTTGCCAGGCTTCACCCGGAGTGGGCGCCCAAGGCAAAACAATTCATCGCAACTGAGCTCAAAGATCGCGACGCCTTCCTGCGCAAGATGGCCAAAGTGCGGGAAGAGCAAGGTGCGAGATGAGCTATGCTGCTGACGTGACTCGGGCAAGAGACCGAAAGGGCAAGGCCTCCGTCGGCGGTACGATTCATAACGCCGATTACGATCTCTCATCCGCATTCACGCGAACGAAGCGATGCCGCGATACTCGATGAAAAAAATCCTGATATGGGGAGGTCTCTTGGCAGGTGCCGTAGCGGCCGTTTTGGCTTGACGCTGGTACAACTTGCCGGAGAATCGCTTTGAGCGTGCGGCTCGGTTCGTTCGCGAGGCCTATGAGTCGAACCGAACAGATGAGTTCCCTCGGGATCCGTACGTGAGCTTTAGCTGTCTTTGCGAGGATGCAGAGCGCGGCAAGGTTTCTGCCATG
>DXFQ01000033.1 GCA_019114365.1 Candidatus Parakkermansia intestinigallinarum | reverse complement strand
TGCCCGTACTCTAGCATGCGGCGGCAGCGGCGTCAAGCCGCAATCACACCGCGCGCCGCCGACTCTTCGCGCCGTCCGCTCTCATAAAGCATGGACTTTCGGCTGCGTTTGTGCGATGATGGGGGGCATGGAAGCTTCGAGGGCGGATATGACGGAGATGTCTAAGACGACAGAGACGACGGAGACGACGGAGATGTCTGAGATGACGGAGACGATTGCCGCGGTGGCGACGCCGCCGGGGACGGGGGCTCTGGCGGTGATTCGCGTGAGCGGGCCGGGTGCCCGCGAGGTGCTGGCGGCTTGCACGCGCGGGAGGCGCCCGGAGCCGCGCCGCGCGACCTTGCTGCGTGTGCGCGATGCGCAGGATCGCGTGATTGATGAGGTGGTGGCCACGTTTTTTGCGGCTCCGGCGAGTTTTACGGGTGAGGATGTGGTGGAGCTCAGCTGCCACGGGGGCTTGCTGGTGACGAAGCGGGTGCTGGAGCGTTTGTTTGCCTGCGGAGCCCGTCCGGCGGAGCCCGGAGAGTTTTCGCGCCGCGCGTTCGAGAACGGGCGCATGGATCTGACGCAGGCGGAGGCGGTGATGGATATTATCTCGGCGGGCAGTGATCTGGCCCTGCGCGCGGCGCAGAATCAGTTGCAGGGCGCCATCTGCCGACGCGTTGAGGCCGCGGTGAATGTGCTGACGGATGTGGCGGCGCACACGGTGGCTTTCATCGACTTTCCGGATGAGGATATTGAGCCTGCCGCGCTCAGTGAGTTGCTGAGGCGTCTGGAGCTTGCCGATGCGATGCTGGCGGAGTTGCTGGCGACGGCGGATGAGGGGCGCGTGCTGCGCGAGGGTATCCGCACGGCTATCGTCGGGGCGCCGAATGTGGGCAAGTCGAGCCTGCTCAACTGTCTGCTGGGTTACGAGCGGGCGATTGTGAGTGATACGGCGGGCACGACGCGCGATACGATTGAGGAGTCGCTGCGGCTCGGCGGGCTCTGCCTGCATCTCATTGATACGGCGGGTCTGCACGAGAGCGGCGATGCCCTTGAGCAGGCGGGGATGGAGCGCAGCAAGGCAGCAGGGGCTTCGGCGGATTTGCTCATCGAGGTGGTTGATGCTTCGCAGGCGCCCGTGCCGCTCCCGCCGGAGTTGCAGTCGCTTCACGGTGCCCGTCATCTGCTCCTGCTCAATAAGTGCGATTTGCCGATGCACCCGCTTCAGGAGAAGCGGGGGGGAATTCGCTTCTCCTGCCGCAGCGGCGAGGGGCGCGCGGAGCTGGAGGCGGCGCTTCAGGCTCTCTTTTTGCACGAGTCGGGCGAGAGTGACAGCTTTGCCGCGATCAACAGCCGCCACCGCTACGCGCTGGTGCAGGCGCGCGAGGCGCTGGCTCGGGCCAAGGAGGCGCTGCGGGCGGGCGAGTCGCCGGAGTTTGTCGATGTCGATTTGCAGGAGGCGCTCGAGGCTCTCGGGGCGATTACGGGCAAGACGGATACGGAGGATATTCTCAGCCGCGTTTTCGCGACCTTCTGCCTCGGCAAGTAGGCGTGCTGCGGTTTTGCACGGCGCTGCGGTTTTGCGCGGCGCGGCGGTTTTTGCGCGGCGTTGAGTTCTGGCGCGGCGCCGCGGTTTTGAGCTCCGGCGCCGCGTGCGGGGCGGCCTGCGGCGGGGATTCAGGCGCCGGCGAGTGCGACGCTGCGCTCGCTCGGGCCTTCGTGCCGCAGCACGAGCCAGTGTGTGCCCTCGGGCATGAGCTCGCCGTCGAAGCGGTCCGCCCATTCGACGAGCAGGACGGCCTTGCTGCTGAGGTATTCATCCCAGCCGATGCCCAGGGCTTCGTCGGGGTTGCGCATGCGGTAGAAGTCGAAGTGCGCGGCGCGGAGCCGGCCGCCGCCGTGCTCATGCACCAGAGAGAAGGTGGGGCTGGCCGCGGGATCGCTGCACCCCAGCCCTTCCAGCAGGCCCTGAATCAGATGCGTCTTGCCCGCGCCGAGGTCGCCGACGAAGCCGAGGACGTCTCCGGCTGCGAGTTCCGCCGCCATGCGCCGCCCCAAGGCGATCATTTCGGCTTCGCTGTGCGTGTGTATCGGCCCCTTGTTAAAAAAATTTTCCCACTTTTTCATCGTTTTTTGCAAAATTTTACAAAATTTTTCTTGCCAAACGTCGCGGCTTGCCTATAATGTGCCAGCCCGCAAGCGCGGGAGCAATCTTAAAATTCAAAAATTATGGCATACGCAGTATTCACTTCCGGCAGCAAGCAGTACCGTGTGACGGTCGGCGACGTGCTCACCGTTGACCGCATCGCGGGTCTGGAGAAGGACGGCGAGGCTACGTTCGATCAGGTTCTCCTCGTGGAGGACGGCGATAAGACGACCGTCGGCACGCCCACCGTGGACGGTGCCAAGGTGGTCGCCAAGGTCCTCGATCCCGAGGCTCGCGGCGCCAAGGGCATCGCCTTCAAGTTCAAGCGTCGCAAGGGTTTCCACAAGAAGAAGGGCTTCCGCGCCGCTCTCACCAAGGTCGAGATCACCGCAATCAACGCCTGATTATTAACCCCTATTTCTGATTCTGATTCGTCATGGCACATAAGAAAGGTCAAGGTTCCGTCCGCAACGGTCGCGACTCCCGCAGCAAGCGTCTCGGCGTTAAGAAGTTCGGCGGTCAGTCCGTCATCGCCGGCAATATCATCGTGCGCCAGCGCGGCACGAAGTTCCACCCCGGCAAGGGTGTGGGCATGGGCCGCGATTACACGATTTTCTCGCTTGTCGACGGTCGCGTGTTCTTCGATCGCGAGGGTACGCGCGTCAATGTTGCCCCCGAAGCCTGATTCGCGGAGCAGCGTTTCTCCTTTGCATCAAAAAGCCGTCGCCCGGCCGGGCGGCGGCTTTTTTGTCGTTTGTCGTTTGTCGTTTGTCGTTTGTCGTCGTGCCGCCCGGCCGCTGCGTTGTCGGCCGCTGCGTTGTCGGCCGCTGCGTTCCCGGCCGCCGCGTTGTCGGCCGACGCGTTCCCTGCCGCTGCGTTGTCAGCCGCTGCGTTCCCGGCCGACGCATTGTTGCCCGCAGGCGGAGAGGGAGGAGGCGCGGCGAAGCGCGGCGGGGCTCAGAGGTGCAGGTCGTTCATCCACTCGTCTACGCAGCGGTAGCGCTGCTCGATGGAGGGGCGGATGGCGCGGTCGATGGAGGCGAGCAGGCGCAGGTGGTAGATGCGCCTCAGGCGGGGGTTGCGCACGAGCGGTTCAACGCTGTCGCTCAGCTCGCGCATGCGGCAGTTGGGCAGGCATTCGTTGGTGAGGATGTAGTAGAGCGTCGCGCCGAAGGCGTACAGATCCGTCCACGGCCCCATGTTGCCGCCCGGCATGCTTTGCTCGGAGGGGCTGAAGCCCTGCGATTCAACGACGCTGTTGCCGAGGTCGCCGTACTCCTCGCGCGCGGCGCCGAAGTCGATGAGCATGGGGTAGCCCTGACGGTTGATGAGGATGTTGTCGGGCTTGATGTCGCGGTGCAGCAGTTTTTTGCCGTGCAGGTACGAGAGGGCGTCGAGCACGCGCACCATCATCCCGTAGAGGGCGCTCTGCGGGATGTCCATCTCGTGCCGATCGTAGTCGAGCGAGACTTCGGCCAGCGAGCTGCCGTCGATGTATTCGGTGATGTAGTAGGCCGTCTTGTGTGCCGCAAAGTAGGCGTAGACGCGCGCGATATTCGGGTGATCGAGGGTGGAGAGCAGGCGGGCTTCGCGCAGGAAGTTGCCCGTGGCCCACTCGTAGGTCTCACGCCCTTCTTCGTCGTTGAGTTCGACGTCGAGGGTGCCGGCGCTGCGGTGGCAGATGGAGTTCGGGAAGCTCTCTTTGATGACGACGGGACGCTCGAGATTGACGTCCTGCGCCAGATAGGTGACGCCGAATCCGCCCGAGCCCAAGGGGCGGATGATGCGGTAGTTGCGCAGTTGGTAGTCGCGGGGGAGTTCTTTGGCGGCGATGCCGCAGCCCGGGTTCCGGCCGGGTTTGCGGGCCGGTTTAGCGGCGGCATCGCCGGGCAGCGCGTCGGCGGGGACGGCCGGGGTGGGCAGGGAAGGCGCAACGGGGGAGGATTCAGGGAGAGAGTCTGTCATGAGCAGAGGGTGTCAGAGGGCGGGTGTCGGTGCTGTGGGAACTTGGGCGGTGGGAACTTGAGCGGAGGGGAAGAGGACGGTGGGAACTTGGGCGGTGGGGACGAGGAAGGCGGTAACGCGAGTTGCGGTAACGTGAGTTGCGGTAACGCGGGCTGCGATCATGTGAGCCGGGTGACGAAAGTTTCGGTAATGCGGGTTGCGGTAACGTTGCGCGAGCGCGGGTTGAGGAGACGTGGCGTTGAGCGGAGCGGAGACGGGCGAACAGGTGCGGAGGGCGTCGGTGCCGAAGGGGAGGGGCGGGCGGAAGGATGTTCGGCGCCTTCACCGCCGGGGGCGCGGGCGCGGTGCGCGGCCAGCGGAGCCGTAGCCGAGGGCCTTGCGGGCGCTCTCGATGCAGCGTCTGTAATCGAGCTTGCCGTTGGGCAGTTCCGGGATGTAGTTGACGGGAACGATGCGGTGGGGCGGCACGAGGTGGCGGTAGCCGGCATCTTTGAGTCCGTACTCCACGTTGATGTAGACGGATGAGTCGATCTGACGATGCAGCGTCGAGAGCAGCACCAGATGCTCGACGCCGCGATCGTCGGCCACGCCTACGACGGCGAGGCTGCGGCCGGGTTTGGCGGGATCGACGCCGAGGACTTTGAGCAGGGCCTGCTCCAGGTCTTCGTGCGCGCGCAGTTGCCCGTCGACCTTGGTGAATCTCATGCTGCGGCCGCATATGGTGAGCAGCCCGTCCTCGTTGAGGTAGCCGATGTCGTTCGTGCGCAGCCAGCCGCGCTGTAGGTTGTTGCGCTCGGCCTCGGCTTCGTTGCCGATGTAGTGGTTGACGAGGGTGGGGCTCTTGAGCCAGATCATGCCCAGATCGCCCGTCGGCATGACTTGAGTGACGCGATCCGGGTCGGCGATGCGAACGGCCACGCCCGGCAGGGGCTCACCGACGCTGCC
Source organism: Candidatus Parakkermansia intestinigallinarum (assembly GCA_019114365.1). Lineage (GTDB taxonomy): Bacteria > Verrucomicrobiota > Verrucomicrobiia > Verrucomicrobiales > Akkermansiaceae > Akkermansia > Akkermansia intestinigallinarum. Next base: position 12,634 of record DXFQ01000033.1, on the reverse strand, counting down.
GCGAGCCTGCGAGGGCTTGAAGCAGCGCGTGCCTCCCGAGGCGTCGGGGCCGGGGACTTCGCAGGCCGCCAGCGGGACGATCTCGGAGAGGGAATAGGCTTCCAGCAGTCGCAGCCCGAGTTTGCCGCGGGCATAGTCCCCGAGGGTCTCGGGCAATTTCTCCCCCACCGAGAAGAAGTAGCGTATCTTGGCAAAGGTGTTTTCTTCCGCGGCGGCGAGGATGCGCTGCAGGCAGCGCGGGGTTGAGACGGCCATGGCGACTTCGTACTGCCGCGCCAGCGTGCAGAGGCGTTCGCCGGCATCAGCCGTGGGGTAGGTGACGAGGTCGCAGGGGCCGAGCAGCGGCAGCAACAGGCCCGCCATCAGCGACAGGGGGTGCCCATAGGGCATGGTGGCCAGAATGCGGTCGCCGCGCTTGATCTGCACGCGCGACCGGAATTCGGCCAGTCCCGTCATGAGCATGCGATGCGTCAGGCTGATGCCTTTGGGCTTTTCATCGGTTCCGCCCGTGAAGATTACGACGGCTTCATCTTCGGGGCGGGGAGGGGCGGGGCAGATTCTGCGATACAGTGACTCGGGGGTCTGCAAACGGGGGAGCCAGCGCATCCACGCCATCCGGCCGCGCGGTACTTCGCGCAGTTCGCTCTCGGCATAGATGAGGTCGCGCTCGCGCGGCCAGCAGAAGTCGCTGAGTTTGTTTTGGAAGCGGCGCTCGGTGATGAAGCGGGTCAGCTCCGAACGCCGGGCGGAGTGGATGAACTCTTCGGCCGTCGCCTCATAGTTGATGAACACCGGCACGATGCCGGAGATGACGCAGGCGACAAAGGCGATGGTGCAGAGCTTGCCCGGCGGCAGGATGATGCCGACGCGGCCTTGGCTGACTTGCTTGTGCAGGCGCTCAGCGAGCGCTATGGCCAGCGGCAACAGGGTGGCTCCGTCGAGCTTCGTGTCATTCACGCCGTCGATGACGAGCATCTCGGGGCGGGCGTAGAGGCTTCTGATGATGCTTTCGCCCAGGGTGCAATCGAAGCGCTGCTGCGTGGCGTAGAGCTCGGCCTGCGCCTCCATCCACGCTGCCAGCACGAGGGCGGAAACGGGTTTCATCGGGCTGATCGGCTCGCCGTAGCGCAGTTCCAGCACGTCGTAGTCGCCCGAGCTCACGGTGACCGCTCCGTCGTCGCGCGCCGAGATCATGCCCGCATGCACGGGCAGCACCGGCAGCCCCAAGGAGCAGAGTCGGCGCAGCAGCGAGCCCGGCACGTCGCTGAGCGCACCGGGCGCTTGCAGGGGGTGCCCCGGCAGCAGGACCACGTAGCGCCCCAACTCCATCTCGCGGCGCAGCATGTCGCGCAAGCTGTCGGCCTCGATTTGCTCAAGCTCGTAGAAAATGCCGCGGGCCTTGATGCGGCCTAGGTAGTGCAGCACGTCTTCGCCGGGGCGCTGCACCCGATCCGCCAGCCACGAGATGTGTTCCGAGCCGCCCAGATCCTGCTCCAGTGCGTGAAGCACGCGTATGTCCGCCCGATTCGGCAGCAGCAGCGTCGGCCGATGCGGAATCTTATCCCTGCCTCCTGTCACAAGATCTGCCATGTCTCGCAGCGTGAGTGTAACACAAAGCCGCTTTCTTTGCAACCAACTTTGCACAAATCCGTCTTTTTCGCTTGCATTCCCGCCGTTTCATGCTATCTTTCCCTTGTAAGGTTAAACATCCTATGTTTGACCCGAAAGCTTCAACCCCAAGAAAACAATGGACATTATTCATGACAAGGACGCCGATGTGAGCGTTCTGAATGGCAAGACGGTGGCCGTCATCGGCTATGGTGCTCAGGGTCGCGCTCAGGCGCTCTGCATGCGTGACAGCGGCGTCAACGTGATCATCGGCATTCGCCCGGGCAAGAGCTGGGATGCCGCGGTGCAGGACGGCTTCCGCGTGATGTCGGTTGACGAGGCTGCGAAGGAGGCCGATATCGTCCACCTGCTGCTGCCCGACGAGAAGCACGGCGAGGTCTACAAGAACCAGATTGAGCCCGCCATGAAGGCCGGCAAGACGCTCTGCTGCTCGCACGGCTTTGCCTATGTGTTCAAGACGATTGTGCCGCCGGCTGATGTCGACGTGATCATGGTGGCTCCGAAGGGCCCGGGCACGGAGGTGCGCCGCGTGTTCGAGGAGGGCTTCGGCTGCCCCGGCCTCATCGCCGTTTTCCAGAATCCGAGCGGCAAGGCTCGCGAGGTGGCTCTGGCCATTGCGAAGGCCGAGGGTCTGACGCGCGGCGGTGTGCTTGAGTGCACGATGGCTCAGGAGACTTACGAGGATCTCTTCGGCGAGCAGAACGTGCTTTGCGGCGGTCTGGTCGACCTGATGAAGTACGGCTTTGAGACGCTTATCGAGGCGGGTTATCCGGCCGAGATGGCTTACTTTGAGTGCGTGCACGAGGCGAAGCTGATTGTGGATCTGATCTACAACGGCGGCATCCAGCGCATGAATGCCGTGATCTCGAACACCGCCGAGTTCGGCGAGTACTACAACGGCCCGCAGATTCTCGGCCCGGAGGTAAAGGCGAAGATGAAGGAGTCTCTCAAGCGCATCGAGAGCGGCGAGTTTGCCCGCGTCTGGCTTGAGGAGGCCGCCAAGGGCGCGCCGAATCTGAAGGCGAAGCGCGATGCTCTTGCCGAGCACCCGGTTGAGATTGTCGGCAAGAAGATTCGCTCGCTGTTCGAGCGCAACTGATTTTCGGCTGCTATTCGCGGGCACACGGGCCGGAGGCTCCGTGTGCCCGCCTTGTTTGCCCTCCGGCCTCCGCTCCGCCGTTTTTCCCGCTTTCTCCCCTTTTCCCCTCTTACCCCCTTCCCCGCTTCCTGCGGTGATTGCCATGAGCCCTGATTCTCCGAAGACCGATTCCCCCGCAGCCTCTGCGGCTGCGAAACCCGCCGCGGCTGCCCCTTCCGATAATGCTGCCGCCGCTCCTGCCGCCGCGGATGATTGCGTGATTCGCATTGAAAAGGCGCGTCTCTTCCTGTCCGGGCGCGAGATTCTGCACGACATCAACTGGCAGGTGAAGCGCGGTGAGCGCTGCTTTATTCTCGGCGCCAACGGTGCGGGCAAAACGACGCTGGTGCGCATGCTGCTCGGCTACGCGTGGCCGCTCTACGGGGCGAAGGTGGAGGTGCTCGGGCATCGCTTCGGCACGATCAACCTGCGCGAGCTGCGCAAGCGCATTGCTTGGGTCAGTCCGCTGATGCACCAGTGGCTGCTCTCCGACCGCGAGTGGACCGGGCGCGAGATGGTGCTCTCCGGCCCGGATGCGACGATTGGTCTCTTCCGCACGCCGACGCCGGAGGAGGAGCAGAAGGCGGCGGCTCTGCTCGCCTCGCTGCGGGCGCAAGCGCTGGCGGATCGCCCGGTGAGCACGATGAGTTCCGGCGAGCAGGTCAAGGTGCTCATCGCCCGCGCGCTCATGACGAATCCGGAGCTGATGATTCTCGATGAGCCGAGCGTTTATCTCGATATCGCGGGGCGCGAGTTTCTGCTCGCCACCATCGCCGAGCTGGCGCAATCGCGCCCCGAGCTCACGATCATCTTCATCACCCAGCGCATCGAGGATATCCTGCCGGACTTCGACTGCGGTATGATTCTGCGCCACGGCGAAATCATCCGCTACGGCCGGCGCGACGAGGTGCTGACGGAAGCCAACCTCCGCGAGGCCTTCGAGCTGCCCATCCGCCTCATCCGCGCCTCCAACGGGCGCCTCTGGACGGTTATCGACTGATGGGGCACAGAAAACACATGCAGCCCGACGCCGCCACCGCCGGAAGCGCCCGAGCCGATGCCGAGACGGTCGCCGCCCCGTGCACGCCTCCCGCCGCCCCGCGCCGTCGCTCGCTGGCGCACCGCGTGCGCGAGCAGATGGAGGAGTACATCCGCTCGGGGCAATGGCAGGTGGGGCAGCGCATACCGCCCGAGCCCGAGCTCATCCGGCACTTCGGCGTAAGTCACAATACGCTGCGCGAGGCCGTGCAAGGGCTGATACACGCGGGGATGCTGATGGCGCGCCCCGGGGACGGCACCTACGTGACCGCCGCCGATCGGCTCGACGCGGCGCTGGCTCACCGCTTGCAGCAGGCCGACCTGAGCCGCATTCTCGAGGCGCGTCTCGCCATCGAGAAAGCCGTCGTGGCGCTCGCCGCGCAAAACCGCAACGACGAGGACCTCGACCGCATGCAGGAGGCTCTGCAACGCTGCAAGCAGCGCGAGGGCGACGGCATTGAGGCCGACATGGCCTTTCACACCTGCGTCGCCGCCGCCACGCGCAATCCGATTCTCTGCCAGATCTACCGCGTCATCGCGCGCTACCTCAGCCAGCACTTCACGAGCACGCTGAGGGAGCGGCAGTACGAGCCGGAGGCCCTCGCGCTGCACGACGAGCTGCTGTCTGCCATGCGCCGCCGCGACGCCGACGCCGCGCGCCGCATTATTGAAAAAATCGTCGCCTTCGACGCTCGCGACCTCCCCGGGGCATAAGTATCCCCGCCCGCCCTCCGCCTTCCCGCGCGCGGCGCTGCCGTTGGTACACTTCAATACCCCCGAGCGCTCCGCCCCTCACTTCGGCCCGCAGTGGGGCATGTGCATCGCCGCCCGCAAAGGACGCCGCGCGGCGAGCCGCGCCGACCAGCGCACGCAATGCACTGGGATTCAACCAACGGAGAGCAAGAGGCGCAGCCTTTGCCCGCCCTCGGGCCTCAGGGGCGCCGCACGCCCCGAAAGCCTGCGTCTGCGCCTCTCTCGGCCCGGCGCGGAAAAGGAGGCCGACGCAGCCCCGCCGGGCGCCGGAAGCCCGATTCGGAGCACAGCAAGCATAAAATCAACTTATTTAGAAAAATTCGTTTGACTTTCGAAGTGTATTGGGGTGTACTAATGTGCAGACAGGTGAATTATGGGTGGAGTGTCTACAGTGTTGTTTACCGGCAACGTGACGCACAAGCTGGATCCCAAGAGTCGAGTGGCGATTCCGGCGAACTGGCGCGTCGCGCAGGATCCGACACTGAGACTCATCGAGTCGAGCAGCGACGGTTACCCGATCATCAAATGTTACACTCGCGACGGTTTCGAGGCCAAGATGGCCACCGTCCGCGCACAGGCCGAAGCCACGGGCGCCAACCCGGGCGACATCGACCGCTACATCGGCATCATCACCGGCCGCTGTCTGGAGGCCGAGGTGAGCAATCAGGGCAAACTGCTGATACCCAAGCAGCAGCGCGATCGTCTCAAACTTCGGGAAACGGCGGTGATTGTCGGACGCGGCAGTTACTTCGAGATCTGGGAGCCGGCGGACTTCGCAGCCAGCAACAGTCAGGAGGCCATTGACAAACTTGGGCTTGATCAAATCTTCCACATCCTCTCATGATCGCGCCCGCCACCAAGGCATGCGTCGGCCGCCGACAAGCGGTCGGCCTCTGCTACCGTGTTCTGCTCTGGGAGGAGTCTGCCCTGAGCCCGGAGGGGCTGTTTTTTTGGCGCGCGCGCAGGCGAGAGCTTCTCGCGGCCATGCGCGATGCCGGCATCAAGGGCTCGCGCGGCAAGCTCGCGGAGCTGACGCAGCAGCTGGCCGAGCTCACCCGCAGCAGCATTGACGAGCCTCTGGCCGCCGCCGCGGAGCAGCGACGCAGCGACGCCCCCGCCGCCTTGCCCGAGGCTCTGCGCGGCGATGAGCGCGTGCTGGCCTGCCGCCTGAGTGCCTGCTCGGCCGAGATTCTCTGCGACCTGAACGCCGATGAGGAGAGCCTCGACGCCGCGATTCAGCGCTGGGCAGCCGCCCTGCCCTTCACGCCCGGAGCCGAGCGCGTCATCGAAGCGCTCAGCCGCGAGGATGCGGCACGGCTGCAGGAGGCCTGCCGACGCGAAGCCGCCGAGCAGGATGAACTCGGGCTCAACGATGCCCCCGACGAGGAGGCAAGCGCGGCCGAACCCGCCTTTCACCACGTCACCGTGCTGGCTCAGGAAGCCGTCGATGCGCTGGCGCCCGCTCCCGGGCGGATTTTCGTCGATGCGACGCTCGGCGGCGGCGGGCACAGCGAACGCCTGCTGGCTGCGGGAGCCGAAGTCTGGGGCATCGATCAGGATCCCGCTGCGCGCCGTGCCGCACGCAAACGTCTGGCGGCCTACGGAGAGCGCCTGCACGTCATCGCCGGAAACTTCCGCAATGCCGTTGAGCTGCTGCGCGAGCGCGGCGTGGCGAGCGTCGACGGTCTGTTGGCCGACATCGGCATCTCCTCGCCCCAGGTCGATTGCCCCGAGCGCGGCTTCTCCTTTCTGAACGACGGCCCGCTGGACATGCGCATGAACCCCGAAAACCCGCGCTGCGCCGCCGACATCGTCAACCAAGCCTCCGAGAGCGAGCTGGCCGACATCCTCCGCGAATACGGCGAAGAGCACGCCGCGCGAGCCATTGCTCGGCGCATCGTCCGGCGCCGCGAGCAAAGCCCCATCACCACGACCAAGCAGCTCGCCGACCTCATTGCCGACGTGCTGCCGCGCAAGGGGCGGCAGCATCCGGCCACGCGCAGCTTTCAGGCCCTGCGCATCGCCGTCAATGACGAGCTTGGCGCGCTCGACGAGCTTCTCCGCACGGGCCTGAGCCTGCTGCGCAGCGGGGGCCGCTTCGCCGTCATCACCTTCCACAGCCTCGAAGACCGCGCCGTCAAGCGCTTCTTTGAGCGCGTCACCAAGGCGGAAATCGACCGACCCGAGTGGCCGGCTCCCCGCCCCAACCCGGACTACAGCGCCAAACTCGTCTTTCGCCGCCCCGTCACTGCGGGCGACGACGAACTGAAGCGCAACCCTCGAGCGCGCAGCGCCAAGCTGCGCGTGATCGAAAAGCTTTAACTCCAACCGCCGCGCACTCTCTCATCGGCAGCTGAGCACCGACATGTCACACCACCGATCCTCCACACGCTTTCAGGCCCGCATCTCGTATCCCGCGATGATCTGGATGGTTGCGGCCGGCCTGCTGCTGAGCTGCTGCGGCATCGTCTACGCCTTTCTCAAACACGAGCAAATGCTCGAACGCACGGAAATCCACAAACTTCAACAGGCCGTTGCGATAGCCAACCTCAATGCCAGCCAGTACCGCGCTCAGGCCAACGCCATGACCAACCGCTGGATCATGCGCGAGCGCCTCATCGCCGCGCACTCCGAACTGCGGGACATCGAACGCAGCCAGATCATCGTCGCCGACGCGCCCGCAAGCCGCGAGAGACTCAGCGCCAACACAGAACTGCGGATAACGCCATGAAGACCAAAATCCCCTTCACGACCCGCTGCCTCTTTTTGGTCATGGTCATCTTCTTCATCAGCTTCTGCATCTCTTGGAAGCTGATTCAGCTGCACGTCGTGGAGAGCGACGAGCGCAGCCGCATCGCGGCCGACGCAATGATCGAGCGCGACATCATTCCGGCGCAGCGCGGTCTCATCATGGATCGCAACGAAGAAGTCCTCACCAACAACATCAGCAGCGCCACCGTCAAGGCCAACCGCTACCACCTCCGCGAGCTCAACGTCGTCGTCGACGGTCTGGCCTACAACCTGGCCAGTCATGATCCGGAATGGGACGCCGCCGACGAGAAAAACCGGGGCCGCCTCTACAGCAAATATCGCAACAAACTGCTCGACAACGCCGTGCGCGATCTGTCGCCCGAAGAGAAAGCCGAGCTGCGCCGCCTCCACAAAGCCGACGACCCCGAAACCCTGCGCCGCCTCAGCTACGACCCCGCCATCCTCGAGCAATACTACGCCGCCCACGACCGTCTGGTGGCCGACATCCTCTATCCCTATCTCTCGCGCAGCGAAGCCGACACCGACGACAGCGATGACAAGGACGGCAACGAGCAGGCCGACGGCAGCAGCGCAGGCGGCACGCACAGCTACCTGACGCGCGAGGACATCATCGAGCGCATCGCGCAGCGTGAGACCGAGCAATACAACGCCGAAGCCCGCGCCAAAGGCGAGCCCGTCAAGAGACTGCGCTACGACATCATTCTGGCGCGCAACCTCAACCCCGAAACGGCGGAGCAACTGCGCCGCGCCCTCAAGCAGGCGCACGTCCGCGGCATCGTCATCGAATCCGAGCTGCGGCGCAGCTACATCATGCCCGAAATGCTCTGCCACGTCCTCGGCTACGTCAACCACGAGAACCACGGATGCAGCGGCGTGGAGGCCACCAAGGACAGCTACCTGACCGGCGTCAACGGCTTCTGCGAGTACCGCCACAACCCCCGCGGACAGGTGCTGCCCAATGAAGACGATCGCTACATGCCCCCCAAACACGGGCTGAACCTCCGGCTCACCATCGACATGCGCCTGCAGACCATCCTCGAACAGGAGCTCGACAAAGGGCTGCGGCACTTCCGAGCCGTGGGCGGCTGCATGATCGCCGTCGATCCGCACACCGGCGACATCCTCGCCATGGTCAGCCGCCCCGCCTTTGACCTCAACACCAAACAGGTCATCACCCACGAAGGCAAGTTTGATCGCGGCACCCTCAAGGACAAGCAAGGGCACATCGTCACCGGCGACTTCAACTACGCCTGCCAAGCGCGCTACGAACCGGGCTCGACCTTCAAAGTCATCACCGTGAGCGCCGCGCTTGACCAAGGGATCATGGGCATACACAGCACCGTCAACTGCAATCCCTTCAGCGTCGGCTACGGCAGCGGCGTCATCCACGACGTCCGCAACTACGGCATGAGGCAAGTCTGGGAAGTGCTCAAGAAATCGAGCAACCCGGGCGCGGCTCAGATTGCGCTGAGCGTGCGCTGGCCGCGCTACAAGCCCTATCTGGAGGCCTTCGGGCTGACCAAACCCGCGCGCATCGACCTGCCCAGCGGCGGAGCCTGCCTCGTGGCTGACGGCAACAACATCGTCAACTTCTCGCGCATCGCCTACGGCTACTCCGTCTCCGTGTCGCCGCTGCACATGGCCATGGTCTACGCCACCATCGCCAACGGCGGCGTGCGCATGAAGCCGCGCCTCATCGACAAAATCATCGCGGCCGACGGCAGCATCTACGACGACTGCCCGCCCGTCGTCGAGCAGCGCGTCATCAAAGAGAAAGTCGCCAAAGACCTGCTCATGGCTCTCGAGTCCGTCACCGAGAAAAAAGCCGGAGACAACGGCACGGCCACCCGTGCCGCCATCCCCGGTTTCCGCATCGGCGGCAAGACCGGCACCGCCAAGAAAGTCAAGCCGCGCGGCGGCTACTATGAAGGGCTCTACACCGTCTCCTTTGCGGGCATCCTCCCGGTGGACAACCCGCGCGTGGTCATCATGACCGTCATCGACGAACCGCACCCGACCGACTGCAACCCCGGCGGCGGCACCGTGGCCGCCCCCATCTTCCGAGCAGCGGCCGAGCGCATCATCAACGTCCTCAACATCGAGCCTTCCGACCCCGCTGCCTACGAGAAATATCTGGCGGAAAAGAAACTCGCCGATGAACCGAAGCCCGAATCAGCCACCAAAGCGACCGCCGGCAGCCGTCGCCCGAACCGCAAGACCCGCTGAACATCGCCCCACCCCTCCCCCCGCGCCTCCACGACCATGCAAAACAAGCAGCTCTTCGACGTTCTCCCTGATGCCCGCATCAGCGGCAAACTCCGCAAGCCCCTCTCCCTGCTCACCGACGACAGCCGCCGCGTCATCCCCGGCAGCTGTTTCATCGCCGTGCGAGGGAGCAGCTTTGACGGGCACGACGCCATCCCCGGCGCCATCGCAGCCGGTGCCCGCGCCATCGTCGCCGAGACGCCCTGCCCCCCCGAGCGGCAAAACGGCGATCTGCTCTGGGTGCAGGTGAGCGACACGCACCTCGCCAACGGCCTGCTGATGAGCGCATGGCACGGCTTCCCGAGCCGCAGTCTCGTCATGCTGGGCGTCACCGGCACCAACGGCAAAACCACCATCAGCTACCTCTGCAACGCCATCTTCCGCAGCACCTGGCAGCGCGCCGGGCTCATCGGCACCATTCGGTATGATGACGGCAACACGCGCCGCAACTCGCACAACACCACGCCCGGAGCCGCCGAACTGCAAAGCATGCTGGCCGACATGGTGCGCAACGGCTGCCACGCCTGCGCCATCGAAGTCTCAAGCCACGCTCTGGTGCAAAAGCGCACCGCCGGCACCAACTTCCGCGTCGGCATCTTCACCAACCTCACGCAGGACCACCTCGACTTCCATCACAGCATGGAGGAGTACTACCGGGCCAAAAAACTGCTCTTTACCGACATGGCCGCCTCGGGAGACCGCAAAGCCACCGCCGTCATCAACATCGACGACCCCTACGGGCGGCGCCTCGCCGAAGAAATCGCCCCGCTGATGCGCGTGCGCACCTACGGGAGCTCGCCCGATGCCGATTTTCGCATCGAGCCGAAGCTCCTGTCGCTCAAGGGCAGCCAGTATGAGCTCATCTATCAGGGGCGCAGCTACCTCGTGCGCACGCCCCTCATCGGAGCCTTCAACATCTCCAACAGTCTGGCGGCTCTCGCGGGCACCGTCAGCGCCGGCGTCAGCCTGCGCGACGCCATCAGCTGCCTCGCCCAGTCGCCGCAGGTGCCCGGGCGTCTCGAACTCGTGGCCAGCGAAAACAACGTGCAGTGTTTCGTCGACTACGCCCACACACCCGACGCCGTTGAGAACGTCTGCCGCACGATGAAAGAGCTCTGCCGCAACGGAAGACTCATCACCGTCTTCGGCTGCGGCGGCGACCGCGACCGCACCAAACGCCCCCTCATGGGAGCCGCCGCCGCACGCCACAGCGACCTCTGCCTCGTCACCAGCGACAACCCGCGCAGCGAAGACCCCGAAGCCATCATCGACGAAATCATGCCCGGCATCCCGCGCGACAAGCAACACCGCATCACCGACCGAGCCGAAGCCATCCGCGCCGCACTCGACATCGCCCGCCCGGGCGACGTCGTGCTCATCGCCGGCAAGGGGCACGAAGACTACCAGATCTTCGCCGATGAAACCATCCACTTCAGCGACGCCGAAGTCGTGCGCGCCTACTACCGGGAGAAAAACCCCGAAGGCCGCAGCGTCCCCTCCGAGCGCCTCAACCCGCGCCGCAAAAACAACCTCTGAACCGCACCACCCCTTTTTTCCCCCGGCATCGGAACCATGACCCACGTGAGCACCAGCGAACTGCTTGAAGCCTGCGGCGGCGAACTTTTGCGCCCCGCAGAGCGCAGCGTCAGCGCCGGACTGACGACCGACAGCCGCTGCATCACCGACGGTTGCCTCTTCATCGCCCTGACGGGCGAGCGCTTTGACGGCAACCGATTCGCCGCCGAAGCCACGCGCCGCGGGGCTGCCGCCGTCATCATCTCCCACCTCTGCGGCGAAGCCGGAAGCCCCGAGCAGGACTTTGCCCCGGGAGCCGCCGTCATCCTCGTGCGCGACACGCTCGCCGCCCTGCAAGCCCTCGCGCGTTGGTGGCGCGGGCAGCTCGACCCCATCCGCGTCATCGGGCTGACCGGATCGAGCGGCAAAACCAGCACCAAGGACATGTGCGCCGCCGTCCTGTCCCAAAAATACCGCACCGTCGCCACCAAGGGCAACCTCAACAACCACATCGGCGTACCGCTGAGCATCCTCGGCACCGAAAAGGGCACCGAAGTCGCCGTGTGGGAAATGGGCATGAACCACGCCGGAGAACTCGCCCCGCTCTGCGCCATGACGCAGCCGCACATCGGCATCATCACCACCATCGGCTCGGCGCACATGGAGTACCTCGGCTCGCGCGAAGCCATCGCGCATGAAAAATGCACCGTTGCCCGCAGCCTGCCGAGCGACGGCTACATGATCTACCCGACCGGCGACGACTTCGCCGATCTCATCGCCTCGGAAACACGCGCTCACCCCCTTCCCGTCGGGCGGCACGACTCCGCCGTGCGAGCCCTCAACCTGCGCAGCAGCGCACACGGCAGCCGCTACACCCTCCACATCGACGAGCTCGGCGAAATCGACATCGCCCTCCCCGTCCCCGGCGCCCATATGGTCAGCAACAGCCTGTTGGCTGCCGCCGCCGGATGGAAACTCGGCTGCAGCCTCGAACAAATCGCCGCCGGCCTCAGCAGCACCACCCTCACCCGCGGGCGCCTCGCCTGCCGCGAAATCGACGGCTACACCGTCATCGACGACAGCTACAACGCCAACCCCGAGAGCATGAAAGCCGCCCTAGAAACCGTCGCGGCCCTGCGCGGCCCCAAGCGCCGCATCGCCGTTCTGGGCAAAATGGGCGAGCTGGGCGAAAGCGGCATCGCCGCCCACGCCGACATGGGCTGGTGCGCCGCCGGCCTCGGCTACGCCGCCGTCGTCGTCGTCGGCCCCGAATGCCCGGAAACCCTCGCCCTCTGCTCCGCCGCGGCCGAGCGCATCCCGGCCCTGCTCGTGCAGACCCCGGCCGAAGCCGCCGCTGCCCTGCGGCAGCTCATGCAGCCCGGCGATGCCCTGCTCTTCAAGGGCTCGCGCTCCGCCGGCATGGAGCGCAGCATGTACGAACTCTTCCCCGGCCTCAAAGACTGACGCATCCCCCTCATCCCCCTCATCCCCGTCCCCGTTATCCCCCCTCATCCCTCCCTCATC
>DXFQ01000032.1 GCA_019114365.1 Candidatus Parakkermansia intestinigallinarum | reverse complement strand
GCCCCGGCGGAGACTCAAGCCTCGGCAGGAGCCTCAGCAGCGGGAGCCTCGGCCTCAGCAGCGGCCTCAACCGTCACCTTGGCGTTGCGGCCCAGAAGGTCGAGCACCTTGGAGGTGATGATCGAGAGGCGGATACCCGTCATGCGGTTCTCGCGCTGCAGCTTGCGGATGAAGGACTTGATATTTTTCTCACGCGCCTGCTGAGCCATGTTCGAGATAGCGTTGAGCATCTCGGCGTCGGAAGCGACGACGTGCTCGCGGCGGGCGATCTCCTGCAGGGCGAAATAGACGCGCAGATTGCGCTCCGTCTCAGCCTTGCAGCTCTCGCGCAGAGCGTCCATATCCTTGGCGGCGTTGTAATCACCGGCCTGAATGGAAGCGTAGAGCTTGCGCTGCACCGTATTTTCATTTTCGCGCTCAACGAGCTCGGCAGGCAGCGAGAAGCTGAGCTGATCGGCGAGCTTCTCGGAAATCTGATCGGCCTTGGCCTCCTCGATATTGCGCTCCTTGGCGGACTTGAGGTTCTCGCGAACGAGGTCGCGAATCTCATCCATCGACTTGCCCGGCAGAGCACCGGCAAACAGATCGGGAGAAACCTCGGGCACGCGCTTCTCGCGAACCTCCTTGACCGTGCAGGAGAAGAGCACCTCCTTGCCGGCCAGCTCGGAAATCGGGAAATCCTCCTTGAGCGTCACCGCCACATCCTTGCTCTCGCCGGCGGAAAGCCCCGTGAGACCCTCAGCCAGACCGGGCAGGAACTGATCGCCGTCCAGAGACAGCCAATGGCCCTCGCGACCCTCCATGAAACCGATCGGCTTGCCGCAGAACTCGGCCGTGGGCTTGCCCTCAACCGTCGTCTTGAAATCAATAACGGCAATATCACCGGCGGCGCCGGCGCGCTCAACCACCTCGTGCGTCGCGGAAGCCTCAGCGTATTTCCGAAGCTGCTCATCGACCTCATCCTCGCTCACCTCGGAGGACGGCACCGTCACCTCCACGCCCATGTACTCAGGCAGCTCGAACTCCGGAACAATCGTCAGCGACGAGGTCAGCGTGCAAGAGCCATCCTCCTGCACAGAAAGCTCGGGAGTACCGAAGTCAAGCACCTTGAGATCAGGATTCTCATCGAGAGCCTTCTCCTGAATATCAGACTTGAGACGGTAGTCGAGCTCCTCCTTGATCATCTCAGCATAGCGCTTGGCCACAACGCTCTTGGGAGCCTTGCCGGGGCGGAAGCCGGGAATGCGGGCACTCTTCATGTAGGAGCTGATGATGTCGTTTTTGACGGCAGACACCTCATCAGCGGGAACGGCGGCATTGAGCGTTGCCTGGCAATCGCTTGTCTTATTGATGGTGATATCCATGATATGTAGGAATTAGAAGTGGTGAAAAACGCCGCGGCATTCTACAGCATTTGAGTACAAAATGCAAGCGTGGAGTGATGCATGACGTTTTTTCCCGCGCCGAGAATCGGGATACGGCGAGCCCCGAGGCCATGTGAACAGCGCCGCGAGCGCGCTGCAAAGCCCGCGGATCCCTCACAGCTGGGCCCAGACCTCGGGCGAGCAGCGCGGGCAGGCCTCGACCCAGTGTCCCGGCGAAATCTCAATGAGAGGAGGCCTCTGCACGAGCTCCTCGGCGGGCACGCCCGTTCGCTGGCAAAAGCGGCAGCCCTGCACCAGCTCCGAGAGGGCCGGCACCGTGCCCGGAATCGTCGGCAGGGCGCTCTTGGGCGGCAGATCGAGGCGCGGGGTCGCGGCCAGCAAAGCCTTCGTGTAAGCGTGGCAGGGCGCGGCAAAGAGCTCGCAAACCTCCGCCTCTTCGACGATGCGCCCGGCATACATCACCACGACGCGGTCGCAATTTTGGGCGATGACCCCCAGATCGTGCGTGATGAGCAAAACCCCGGCGTGCAGCGTCTCGCGCAACTCGCGAATCAGAGATAAAATCTGCTGCTGCACCGTCACGTCGAGAGCCGTCGTCGGCTCATCGGCAATGATGAGATCGGGGCGACAGGCAAGCGCCATGGCGATGACCACGCGCTGGCGCATTCCGCCGGAAAGGGAGTGGGGATAATCGTTGATGCGCTGCTCGGGGTCGGGCATGTGCACGACATTGAGCAGGCGCAGCGTCTCCGTCCACGCCGTGGTCGCAGACATATCCGAATGCAGCATGAGCGTCTCGGCAATCTGGTCGCCGATCGTGCGAACCGGATTGAGAGCCTGCATCGGCTCCTGAAAGATGAAGCCCATCCGCCCGCCGCGCAAGTGCTGCAACTCGCGCGCATTCATCTTGAGCACATCGCGCCCGTCAAACAGCACCTCGCCCTGCAGAATGCGCCCCATGGGCTGCGGCAGCAGGCGCGCCAAGCTCAGCGCCGTCACGCTCTTGCCGCATCCGCTCTCGCCGACAATGCCCAGACACTCGCCGCGGCTCAGAGAAAAACTCACATCATCAACGGCCGTGTGCCGCTCGCCGTCCGCCTCGAACGCAATCGAGAGGCGGTGCACGTCCAGCAGGGTCTCGGGGGGTCTTTTCATGGGGTCGGAATCAGGGATAACTACTCGGGGAGCGCGATGTCGTAGAGAACCTCGGGGAAACTCTCCCCGGCGGCCCGAGCTCGCAGCGTCTCGTCCCGCTTCTGCTCGTCAATCCAATAGAGATGGCTGTCGAGCGGGTCGTAGTAGCGCGGCGGGCAGAAGCGGCACTCCGGCTCATCGGGCCAGCACACCCAGCGCCACTGGGCAAAACGCGCAAAGCGGCAATGCCAGCCGGGCACCCAGCAATAGGTCTGAGCAATCAGCTTCTGCACGTGGTGGTGAGCCGCAACCGCCTCCTGCTGCGTCTTGGCCTTCAGGCAGGACAAAATCGCCCGATCCAGCTCAGGCGAACACGTCGCCGTAATGTTCGACGTACCGCGAACCACGGAGCCGTCGCGCGAGCAAGCGTAGGACGAGAGGAATAAAGGTGCGGGATTGGGCAGCGGGGGCGAAAAACCCCACGAGAAGATGGAGGCCTGCACCTGCTTGTTCATCACTTTGGTGTAAAAAACCGTGTCATCCATCGTCTCGAAACGCAGATCCAGCCCGCAGCGGGCAGCATCCTCGCGCAGCAGGCTCATGCAGGTCGAGAAGAGGGGGTCGACGCGCGAGCTCACCACCAGCTGCAGGCGCTCGCCGCGATCGTTGTGCAGAATACCGTCGGAGCCCTCATGCCTGAACCCGGCCGCCGCAAAGCAGTCGCGCGCTCGCTGCGGCGAATACGGCAACGCGCGGATGCTGCCGTCACTGTACTCGCCGAAGCCCTCGAAGAAAGACCCCGAGCGGCTGTAATCACCGCGAAACACCGTCTCAATCACCTCCTGCACATTCAGCGCATAGGCGATGCCCTGGCGCAGCTTGCGCGAGCGCAGCATCGGGTACGAACAGTTCAGGTAAATACCCAGACTGTTGCGCGGCCAGATGTTGTTGAAATGCACGCGCTGAATGTACCCGCGGTGCACGGCCTCCGTCTCGAGCTCTTCGTACCAGACATCGGGCTCGAGCACTTGGCAGACATCCAGCTCGCCGACGCGGAAGAGCTCGCGCAGCTTGGAGGGCTCGGCAATGAACGAGTAGACGATGCGATCGACGTTGCAGCTGTAGCGCGTGTAGCGGCGCTCAGCAGCCCACCAATCGGGCACCCGCTCCAGTTCAAGGCGGCTCCCCATCACCAAGGCGTCGGGGTCAATGCGGTAGCCCCCCGTCGTCGGCACGGGGCGCCACTGGTAACGCCGAGCGTAGTCCGGCCCGAACTCGGCGTAAAACGACGTGCAGCACGACGGGACAACCGCATAATAGGGCGCAAGCGGCCGCGGCGAGGCCAGTGTCACCGCCAGAATGCGATCGCTATAAATGGTGATGCGGGCAAAATTCGACAGATAAAAGTCGCGGTAAAAAGGCTCGGCGCAGAACTCCGAGGTGCGCACAAAGAGCGAGGTCACGAAGTCGCGGGTCGTCAGCGGAGCGCCGTTGGAGAAACGCGCTTCGGGATCGAGGTGAAAATACACCGTGCGTCCGTCGGGGGAGACGGCCCAGCGATCCGCGGTTCCGGGGATGATGCGCCCCGTGGCCGGGTGAAGCCTCACAAGGGGGATATCGAGGTCATCGTAGATGTAGCGGCGCGTTGCGTTGGTACTGTTCGGGCCGAACACGCGCAGCGTCGTCGGGAAAGACCGGCGGATCGCCATGCGCATCACACCGCCCTTCCGAGCCTTCGGGCTGCCGAGCTCGGGCTCGTCGGAGCCGTCCTCCCAGACCAAATCCTCAGGCAGATCCCTCGAGTCGGCAAACACGAGATACGCGCCCAGGCGGCGGCGGTGCAGCAACTCGCGCAGTTCCTCGCGCAATCGCTCCGCCTGCAGCGCACGCCGACGGCGGCTCTCGACGCGCGAAGAGCGGTGCAGCACAGGCTCGATGGCCAGCAGCGCCAGCTGACGAAACCGCGATTCGCAGGCCTTGAGCAAATAATCCTCCGCCTCGCGGTTCCAGCGCTCGCAAAAGCCGCGGAATCCGGGCGGCATGCGCCAGAGCAGCGCATAATCCGGCACCCCGTCCTGCGGCGCGAAGCCCTCCTGCATCGCCTCATCGCGCGGCGCCTTCCAATCGGGTCCCTCCGAGCGCGGCTCGCCGTCGCAGGCGCAGACGAGCAGCGCCAGCCACAAAGCCAGCAGCCTCCCTGCGGCACGGCTCAGCAACCCGCTTGCAGGCGGGGAGCAGCGGCCTTCGTCGGGCATCGGATCAGGGGCGGAAAGAGCAAACATGGCGGATCAAAACGAGCAAGAAGACAGAGAAAGCACAGCGTCACTCGTAGTAACAGTGGCGACGCGGGTCGCAGGCCTCGCGCACGGCCTCACCGATGAAAGTCACCAACAGCAGCGTCAGCACCAGCGCCGTGAAAGCGCAGGAAACCAGCCACGGTGACGACAGGCGGCTGAGTCCCTCGTTGAGCAGGCGCCCCCAGCTCGCGCAGGTATCCGGCACGCCGAAGCCGAGGTAGTCGAGCGACGCGAGCGACAAGATGACTCCCGCCACGCTGAAGGGCGCCAACGTCACCACGATGCTCGTGAGATTGGGCAGGATGTGTCGGCGCATGATGTGCAGCGGCCCCGCGCCCATCACGCGGGCGGCGGCCACGTACTCGCGCGTTTTTTCGCGCAGAGCGGCCGCACGGACGAGGTAGGACATGTGCATCCAGCCCAGCAGCGAAAGCAGGGAGAGCATCAGAAACATCCCTCGCCAAGCCGACGGCACGAGGTCGGAAATCACCATCACCACAAACAGGAAGGGCAGCTGGCAGAGAATCTCAATCATGCGCTGCGAGAATAAATCAAACTTGCCGCCGAAGTACCCCATGAGCATCCCCATCGTCAGACCGATGGCAAAGGTCACGGGCAGGTAAAAGAGAGCCGCCTTGATGTTGACCTGCAAACCGCCGTAGAGATACGCCAGCATATCCGTCCCCTGCGCCGTCGTACCCAGCAGGTGGCCGCCCGTGAGCGGAGGCGCCGGGTGGTAGTGCACGCGCACCGGCGGCCGGCTCTCGGCCTCGCGCAGGAAGTCGTCCGCGTCACCTTCGCCGACGTAGCGGTAATCGAGCCGTCGGCCTTGCTCGTAGTGAGCGCTGTAGACCTCGCGACGCTCCGCATTCCAGCCGCGTGCCAGCCCGTCGGGCAGGCCGCGGCGGTAGCGCAGGCGCAGGCAAACCTGCCCTTCCTCATCGAGGCGGCAGGCTTGGCCGTCGATCGGCTCGCCGCCGACGGAGCAGAGCAAGCCGTCGCGCATCTCCAGCTCCTCGACGGGGAAGGGCGCGGCATCCATCGTCGGGTCATAGGGGACAAGGGGCATGATCACGCAGTCGGGCATCCCGGGCTCGCCGGCACATTCGGCCAGCTTGCGGTAGGCCGCCTCGGCATGAGCCTCCTCACCTTTCAGCCCGAAGACCTCACCGGGAATCACCGCGCGCGTGAAAGCCGGGAAATACCACCGGCCGTCGCAGCTCACAAACAGGGCACGTTTGCCCACAAGGCACTGGTCGAGCGCCGCCAGCAGCATCAGCGCACCCAGCAGCAGCAACGACCAGTAGCCGCGCCTCATCGAGCGAAATCGCGCCAGGCGGCGCCGATACTCCGGCGGCAGGCGCAGGCTGTGCTCCGAGCGCATCAGCAAGTAGCTTCCGACCCCGAAGAGCAGCAGCATCGCCAGCCAGCCGAACCAGTGCAGCGCCCCCTCGTCCGGAGCCGTCAGAAACTGCAGGTACCCGGGCACGGCATCCGCCGACAAGCCGAGGAAAGGCAGCTCGCGGCTCACCGTGAAGGGCCAGGAAATCGTCGGCAGCAGCCAGCCGCACAGCTCGGCGGTGCCGCCCAGCAGGGCGGCAAGCATCAGGAGAGCGGCGAGGATGTTCTTTTTCATGCAGCAGAATCAACAAGTAACAAGCAGTGCAGCGTCAATCGAAACGAATGCGCGGATCGACCAAGGCCACCAGAAGGTCAGAGAGCAAATTGCCGATGATGATGAGCGTTGAACTGACCAGAAGCGTTCCCATAATCAGCGAGTAATCCTTATCCATCAGCGCGCGATAGCTCAGCAGCCCGAAGCCCTGAATATCGAACACGCGCTCAATGAGCACCGAGCCGCACACCATCGTCGCCACCACCGAGCCCAGCGTGGAAGCAATGGGGATGAACGCGTTGCGGAATGCGTGGCGCAGCACGGCGCGGCGAAACGGCACGCCCTTCGACACCGCCGTGCGAACGTAGTCGGCCGAGATCTGCTCCATGAGGCTATTCTTCATCATCATCGTCGTCACGGCGAAGGAGGAAACCACGTAGCAGCTCAGCGGCAACACCGTGTGCATGAACAAATCCTTCGCCTGATCCCACAGCCCCATGCGATCAAAATCCGGACTCGTCAGCCCGTAGAGCGGGAACCACTCCAAACGCGCCCCCAGATACACCAGCGCCAGAGCCCCCAGCGCGAAGCCCGGCACCGCGTAGCCGACAAAGATGAGCACACTGGTGATGCTGTCCGTGAGCCGCTTGTGCGTCAGCGCCTTGAGGATACCCAAGGGCACGCTCACCGCATAGGTCAGAATCGCCGCCAGCGCCCCCAGATAGAGAGAAACGGGCAAATACTCAGCCATCATCGCCGTCACCGGCTCGTTGTACTTGTAGGAGCGGCCGAGATTGCCCTGCAACAAGCCGTCGAAAGCCTCGCGGTAGGCAGCGACGCGCCACCGCCTGCATTCGGGGCTCCGCTCGCGCATCGCGATCGCGGCTTCGTCTTGCACGCGGTTGCGCTGCGCCCAGCGCCAAGCGCGGTCGCGGGGGGACTCGAGCTCGAAGCACCAGCCTTCCTCCTCAATCCATTCCTCACCGGGCAGCACCACCTCGTCCTCGCGGCGCGACACCTTCAGCAGCGTTGCCTCGCCCGACGAGCGCAGCAGAGTCAGCGATGCCTCTCCTCCCTGCTCGGGCAGCTCGGCGCGCGTGAGCGCAATCTTGCGCGGCATGAGCCCCAGCCACTGCAAATACGCGCGCCACATCGGTTCGCGGAGGTTGAAGAGATCCTCCAAGCGCTCCATATCGTCTTCCGTCAGCGCCGCGCTCGCCGGAGCATTGCTCGCCTTGTCACCGGAGAGCGAACCCATGGCCTGCTCCTGCAGCATGCGCTCCACCGGCCCGCCGGGCACCATGCGCGAGAGGCAGAAGACAACGAAGGTGATTCCCAGCAAAGTCAGGGGAATCAGCATCAGACGTCTGAGCAGGTAGCGGCGCATTTCTTCAAGGCTATTCTAGCGTTTCGCCGAAGCCATAGCAAGCACGAGTTGCACTCAAGCGCTCATCATCCCCCTGTTTTGAAGAGATGAAGCGCGCGCAAACGTCACTCAACACAGCACACTAAGGCTATGAACAAACACATCGACACCGACTCCACAAGCATCTTCGGTGCGGCAGACGTCGCCCGTCCCCTGCCCGTCAACGAAATTCCCGAGCGCTCCATGCGCCCTGAGGACGCCTACCAGCTCATCAAGCAGGAGCTGCTGCTCGACGGCAACGCCCGGCAGAACCTCGCCACCTTCTGCCAGACATGGGACGAAGACCAGGTTCGCCGCATCATGGATCTGAGCATCAGCAAAAACCTCATCGACAAAGACGAATACCCCCAGAGCGCCGACATCGAACAGCGCTGCGTGCGCATGCTCGCCAAGCTCTGGAATGCCCCCGCGGGCGCCACCCCCATCGGCTGCTCCACCATCGGCTCGAGCGAAGCCTGCATGCTCGGCGGTCTCGCCGCTCTGCACCGCTGGCGAGCCCGCCGCAAAGCCGCCGGGAAACCCTGCGACAAGCCGAACCTCGTCTGCGGCCCCGTGCAAATCTGCTGGCACAAATTCTGCCGCTACTGGGACGTCGAAATTCGCGAAGTTCCCATGCGCCCCGGCCAATACTGCATGAGCGTTGAAGACATGCTCAAGCGCGTCGATGAGAACACCATCTGCGTCGTCCCCACC
>DXFQ01000031.1 GCA_019114365.1 Candidatus Parakkermansia intestinigallinarum | reverse complement strand
CCACCGTTTCAGCACTCCACTTGGCGTTGTTGGTAAGCAGTTCGATGGGTTCCTGCATCGTTTCCTTATCATAGACGACGACACGGCGTATCGGATGCTTGTAGTTGCGTGAGGTATCTTCACCGCTGAATTGGATCGCCTCATCAATGAGGATGTTTTGCTCGCCCTCGTCAGGCTGCTCAAACTCGCCCAGACGACTATAATGAAGATCACGGCGCAATCTGACAACAAAGCAGATGCCGTTGCTGTCCCAATCGTAGAGCAGGGAAGTGTCACAGTAGCCCCTGTCTGCCACAATGACACTTCCCTTGCGCGGCAGGACGTAATAGGCCCCGATATTGTCACTTACCTTACCGTTGCTGATGTGGATGAATTGCGGCAGCCAGTCGCTGAGATTGAACAATGTGTGCATTTTGACAGCCCCCTTTTCGCTGGAATAATGAGCCCAATCAAAAACATTGGCACATAAGGTGATGAGACCGGAATCGAGCAGGTAGACGCTGCGTCTTCCCACACCGGCAATCCGCCTTCCCCATGCCTGCTGTCCCAAGTAATCATGGAGACGCTTGTAGATATATTTCCATACCTCACAGTTTCGCTGCCGGTTCCGGTGGCTGAGCGCATTTCGTGAGGGCGCGCTGCCGATTCCCATATGGTTGAGGTTACCGCCTGCACTTCGCATGCCGTTTGTAATGTCGCGCAACGACAGGCAGTTGCCAATGTGGCAGAAAATCATGCTCAAGAGGTGCGTCCACGTGTCGAGCCGCGAGGCACCTTTGTCGCTTTTGAACTTATTTGCGGCTTCTTCCACGATGAAGCGGGGAATAAGTCTTGCAATTTGCGCGAAAAGGGTTATATTTTCCACGGAGGTTTGTTTGTTTTTGTGTAACCCCGGCATACGGTTTGCCGGGGAAAAATCAAGCCTCCATTTTTTGTATACTCAAGGCGCAGTCAAAACGACTGCGCCTTGAAACTTTGGGACAGGTGTGCGCCCGTTCCCGCTCCTTCTCCCCTGCTGCCGCGGGGGAGCGGGAGTTGCAAACGGAGTCTGCTCGCGAACACGGCAGGGGGAGCGGGACGACGCGAGGGTTCCATTTTACCTGCCCTTCTTGCCGTTGCCCTTCTTGCCGTTGTAGAAGCTGCGAAGCTCTTGGGTGAGCTTCATGGCGCAGAAGTCGGGTCCGCACATGGAGCAGAAGTGCGCTTGCTTGGCGCTGGCGTGCGGCAGGGTAATGTCGTGGTAGGAGCGGGCGCGATGCGGGTCGAGCGAGAGGTTGAACTGGTCTTCCCAGCGGAACTCGAAGCGCGCCTTGGAGAGGGCGTTGTCGCGCAGCTGGGCTCCGGGATGCCCCTTCGCAAGGTCAGCGGCATGGGCCGCGAGTTTGTAGGTGACGACGCCTTCGCGCACGTCCTCCTTGTCCGGCAGCCCGAGGTGCTCTTTGCGGGTGACGTAGCAGAGCATGGCGCAGCCGCGCATCGCAATCAACGAGCCGCCGAGGGCTCCGGTGATGTGGTCGTAGCCGGGTGCGATGTCGGTAGCCAGCGGCCCGAGGGTGTAGAAGGGAGCTTCGCGGCACCATTCCAGCTGCTTTCGCATGTTCTCCGGCACGAGGTGCAGCGGCACGTGCCCGGGGCCTTCGTTCATGACCTGCACCCCGCGTGCCCAAGCGGACGCGGTCAGTTCGCCCTGCACTTCGAGCTCGGCGAGCTGGGGGAAGTCGTTGGCGTCGGCAATGGATCCCGGGCGCAGGCCGTCGCCGATGGAGACGGCGACGTCGTAGGCGGCGAGGATGTCGCAGATTTCATCCCAGTGCGTGTAGAGGAAGTTCTCGGCATCGTGCTCCATCATCCATTTGGCGATGATGGAGCCGCCGCGGGAGACGATGCCCGTCATGCGGCCGACGGTGTGGGGCACGAAGCGCTGCAACAGCGCGGCGTGGATGGTGACGTAATCAACCCCCTGCTCCGCCTGCTCGATGAGGGTGTCCCGGAAGATGGGCCAGGAAAGGTGGCCGACGCGGCCGCTGCACTTCTCAAGGCTCTGGTACATGGGGACGGTGCCGATGGGCACGGGGCTGTTGCGCAGAATCCACTCGCGGGTGCGGTGGATGTCGGCTCCGGTCGAGAGGTCCATGACCGTGTCGGCGCCCCAGTGAATGGCCCAGCGCAGCTTTTCGACTTCTTCCTCAATGCCCGAGCTGATGGCGGAGTTGCCGATGTTGGCGTTGATTTTGCAGAGGAAGTTGCGGCCGATGATCATGGGCTCGGCCTCGGGATGGTTGATGTTGGCCGGAATGAGGGCTCGGCCGGCGGCGATTTCATCGCGCACGAACTCGGGGGTGAAGAATGCGGGCATGCGGCTGCCGGCTGCGGGCATCGGGGGATGGCAGCCGTCGAGGTCAGCGCGGCGGCGCATACTCTCGGGCGAGAAGCCCGGCTGCGCCTCAAGCTCGCTGGGGCGCGGCATGCCGGTGCCGATTTCATCGAGGAGGCGCTGCGCTTCTTCGGGGCGCGATTTAGCGTTGGGAAAGCGATCGTAGACGGCTTTGAAGGCAGCTTCGCGCCCGAGGTTTTCGCGGATGGCGACGTATTCCATCTCCGGGGTGATGATGCCCTTCAGGGCGTAGGCGCGTTGCGTGGGCGGAGCGGCGGGGTCGGCTGCGCGCAGGCTGCCGCCGGCTTGCGGAGCGACGTCGCCGCGCGCCGCTATCCACGGGGCACGCAGGGGCGGCAGTCCGCGTCGGACGTCGCCCACGAAATCCTCATCACCCCAAGGACCCGAGCAGTCGTAGATGCGGACGGGCTCGTTCGGCTCGGTCGTTCCGTCGGGGAAGACGGTGTCTTGCTGACTGACTTCTCGCATAGCCACCCGAATCTCGGGGTAGCGTTGCCCCGCGACGTAGATGCGACGCGAGCCGGGATACTTGAGCTCATCGGCGTTCATGCGCCGCATTGTAGCAGTTTCTAGCGTGAAAGAAAGCTTAAAAACGGGCGGCGGGGGAGAATTCGGCTCTGCTTCGGATGATCGGCACGCAAACGCGAGACATCATGCATCGCCCGCAGAGACTCATGCGGCACCTCTGACACATCTCCGAAGACAAACGCGCGGGTCGTAGGGAAAAGCTTTTGACTTGACAGAGGTAAAAACTTCCGATATCTTCCCGAGGTTCTCAACATCGCGTGCTGTATGATTTCTGCTAGATCACTTTTACTGAGAGTGGAAAAATGGGCAAAAGCGGCAGATGTTTCCTTTTGGGCACTGTTCGGCCTGTGCCTGATTCCGGCAGCCCTGCTGATCGTGTTTTTTTCTCAGACGGGCACGCCTCTCCACCCGTATATCACATCGGACACCGCCGTATGGAGTGTCATCGGCCGGGGCATCACGGAGGGTTATGTGCCCTATAGGGATTTGTATGATCACAAGGGGCCACTGCTCTTCTTTATCTACGCCATAGGCTTCTTCATCTCCGGAGGGAAAATGGGCCTTTGTCTCTTGGAATCAGTGTCTGTGGCACTGGTTCTGGCAGCTTCCTTCCGTCTGGCCCGTTTGTTTGTTTCGTTCAGGCAGAGTTGGTTTATTCTGTTTTTCGTCCTGCTGTTTCAGTTGGCCACCATGGATGGAGGAGGTACGAATGAGTTGTACAGCCAAGTTTTCATGATTTGGCCCTTCTACTGGCTGATGCGCGCGTTGGTAAAGCAGAGCAAGGTCGCGGCAGTTCCGGCGTGGGTGTGGTTTTCGATCGGCCTGGCCGGCGGAGCGGTTACCATGATCCGCATGAACAATTCCGCGGCTCTGTTCGGACTGAGTTTGGGAGCCGTTCTGCTGCTCCTGAGGGGCAAATGTTGGCTGTCTGTTTTCAAAGCCGCGGCATCAATGGTCGGCGGGTTGATTCTGGCTCTGATTCCGTTCTGTGCATACTTTATGCATCACGGCGCCATGGAGATTTTTCTCCAAGGCTGTTTTCTGCATAATTTTAGTTTTGCAGCCGAAGGGGTCTCGTCCAAGACGTGGCAGGAGTATGTCTTGATGGCAGCCAAGGGACTGCCGGCATTGCTTGTCGTTGCCTTGGTGTTGCGTGACTATGCGGGCAGGCGAACGAGGGGGCAAGTGGCTTTTCCCGTCTCGGTTGCGGGATTGCTGAGTTATCTGATTCTCTTTGTCGGCAATGGCTACAATCACTACGTGTACATCATTGAGCCTTTGTTTGTGCTGTTTTTATCCCGGATGATGCGATACTTTGAACAGCAGGATTCCGCTCCGGACTCAAAGCGGAAGTCGGTGTATTATCGCACTTCCCTGTGCTCTCTGCTGCTTTTGACCCCGTTCAGCATGAATATGCTCAGTGTCTGCAAGGCGTGTGTCTCCCGAAATCTCGCACAGCTCACCCAAACAGGCATTGAACTCCATTACCAAGCCTGCCAAAAGCTGGGCGAAGCGATTCCTGCGGCGGATCGAGACAAGGTATGGGGGATGGACTTGGCGCCCGACGTGTACATCAACATGAATGTTACTCCGTGTTATCGCTACTTTACGTTGCAATCCTTCTACTCGTGCAGCATGCCGGAAATCGGTGACGAAACAACTCAGTGGTTGAAATCATCGCCCCCGCTCTACATTGTTGACCAGGGGAATCCCGCGATGAAGGAGGTCTTGAATCAACGCTATGAGTGCGTGGAGACGGTTGAGGTGAACAAGGGAGGCTCGTACTCTCTCTACAGACGCAAAGAGTGAGGCCGGAGAAGCGGTGCTCGTTTCCTCGCCTCCTCCTTCCGAGCGGAAGCGCAGAGAGGTTTCTCGAGAGATGGGCGCACGGCCTCCCCTTGGCATCAAGGAAGGGAGGCGTATCAGCCGCCGAGGCAACGTGCGGCAGATGCGTGACATCATGCCGCGTTTCAGGCTTGAATTACTGAAAAAAAAATGGTAGTTTAGCGGCATGTTCACGCGCGGCAGATTGGCAGCAATTTTTCTTTCGGTCCTGTTTCTGACGATCATGGGCAGTGCGGCTGAGGCCGCCATCATGGCTCGCAAGACGCCGGACGGCAAGTGGGCATACGTTCCGCTCGCCGACGGTTTCGATTTCCCGGTCGGCAAGCCCGACGGCGAGGGTTATTACAAGGCGCGCGGTCTGCGTCTGCGCACGCCCCGCCATCTCGGCGAGGACTGGAACGGCGTGGGCGGCGGCAATTCGGATCTCGGCGATCCGGTCTACACGATCGGGCACGGCTTGGTGACTTATGCGGCCGATGCCAAGGGACGATGGGGCAATGTGGTGATTGTGCGCCACGCTTTCCGCGACCCGAAGTCGGGCAAGGTGCTCTGCTGCCAGACGCTCTATGCGCATCTCGACCGCATTGACGTGCAGCTGGGGCAGCTGGTGCGGCGCGGCGATCAGATCGGCACCATCGGCACGAACCGCGGGATGTTCCCCGCGCACTTGCATGCCGAGCTTCATTTCAATGTGCTGGTCAACTGCGGGCATCAGGGTATTCCCAAGACGGCGGCCAATTACGGTGATTTGTCGCGCTTTATCAAAAATCTGCGCCGCCTCACGCCCGAGAAGAAGTACATCAAGATGCCCATCGGCTGCTTCCTGCCCTACAAGGACACGGAGGGTCTTTGAGTTTGCCGGGCCTTGGGTTCGCCTGCTGCGGGTCATGTGCGAGGACGAGGGTTCAGCGCGGGTCGGGGGCTTGACTGAGGGCGCCGGGGGCAGCTCGACGCCGAGTGACCGAGGCTGTTCAACTTCGGTCGCCGGAGGTGGTTCGGCTGCGGGAGCCGAGGGCGGCTCAAGAGCGGTCGCCGAGGGTGGTTCAACTTCGGGCGCCGGAGGCGGTTCTGCTGCGGGTGCCGGGAGCGGCTCAAGAGCGGTCGCCGAGGGTGGTTCAACTTCGGGTGCCGGGAGCGGTTCGGAGGCCGGGCGGCGCGTCTGCCTTTTCGGGGGCAGTTTTGATCCGGTGCACGGCGGCCATCTGGCTATGGCGCGGGCGGCTTTGTCCGGCGGCGGGGCGGATCGCGTTGTTTTTTTGCCGGCGGCTCTCTCTCCGTTCAAGCAGGAGAATCCGCCGCTTTTTTCGACGGGGTCCCGCTTGCTGCTGCTGCGCCGTGCGCTCTGCGGGCAGCGGGGGATGGAGCTATCGACGCTCGATCTCGAACTGCCGCCGCCGAGTTGGACGTGGCGCCTCACGGAGCGCTGGCTGCAGCTTCATCCGCACGATGAGCTCAGCTGGCTGATGGGGATGGATCAATGGAATCAGCTGCATCGCTGGGCGCGCTATGAGCTGCTCGTCGAGCGGCTGAGCTTCATCGTCTGCCGCCGCAACGGCGAATCCGCCGTTGAGAGGCCGGGCGTGCGGGTGCGCTTCGTGACGCTGAGCCACCCTGCGTCGTCGTCGGCGATTCGGCAGGCTCTGCGGAGCGCAGCGCCGATTGACGGCGCGATGATGCCGCCCGATCTCGCGCGAGCCGCTCAGGCTCTCTTTTGGCGATCGGAGCGGTTTAGGCTGGACAATCCGCCCACCCCTGCGCTAGAATACCGACATATGAATCCTCCTGCCATTGCCATTGACGGGCCGGCAGCGTCGGGCAAGTCAACCGTGGCTCGCCTGGTGGCTGAACGCCTCGGTTTCACTTTCATCAACACCGGTGCGATGTATCGTGCCGTGACGTGGTATTTGCTGCAGCGGGGAATTGATCCGGCGGATGCCGCGGCGGTGGCGGCGGCGCTGCCCGAGCTGCCGCTGGCTTTCGGCAAAAAGGGGGCTTGCTCCTGCGTGCTCGGCGAGGGGCGCGAGCTGGTTGACGAGCTGACGGCGCCCGAGACCAACAACAACGTGTCGACCGTGGCTTCGGTGCCGGCGGTGCGCGCCTTTCTCGTTGAGAAGCAGCGCGAGTACAACAAGCGGGAGGCCGTGGTGATGGAGGGGCGCGATATCGGCACGGTGGTGTTCCCCCACACGCCTTTCAAGTATTTCGTGACGGCCTCGGAAGAGGTGCGCGCCGCCCGTCGCGCCGCTCAGGGGCTGACGGATTCGATTGCCGAGCGCGACCGCAAGGATAGTCTCCGAGCCTGCGCGCCGCTGGTGCAGGCGGCCGATGCGAAGCTTGTCGATACCTCAGACATGAGCATTGAGCAGGTGGTCGATCTGATTGCCGGCGACGTGCTTTCCCGTCTGGCCGCGCACTGAGGGCTCGAGGCGCGGAGCGGCCGCGCCGACTTTCTCTTTTCCTTTACTCCGAACATTTACTTTCTGCGTCCCGATGTCCACGGATATGAACCCGATCTACTTTGTCTCCTACCACATTGTTCGCGGTGTGGTGCGAGGCCTCTTCGACCTGAAAATCATCAACCGCGAGAAGCTCATTGAAGACGGGCCCTGCGTCTATGTCTGCAATCACCAGAGTTTTCTCGATCCGCCCGTCATCGGGCAAATTTTTGATCGCTCCGTGAATTTTCTGGCGCGCAAGACGCTTTTCACCAACGGCTTCATGCACTGGTTGCTGCCGAAGTGCCACGCGCTGCCCATCGACCAGCAACGCCCCGATCCGGCGAGCATCATGAAGGTGCTGCGCGTGGTGCGCAACGGGGAGGCTATTGTCATTTTCCCCGAGGGCGCTCGCTCCCCCGACGGCAAGATTCATGAGGCCATGCCCGGCATCGGTCTGATTATCAGCCGACTGGCCTCGGTTCCGGTGCAGCCGCTCCGCATCGAGGGTGCGTACGACTGTCTGCCGATTCACAGCAAGAGGCTCCGCCTGCGCCCCATTACGGTGTCGGTGGGCGATCCTATCGAGTTTACGCCGCAGGAGCTCAAGGCGCGCACGCGCGACGAGCAGCGCGCCATCGGCCGCAAGGTGATGGCGGCGATTGCGGCGCTTCCGACCCGGGGCTGATTCATGCTCAACACCCTGAGGCTGAGTCAATTTCGCTGCTACCCATCGCTGTGCTGGGAGCTTCCGGCCGAGGGGGCGCTGCTGCTGGGAGACAATGCACAGGGCAAGACGAGTCTGCTCGAGGCGATCTGCTTTGCGCTGACGCTGCATTCGCCGCGCACGACCCGCCTCGACCGACTGGCGCAGCACGGGTGTTCCTCCTTCGGCATTTCGCTGGATACGACGGAGGGGAAGCGGCGCGTGCGCTGGCGGGATCGGCATTTGGAGCTCAGTTGGCAGGGGCTTGAATGCCGCGACTACGCCGATTATCTCCGCGAGGCGCCCCCCGTGACTTGGCTGGGCAACGGCGATATTGCACTGGTGCGGGGTGCGGCGGAGGAGAGGCGAGCCTACCTCGACTTTCTCGGGGCGCAGTGGCACCCGGCCTACCGCGAGGCTCTGCCGGCCTACCGCAAGGCTCTGCGCTCGCGCAACGCTCTGCTGCGGCATCCGCGCCGCAACCGCGCGGCGCTCCGCAGTTTCGACGAGCTGCTCTGCCGCCACGGGAGCATCATCACGGAACTCCGTCGGCGCTTGCTGGAGCTGATTCAACCCCATATCAGCGACCACCACAGCGGTATTTCACAGGGGCGCGAGCTGGTGGAGCTGCACTATCGGCCGTCGACGGAGCTGCCGCTGGATGCCGCGCTCGCACGCTGTTTCGACGAGGATGAGCGGCTGGGGTTCACGACGCTGGGGCCGCATCGCGATGATTTTTGCCTGATGATCGGCGGGGTGGAGGCCGCTCTCTTTGCGTCGGAGGGGCAGCAGCGCACGCTGGCGACGGCGATGCGGCTGGCTGAGGCGTCGCTGTTGGAGGCGGAAACGGGGCAAGCGGCGGTGCTGCTGATTGATGATGTGTTCGGCGAGTTGGATCCCGGTCGCCGACGTTCCCTTCTGGAGCGTCTGCCCGCCGGCGCTCAGGTGTTCATCACGACGACGCATCTCAACTGGCTCGGTGCGGACGAGCCGCCTCTGCCGGTGATGCCGATTCGGGGAGCGCAGCTCGGCAACTGAACTGGCCGGGTGCGGCTTCTCATCGCCGAGCGAGGCGAGGGCGAAGCTCGGTGCTCAGTAGCGCTGCACGGCCGAGTCGGGCGCGGACGCCGCGGGCTCGGGCACGAGGGCTTCAAACTCGGCGAGGGCGCTCAGGTAATCGTTCCACTCAAGGAAGCTCAGCCCGGGAAGGGTGCTGATCATGAGGCGGAAGTGCTCGATGCGAGCCTCGGCATCGGCCAGCAGGGGCTGCGGCAGCTCGCGCAGAGCCCGCGCGACGGCCTCAAGCTTGTCGACGGCGCCGTGGCAGACGAGCGGCAGATCCGCCCCGGCCTGCAAAGCCAGCGGGGCGGATTCTTCGGGGCGGTAGCTCTCCGCAATGGCTCCCATGCAGAGGTCGTCGGTCAAAACGAGTCCCTCGTAGCCGAGCTGGTCGCGCAGAAAGCCGCGAATGAGCTCCGGCGAGAGCGAGGAGGGCAGGTCGGCATCCATCTCGGGAATCAGCAGGTGAGCAATCATGAGGGAGGGCAGCTCGGGCATGAGCGCCGTGAAGGGCAGCGCCGCTTCGCGCAGGAAGGAGTCGCGCGTGCCGTGCAGCACGGGCAGCGTTTCATGCGGGTCGCAGCTCGCCTCTCCCATGCCTGGGAAATGCTTGCCGCAGGTGAGGATGCCGCAGCGGGCCAGCGAGCGGTTCCACACGCCGGCGCGGCTGATCACCTGCTGCGAATCGCTCCCCCAACAGCGCCCCGGCAAGGCGTTGGAATGGGGCGACGCGATGTCGAGCACGGGCGCCAAATCGGTGTTGATACCCAGTGCTCGGAGGCCGCGTGCGGCGAGGTAGGCCGCTTGGCGAATGCGGTGTTCGCTGCCCGTGGCGGCCAGCGCCGCGGCCGAAGGAAGCTTCACGCCGACGGCGGCCGTGCGTATCACGCGGCCGCCTTCCTGATCAACGGCAATGATGGGCTCGTAGGCGCCCGAGGTGAGGCGGCGCAGCTCATCCGTCAGCTCGCGCGTGAGCTCGTAGTCGATGATGTTGCGGGAAAAGAGGATGTAGCCGGCGGGCTGCAGACGCGCAAAGAGTTCACGCTCTTCGCGGCTCAGCTCGGGACCCTCTATGCCGACGATGACGGGAAGCATGGCGACAAGAAGTCATGCGCAGCACCCCGCGCCCCGGCGGCGGAGGCTGCGCGTGACGGGAATACGGTTTAACGATCGCCGAAGATGCTCTTGCGGGTGAAGAGCGGGAAAACCGGCACGCCGCGAGCCTCGATAGCCTCGCGACCGCCCTCCTCGCGATCCACCAACACCAGAGCGGCCACCACCTTGCCGCCCTCCGCCTCGATGGCGTCGATGGCCTTGATGGTCGACCCGCCCGTCGTGATGACGTCGTCGACGACGATGATCTGCTGCCCGGGGGCAAAGTTGCCCTCGATGCGCTTGCCGCGCCCGTGGTCCTTGGCCTCCTTGCGAACCGTAAAAACCTTGAGGGGGCTCGGCGAAGAGGCCGAGTACATGCCGATGGCCAGCGAGATGGGATCCGCCCCCATCGTCATGCCGCCGATGGCCTGCACGTCGGGGAACTTCGGCAGGATCTCCTCCTGCACGAGCTTCCAGCCCAGTTCACCGATCAGATTGGCGCCGCGCGCATCCAGCGTCGTCACGCGGCAGTCACAATAGAGATCACTCTCCTTGCCGCTGGCCAGAATGAAGTGGCCGGTCTTGATGGATTTGGCGAGAAGAATCTGCAAGAGTTCGTCTTTGGCATTGCTCATAACGCAGGCATTCTACCCCCTGCTCCGGCGGAAATCAATCCTAAAGAGACGAGGCGGCAACGCAGGCGCCGCCGCTCCCGCCGCCGTTCCTGACGCCGCTCCCGCCGCCGTCCAGCAGCTCCGCCAGATCACCGGGCAGAGGGCTTCTCACCGTCAGCAGACGGCCTCGGTGCGGGAAGCTCAGTTCGCAGGCGTGCAGCGCGTGGCGCGGCAGGATGAGGCGAGCCGCGAGCTCGGGCGTCCACCCCCGTGCGATGAAGTCGAGGTAGCAGCTCTCATCACCTCCGTAGATTTTGTCCCCCACCAGCGGATGCCCGAGATGCGCGAGATGGACGCGGATCTGGTGAAGGCGGCCGGTGCGCGGGCGGCATTCCACCAGAGCCATGGGCGGCAGCCCCGCCCTCGCCGGCACGCGACTGAGCACGCGCAAGGCAGTGGCGCAGGGCTTGCCGCCGGCATCACAGCACTGGCGCACGTGCAGGCGCGTCTCGGCCACCTCTGCCATGCGGCGCAGGGGCTCGGCGCAGTAGGCCGACTCCCAGATCGGGCTGCCCTGCACCACAGCCAGATAGACCTTGCGGAAGAGGCGCTGCTGCATCGCCTTGCCGAGCTCGCCGGCAGCGGCGGCGCTTTTGGCCACCAGCACGATGCCGCTGGTCTCGCGGTCGAGGCGGTTGATGAGCGAAACCTGCCC
>DXFQ01000030.1 GCA_019114365.1 Candidatus Parakkermansia intestinigallinarum | reverse complement strand
GCCGTTGTTGTTGCGGCCACCGCTCTTGCGGAGCGGCTCGAGCAGGCTCTTCTCAGGCTTGCTCTTGGTGATCTCGTCGAACCCGGGCAGAACCTTGTAGCGGTTGGACGGAGTGGTAGGCTTGAATGACTTGAGGGACATGATAGCTTACGTGTTTAGGGGTTCGATGATCAGACGAGGTCGAGGCTTTCGCCTGCGGCGAGACGCACATAGGCCTTCTTCCAAGCGGGCGAGACGCCGGCGTCCTTGGTGCGCTTGCGGCGCACCTTGCCGTCGTAGTTCGCGGTGCGAACGGAGGCGACTTTCTTGCCGAAGGCCTTCTCGACGGCCTGCTTAATTTCAACCTTGGTGGCCTTGACCGCCACTTCCAGCACAAGCTCACCCGTGGTTTCGTGCAGCACGGCAGCCTTCTCAGAGACACGGGGCTTACGGATAACGTCGTAGATGTCGTTCATGTTACTTGGTGCGGTTGGCGAGGGTTTCAAGAGCGGATTCGACAAGCACGACCTTGCGGGCGTCGAGCAGCTGCTCGACGTTCACTTCGTCGGCCGACATCAGCGTCACACCGGCCACGTTGCGGCCGGCGCGCTTGGTTTCTTCATCAAAGTTGCGCGCGACGATGAGGATCTTCGCGCCTTCGGCGATCTGAGCGACCGCGGCGACGAAGCTCTTGGTCTTGCCGTCTTCGATGCTGAAGGTCGGAACGGTCACGACCTTGCCGCCGGAGATGATGTCACCGAGCACGCGGCGCAGGGCCAGCTTGCGGGTGGACTTGTTCACCTTCTTGCTGTAGTCGCGGGGACGAGGGCCGAAGACGACGCCGCCGCCCACGAAGATCGGCGACTGATGATCGCCGTGACGAGCGTTACCCGTGCCCTTCTGGCGGTACATCTTGCGGTTGTTACCGGCCACCTCGGCACGCGTCTTGGTGTTGGCGGAACCGGTGCGTCGGTTGGCGCGGTAGGCAGTCACCAGGTCGTGCACGGCTTGGCTGCCCTTCTCGGGCCCGACCGTCACGATGTTGGCGGCGTTGGCTGCCTCAATGGTAAATTCTGTAGCGGACATAGATAGGTTCTCCTAGTTCGTATTTCTTATTTGCCGTTCTTCTTCTTGGCCGGACGGATGACGACGTACGAGCCCTTGGCGCCGGGCACGGGGCCGGAGACGAGGATCACGTTGTCGTCCTTGCGCACCTGAACGACCTTCAGGTTCTGCACGGTCTTGCGCTCGTTGCCCATGTGGCCGGGCATCTTCTGGCCCTTCCACACGCGGGAGGGCGTGGCGCAGGCGCCGATGCCGCCGGTGCGGCGGTGCATCATCGAGCCGTGGGCTGCGGGGGAGCCGTGGAAGTTATGGCGGCGCATAACACCTTGGAAGCCCTTGCCCTTGGAGGTGCCGATGACGTCGACCCAGGCGCCTTCGGCAAAGAGTTCGCAGCCGGGGTGAGCGGCACCCTCGGCGGGAAGTTCAGCGGCGTCGACGCGGAACTCCTTGAGGAGCTTCGCCGGGGCGATGCCGAGTTTCTTGAAGTGGCCGGCGACGGGCTTGCTCAGGCGGCTTTCCTTCTGGGCGTCGAAGGCAACCTGCACGGCGCTGTAGCCATCCTTCTCAACGGTCTTGATCTGGCCGTAGGTGTTGCCGGCGACGTCGATGACGGTCACGGGGATCATGGCGCCGGTCTCCTTGTTGAAGACGCGGGTCATGCCAACCTTCTTACCGATAAGTCCTAAAGACATGTTAATGTAAATCTGTGTTGGGGGTTCGTAATGGGAATCCGTGCTGCGCGGGCAACTTAGATCTTGATGGTGATGTCGACACCGGCGGGCAGGTTGAGCTTCTTGAGCTCTTCAACCGTGCGAGAGGTCGGCTCGATGATGTCGAGCAGGCGCTTGTGGGTGCGGATTTCGAACTGATCGGCAGATTTCTTATTAACACGGACCGAGCGGTTCACAGAGAACTTCTCGATGCGAGTCGGCAAAGGAATCGGACCGGCAACCTTGGCGCCTGTGCGCTTGGCGGTCTCGACGATCTCGGAAGCGGAACGGTCGATCGCGCGGCTGTCAAAGGCACGGAGACGAATGCGGATTTTCGGACTTTGCATGAACGTGCGGTATGTTTAGGGTTATGTAATACGGGTTGGTTTATTTGCTGCCACCGCGAGCCTTGACGATCTGGGCGACGAGGTTCGGGGGCACTTGCTCGAAGTGAGAGGGTTCCATGGAGTAGGAGGCCAGACCCTTGGAGAGGGTGCGGATGTCGGTCGAGTAGCCGAACATCTCAGCCAGCGGCACGGAGGCGGTGAGGATGCACTCGCTGCCCTTGTGCTCCATGTTGTTGACCTGGGCGCGGCGGCGGTTGAGGTCGCCCATGATGTCGCCCTGGTTCTCAGCGGGGGTCGAGACTTCAACGCTCATGATGGGCTCCAGCAGCACGGGGCCGCACTTGGCAAAGGCGTTCTTCATGGCGAAGATAGCGGCCATCTTGAAGGCGTTTTCGTTCGAGTCAACTTCGTGGTAGGAGCCGTCGATGACGTCGACTTCAACGTCTTCCACGGGGTAGCCGGCGACGCAGCCGGAGTTCATGGCCTCGTTGAGGCCGGCGTAGACGGCGTTCATGTACTCCTTCGGAATGGCACCGCCGACGATCTTGTTGGCGATCTTGAGGCCCGTGCCGCGCTCACCCGGACGCATGGCGATGACGACGTCACCGTACTGACCGCGGCCGCCGGACTGCTTGACGAGCTTGCCCTGAACGCGATCGGCGCTCTTGGTGATGGTCTCGCGGTAGGCGATCTGGGGCTTGCCGGTGTTGGCTTCGACCTTGAACTCGCGGCGCAGGCGGTCGACGATGATGTCGAGGTGCAGCTCGCCCATGCCGGCGATGATGGTCTGGCCGGTCTCTTCGTCGGTCTTGACGCGGAAGGTCGGGTCTTCGGCGGAGAGGCGCTGCAGGGCGTTGGACATCTTCTCTTGGTCGGCCTTGGTGAGCGGCTCGACGGCCATGGAGATCACGGTGTCGGGGAAGGTCGGCGGCTCGAGCGTGTAGTCGTAGTCGTCGGTAGTGAGTGTGTCACCGGTCGTGGCGTTCTTGAGGCCCACGATGGCGGCAATGTCGCCGGAGAAGACTTCGTCGACGTCGGTGTGGACGTTGGCCTGAATCTGCAGGAGGCGGCCGACGCGCTCGCGCTTGCGGGTGCGGGGGTTGTAGACGGTGTCGCCCTTGCGGATGACGCCGGTGTAGACGCGGATGAAGACGAGCGAGCCGACGAACTTGTCCGCCCAGAGCTTGAAGGCGAGGGCGACGGGCTTGTCATCGTCGGAGGGGATGATTTCCTTGGTGTCAAAGACTTCGTAGCCGTTCTCATCGAGGCCGGAAGCGATGGTCGAGGTCACCACGGCGGGCTTGGCCTCAAGCGGCGAGGGCAGGTAGTCGACAACGGCGTCGAGGAGGGCCTGCACGCCTTTGTTCTTGAAGGCGGAACCGCCGGAAACGGGCACGAACTTGTTGGCGATGGTGGCGCGGCGAATGGCAGCCTTGAGCGTCGGAGCGTCAATCGGCTCCTCCATGAGGAAGAGTTCGCCGAGTTCGTCGTCCACGTCAGCCACGCGCTCCTTGAGCTCCTCGAGGGCGAGAGCCGCCTTCTCCTTGAGCTCTTCGGGGATGTCAACGATCTCGTAGGTGGAGCCCATGCGGTCGTTGTCCGCGTACATGATGGCCTTCTGGTTCACGACGTCGATCTGGCCGCAGAGGCTGTCCTCAGCGCCGATGGGGATGAGGATGGGAGCGGCGTTGGCACCGAGCTTGGTGCGGATGTCGTTGAGCACGTTGTCGAAGTTGGCACCGGTGCGGTCCATCTTGTTGACGAAGCACATGCGCGGCACGTTGTACTTGGTGGCCTGGCGCCAGACGGTCTGCGTCTGGGGCTGCACGCCGGCAACGCCGCAGAACACGACGATGGCGCCGTCAAGCACGCGCAGGGAGCGCTCCACCTCAGCGGTGAAGTCCACGTGCCCGGGGGTGTCGATCACGTTGAACTGGAAGTTCTCGTTCTCGAAAAGCTTGTAGCAGCCCTCAGCGGGGAGCTGTTTCCAGTTGGTCGTCACTGCGGCGGACGTAATGGTGATACCACGCTCCTGCTCCTGTTCCATCCAGTCGGTCGTCGCTGCGCCATCGTGCACTTCGCCGATCTTGTGGATCATGCCGGTGTAGAATAGGATGCGCTCGGAAAGCGTGGTTTTGCCGCCGTCGATGTGAGCAGCGATACCGAAGTTACGGTAGCGCTCAAGCGGGGCCTTGCGGTTCGGGCTGCTAACACTAGCCATTGTAGTAGAAAGTAATATGAATGTTGTTTTTTTCAGAGATTACGAGAAAACTTCCGTCGGCTGCTTACCAGCGGAAGTGGGCGAAGGCGCGGTTGGCCTGAGCCATCTTGTGCACATCGTCGCGCTTGCGGACGGCGGCACCCTGATTGGCGGCGGCTTCCTTGATTTCGTTGGCGAGAGCCTTGGCCATCGGGATGCCCTTGCGGTTGCGGGCGTAGCCGATGATCCAGCGCATGGCAAGAGCCTCGGAGCGATCGGGAGCAACCTCGAGCGGCACCTGATAGGTGGCACCGCCGACGCGGCGGCTCTTCACCTCGACGCGGGGCTTGGCGTTCTCAATGGCGCGGGTCAGAACCTCGAGCGGGCTGACGGTGTCGGTGCCCTCGTTGGCCAGATCAATGGCCTTGTAGACGATGCGCTCAGCCAGAGAGCGCTTGCCGCAGAGCATCACCTTGCCGATGAGCTTGCCCACGAGCACGGAATCGTAACGGGAGTCACGACGTTCAATCTTCTTGTAGACGCGTTTACG
>DXFQ01000029.1 GCA_019114365.1 Candidatus Parakkermansia intestinigallinarum | reverse complement strand
CGGCGGCGCCGCCGCTGATGCTCAGGTCGCGGTTGCCGCCGATGGTTCCGCCCTCAGCACCCGGGGTGAAGCTGTATTGCCCGCCCGTGATGGCGATGGCGCCGGGGGTGACTGTGCCGTTGACGGTGATGGTGGCCGGCGTGCCCGTTGCGGCAAAGGTGACGGAGGCCTTGCTGCTGTCGGCACTGCCGTTGTTCCAAGTGCCGCTGCTCCAAGTGCCGCTGCCGCTGTTCCACGTGAGCTGCGCGGGCATGCTGTAGACGATGCTCAGGACGTTGTCGCTGAAGCTCAGCGTGCCGTCGTAGCCGGTGAAGAGGCTGCTCCAGTTGGAGCTGAGCGTGGCGCCGGACGCAAAGCTGATGAGATTGTAGGTGGCTCCGTCGACGAGGGATCCGGTCAGCTTGAGGGTCACGGTACCGTTGAGCGTCATGTTGCCGCTCATGCTCAGCAGGGGGCTGCTGCCGTCGGCCGAGCTGAAGTCGAAGCTGAGGGTGGAGCCGCCTTCGAGCGTGAGGGTGCTGCCGGTGAAGCTGCCGCCCTTGCCGGTGACGGCGAAGGCGGAGTTCGCCCCGATGGTGACTTGCTCAGCGGCGAGTGTGCCGCCGGCGAGCTCGAGCACACCGCTGCTGCCGACGCGCACGCTCTGCGCGCTCAAGCTGCTGCCCTCGCCGAGGCTCAGCGTGCTCAAGGCGCGAATGCTCACGCTGTCCGCCCGGACGCCGATGCTGTAAAACTCGCTGCGTCCGCCGCCGGATGCCTCAATGGCGTTGGCGGTGATGCTGTTGCTGCCGTCTCCCGTGAAGCGGTAGGTGACGGCGTTGCTGTTGCTCAGGATGAGTTTGGGTGTGCCGACGTCACCGACGATACGGACGCTGCTGCCGGCGCTGCCGTGGTCGTTAAACTCAATGGGGCGCCCCTCTTTGTACCAGCTGTGGTAGTGGTCGCTGAACTCGCCCTGTGAGACGTAGACGTCCCATCCCGTGGCGGCGGTCGGCAGCTCGTCATAGCTCGCTTCGCCGGCATCGGCGGCGTTCCATTCGCTGCCGTTGCCGTTCCAGACGAGCGGGGTGTCGGCATCGTTGTACTGACGGTACATGTCTTTCAACACCTCGGGGGTGTCGATCCAGCCCAGCTGGTCGACGCACCAGTCGTTGAGGTCGGCGTAGTCCCAGCGTTGGGTGCACTCGGCATCGGAGTAGAGGTAAACTTTCCCGTTGGAGTCGTCGGTTTTCAGATACAGCTCGACAAGGCCGTAGAATTGATCGTCGGAGTTGGTGACCAAGATGGATGTCAATTCTCCGTCGTCGTTGGTGTTGAAGCCGTAGCAGGTGAGGGCGTGCCCGGAGCGCTGTCCGTTCTCATCCGTGGCGGAGATGCCGAAATCGATGATTTGCCCCGGGGTGGAGCAGCTGTAACTGCCGTCGCTGTTTTGCGTGAGCCCCATGCCTTCGACGAGGTTGCTGAGAATGGCTGACAGGGAGAATCCTCCTTGGCTGGCCACGCACCGATAGGTGGCGTCGGTGCTGCTGAAATACTCTTGGAAGAATCCGCCTTGGGCAGAGCCTGACTTATCGGAATCCTCGTTGTAGCCGCCCAGAAACCACGGCATACTCATGGTGGTGTTGCCGCCGACGTTCTCCCAGTTGTCGTAGAAGTACATGTCGACGCGCAGGGACTGTGTGCCGCCCAGTTGGCTGAGGTATTCTTTGCTGTAGGTGTAGCCGTAGGGAAGCTCATGGCCGCCTTGGCCGTCGTCTCCGCTGCCGCGGTAGAAGACGCCGTAGTCGTTGAGCCAGTATTGGAGAACGTTGGCGCTGACGTTGTACCAACAGGTGTTGGCATCGTCCGTCAGATTGTCATAGAAGTGGTCCTGGCTGCTGCTGTCGTTCGGAACGGCTCCCGCCGGAACGCGCTCGGCGAGTTCGCCGAGGAAGTCCCAGCTCAGGCCGGTTGAGTTGTAGAGCCCGTTGGCCGCTGAGCTGAGGGTGGACGACTTCCAGTAATAGCCTTTGCCGTTGTCGTAAAAGCGTTCGGAGGCGGTGATGTCACCGCGGTTGACTCCTTCGGCGAGAAAGCTCTGATCCGCCTGAGTACTGTGTTGCAGGGCGGCGAGGAGAAGAAGAACACGGAGAGTTCGCGGTTTCATGGTGTTGTTGAAGGGGGGGAAAGGTGCGCTTTTGTACAAGATATCAGACAGGGGAGGCTCTGTCAAACCGTTTTGGCTCTCGGGCGTCTTTTTTTTGTTGGTTTGCGCCGCTGCGGGCGCATATTCGTTGCGCGTTCTCTTTCGGTGAATGAGGTGGGGGAAGCCGAGCATGCGAAGCCCCGCTCTCGCCGCATGGGGGCGGCGGGGCGGGGCGGGGTCGTTGGGCTTCCCGGTTGATCGAGCCGGGGAAGGGAAGGGGGGTAGGTCAGGAGGCGTTCGACGGGGCTTCGGCGGTCTGCGGGGCGCTTTCCACTCCGTTTTTGAATTGCTCAAAGACGGCGCGGGGATCGTCGGGGTTTTTTCGGAGGGCGTCGTAGATGCGGTCGCGCATGTCGATGGCGGCTTTGAAGGCGGCTTCTTCGCTGCCGTATTGGCGGTCTGAAAAATATTTGGTGAATTGATTCCATTTGCGACAGATGCTCAGACGCCATCCTTGGAAGGAGGTGGTCTCGTACGTATAGCGTGTGATGTTGCGTTGGGTCATGGTGTTGGGTTCCTTTCTGCGGAGTTTGCCCGTCGCTTGCTCAGCGGGCTGTTTCTACATTGCCACATCGGGTGGAGTCCTGCAAGCTAACTCGCTAAAAATTAGGCTGTGCTGCACAGTGATAAGGCACCGGGAGCGGTTCGCCTCCCTCGGCGGGTCTCCTCCGGCGCGCCTCCCCTCGGCGGGTCGTCCGCACTGGCGCGTCGCCCGACCCAAAAGCAAGACGGCTGCCGCGGGAGGCGGCAGCCGTCGCTTTGAGTGATGTTTCGGCGCGTAGCGCTTCAGCCTCAGCAGGTGGGGCGGGCGAGCACCTTCTTGAGGCGGGCAAAGCGCGGCAGGGCGTTTTCGACCTTCATGCCGGTCTCGCCTTGGATGAGCGGCAGGGCGTAGTCGATAAAGGCCTTTTCGACGCCGTTGCCGGCAGCGTTGATCCACTCGCGCGGCACCTTGCGCTCGAAGTTGGCCACGCTCTCAAGCGGCAGAAGCTTGGTGGAGCAGACGTAGTTGCCGAGGATGCAGTTGCGCTCGAAGGCGACCATCTTGTCGGTGTCGCCGTTGACGGCGGCGTTGACGGCGGTCTTGCCCGCGAGGTAAGCCTCGGTGGCGTCGGTGGTGGAGGCGAGGTGCGTGGCGCAGCGCTGGAGCAGGGAGGGCTCGATGGCGCGCACTTTAGCGCTGACGCGGCCGCGAACGACTTCCGCCAGCTTGTTGGCCAGACCGCCGAGCTGGGCGTGGCCGAAGCCGTCGTTGCTGTTGGTCTTGGCCTCGGAGATGAACTTGCCGTCCTTGTCGTGGATGCCTTCGGAGACGACGACGAAGCACTTGCCGGTGGCGTTGTAGACGCGCTCGACGTCGTTGAGGAAGCTGTCCATATCAAAGTCAACCTCGGGCAGGTAGATGAGGTCGGGGCCGGCGCCGGCGAAGTTGGCCAGAGCAGCCGAGGCGGTGAGCCAGCCGGCGTGGCGACCCATCACTTCGACGATGGTGACCATGCCCGTGTCGTAGCAGCAGGCGTCGTGCTTGACCTCCATGCAGGAGGTGGCGATGTACTTGGCGGCCGAGGCAAAGCCGGGGCAGTGGTCGGTGCCGTAGAGGTCGTTGTCGATGGTCTTCGGGATGCCCATGACGCGGCACTCATAGCCGTTCTTGAGCATGAACTTCGAAATCTTGTTGCAGGTGTCCATCG
This sequence comes from Candidatus Parakkermansia intestinigallinarum, assembly GCA_019114365.1. Taxonomy (GTDB): domain Bacteria; phylum Verrucomicrobiota; class Verrucomicrobiia; order Verrucomicrobiales; family Akkermansiaceae; genus Akkermansia; species Akkermansia intestinigallinarum. The sequence goes on along the minus strand of DXFQ01000029.1, from coordinate 3,518 downwards.
AGTCGTTGCCGCCGTTGTAGAAGAAGTAACGGACGTTGAACTTGCGGAAGGTCTCGAGAAGCTTCTCGTAGTCGGTCGGGTCGACGTCGGGATCCTTCATCTTGTAGCGGCAGGTGCCGAGAGCCGAGGCCGGCGTGAACATGAGAAGCTCAAGCTCGGACGGATCCTCTTGGCTCATGTCGTAGAGCTGCTGGTTGAGCACACCCTTGATGCCGTGAGCGGCACCGTAGACGTTGGTGATTTGCGGGGCTGCGAGGGCTGCCTGGACCGCACCGAGGACGCTGGCGTTGATCACGGCGGTGGGGCCGCCGGACTGGCCGATGATGCATGCACCTTTGAGTTCTTTCATATCAGGAATGGTTCGGAGATGTGTTGCTAGGACGGCGTTCGGCCGTCGGGGGGGAGGGACGACGCCGTCGCGACGGCGCATTTTATCGCATTTGTTGTCTCGTGACAAGTCCAAAGACCGGCATCGCTTCAGAAAGCTGCGCGCAGGGATGCAAAAAACCGCCTGCAGCTCGGGGCTGCGGGCGGTTTTGATGCTGAGGCACTGCCGCTGCGAGTCAGGGACGGCGGTCAGGGACGGCGGTAGACGGTGCGCTCCTGACCGTCCCACGAGACGGCGTTGACTTGAGTCGAGCCCTCGGGGAAGGCGCAGCGCGTGGTCTGACCGCTGCTGTCGCCGGTGCCGGGCAGGGCGATGCGGATGAGCTTGTCGCCGGCGTAGGTGTAGTAGGCGACGACGTTCTTCCAGTCGGCGTTGGAGACGGTGATGCTGTCGGTGCCGGGGGTGACGCCGACGTTTTCGCTCCCTTGGACGGGCAGGCGCTTGCTGAAGGCCTCAATGCTGTGTGCCGAGATGAGGTGCAGCACGCGGCTGGCCGGCTCCTTGTACTTCCGGCCGTAGGCGCGCGCGTCTTCAATCATCTCTTGGGTGATGGTGATGCGGCCGTCGCCGTAGTCTTCGATCGCGCGGTCGACTTCGCGCAGCAGACCGACGGTCTCAAAGTAGGGCATGAGGTTTTCGCCCGCGACGTCACAGGCGTACTTGCAGAAGCGCACCTGACTTTCGCCGGGGGTGAGCTTGGCGTCGTCTTTGTCGAGGCGGAGCTTTTCGCAGAGGTCGGGGTAGAAGTCGCGGTTGCCCATGCCGGCGATGTTGTAGTAGAGCTCGAGCTGCCAGAAGGGGACGACGGAGACGAAGACGTCACCTCCGTTGGCGTAGTTGTTGAGGTTGGAGGGCCCCATCTGGAAGCGGAAGGGCTCGCGGTTGATGACGGCTCCTTGGAAGAAGGCGTTGAAGCAGCCGCAGGGCATGCTGCCGTCGATGGTGGCCGAGGGGGTGTCCTCCAGCGGCAGGTTGCCCGGGGTGTATTTGTAGCGGACGCGCATGGAGAAGATGTTGTTGGTGGTCTCTCCGGTGCCGTGCCACCTCAGGCCGGGCACGATCTGGTTGATGTGGCCGAACTCGTGCGCGATGGCCCAGTAGTCGAGGTTGTTGACGTTGGTGACGGCACCCATGACGTCTTTGCTGAAGTAGGCGCTCATGCCGTCGGCATGCATGTAGCCGCCGACGCCGTTGCGACCCATCATGCGGTTGCCGTACCAGCGATTGTATTTGAAGAGGCCGAGCGTGCGGAACTGGTCGCCGATGATGTCATCGTAGATGGCCAGCAGGGGCTCGGCATCGGTCGGGCAGTGCTTGCGCAGGCCTTCCTTGTTGTAGACGAGGTGGGTGTACTTGGTGACGATGTCGAGGTATTCGCTGCCGGGGGCTTTGATGAGCTGCTGCCATTTCGCGGCTCCGTCTCCCTGGCGGTAGACGCCGTTGTTCACGCCGCCTTTGATGCTGATGTCAACGGGGGTGCCCTGGCCGTCGGGGGTGTAGTAGCTGATGTAGGTGAGCCCTTCGTGCGGAAGCTTGACGGTGTTGTCGCCGGGCTGAAGCGCTATCTTGCTGTCTGCGTTGACACTCGCTTCTTCAAAGGAGTGGATCAGCAGGAAGATGGGGGCGGAGGGTTGCCCGTTGACACGGATGTGCAGGGTTTCATCTTTTCGGCCGAAGATGCCGGTGGCGTTTTCGTAGCGGTCGTAGTTGCGCGATTTGTATTCTTTGGCCAGCGCGTCGATGTCCTTGTAGGGACGGGCCGTCATCTGCACCTCGGCTGCGGGTGCGGGTGCCGCAGCGGGGACGTCGGCACGGAGGCAGGGTGCGAGGGTGCCGATGCTGAGGGCTACGGCACTGAGCAGGGTCATGGTGTTCATGTCGGTTGTATGGTTGTGCGTTTTGCCTGCGATGACCGCCCGGCATCAGAGGTGGCGGGGCGGTGTATCAGGAAGGGGTTATGACGGATGAGCCGCGCGCGCTTCCGGAGCCGGGACGACGGGTGCCGGGCTCTCGGTGGTCGCAGCGGGTATGGTCGAGTTGATTTTTCGGGTTGCGGCGTCGAGCAGATTGCTGACGCGGTCAAGAACGTTGATGAGACGGTCGACAAGGGGGTGCCGGTCGCTGTCTGCGGCTGCGGACGATGGCGCGTCGGCCGCAGCGGGTGAGGGCGAGACGGGCGGTGCCGTCGTTGTTGCCGGTGCGGCCGTCGCAGGCGTGGCCGCAGACGGTGACGTTGCCGCGGGTGCGGCTGTTGCAGGCGTGGCCGCGGACGGTGTGGCTCCGGCTCCGGCGCTTGCCGGGGCGGTCGATGCGCCGGGTGCTGCGGGTGCGGTTGCGGGTGCTGCGGCGGGCGCGGCTGCGGGAGCGGCGGTGCTGCCTCGGCGCGGTGATGCCTGCGGGTCGTCAAGGCTTTCACCCAGCAGGGCGGAGAGCTGGCGGGTGCTGCCGGGATGCTGCGATTCCAGGTCCTCAATCAGGGGCGCTGCCCAGAGGTTCATGATGGTCAGGGACATGGAAATGAAACTGCCGAAGATGATCACGAAGCCCAGCATGGTGCGCTCGGTGCTCGACGGGCGAACCTGCACGGGGATGGTGCTGCAGTTGGCATCCCAGTTCGTGATGCCTCGCCGGCGCAGCTGCCAGAGGGCCAGCAGGCCGGTCAGCGGCATGAGCGGGATGATCATCAGGCCGCAGCCCAGCGCAAAGACAATGGCCGAGCGCATGAATCCGCGCACGACGCTCAATCGCTCCGCCTCGCCGAAAATACTCAGGCGTATGCCCATGAGCGCCTTGCCCGGTGTCGTGCCGAAGCGCGACAGCAGGATGCCCTCGAGCAGCAGGCAGGGCAGCCAGACGTACACCGAGCCCGGCAACAGGTTCGGGCTGTACTCGATGCCCAGCATGCCGACGACGATGTAAAACAGCGCGATGTAGAGGGCGTAATCAATCATGCGCGCCATGAGGCGCGCGCCCGGCGAGGGCAGAAAGACGCGACGAACGTCTGCGCCGGCCGGAGCGTCGAGCCCCTCGGGCGGCAGGGGCGGCAGCGGCGGCAGAGTGGGTTCTGCATGCTCGTTGCGGCCGGACGGCCCGACGCCCGCACCGTGGGGCGCGTCGGCCGGGGTGGCGG
>DXFQ01000003.1 GCA_019114365.1 Candidatus Parakkermansia intestinigallinarum | reverse complement strand
GCTGCCGACGACGGCGTCCGGGGGGCAGGCGCGGGTTCGGCGGCCGCGGGTTCGGCGGCGAGGCAACAGGCCAGCCCGGCACCGAGCAGCAGAGGCCAGGCCTCGTATTTGCACTGAAGCTTGTGGGTGATACCGCGGCTGCGCGACGCGATTTGCTTCACGGCGGCGCGCATGACGGTCTTGAGGCCGACGACGAACTCGCGCTCGCGGAAGCTCAGCTGCCCTTTGATGATGCAGGTGTTGATGCGGTCGGGATCCACGTAGGGATCGAGCATGTAGCCCCAGCTGAAGCAGGCGACTTCAAGCTGCACGTCGAGCACCAGCAAGAGCATCCACTCCTGGCGCACCGACGGCGGCAGAGGGCTGAAGCGATCCGCAAACAGGCTGCCGATGCCCCGCAGCATCTGCCGGAAGGGAGAGGGCTCGCGCCCGACGGGTTCGCCGGGCACGCGCATGCGAATCTCGGCGTTTTCAACGGGGTGTATCTTCTCGCGCTTGCCGAACGAGGGCTGGTGAATGCGAGCGTGGTTGAGGATCCAGTGGGCCAGCGAGCTGAAGTCCTGCTGCCGCCCTTTGTCCGTGATGAAGATACCGAGCGCGACGGGGCTGATGTTGCGCTCGATGCGCTCGAGGAAGTCGAGCATGTTTTGCCGCTGGTCGCATGTCAGAGCCCCGGCGGCGTCGAGCACGCGCGGAAACTCGACGCGCCCGCGCCCGAAGAGCCGATCCGCGCGCCGCAGACTGTAGCCGCAGGCAGGGCATTGATCCAAGGCTCCGACGTGTATGGAGGCAAAACATTTCGGACAGATCGGCACGCAGCAACTATAGCGTTTTTTTGCGCCCGCGTGAAGTCTAAACGGCGTCACCACCCGCACAAAATCACCGAACGAGCACGGGATGAGGGGCTCGAGACGCACGGCGCCGTGCGCTGCACCGAAATAACGTTGACAGCGGGGCGCGCCGGCGCTATACTCCTCTCCCGTATGGAGAACCAGACGACCAATATCGATCTCTCGGCGCTCGACACGGCCGCCATGCGCAGCCGTCTTTCCGAGCTCGGGAGCTATCTTTGACCTCGAAAGCCTTGAGAAGAAAGTCCGCGAGCTCGACGAGCGCATGAGCGCGCCCGATTTCTGGGATGACCCGGCGGCGGCTCGCGCTCTGATGAGTGAGATCAACCCCCTCAAACGCCGCTTGGAGCAGTATCGCGCTCTGGAGAAGAGCCTTGAAGATGTCGACGTCGCCATCGAGATGGCGCGCGAGGAGCCGGAGATGGCTCCCGAGGCCGATGCGGAGTACAAGGCTTGGGTGAAGAAGCTCGAGGAGTTTGAGCTCATCACGCTGCTCAACGGGCCGCACGACAGCGCCGGTTGCTACATCACCATTCACGCGGGCGCCGGCGGTACGGAGGCCTGCGACTGGGCGAGTATGCTCATGCGCATGTATCTTCGCTACTGCGAGCGCCACGGTTTCACCACGGAGATTATGGAGAGCACCGACGGCGATGAGGCCGGCGTGCGCTCCGTGACCATCAAGATTGAGGGTGAGTACGCCTACGGTTACCTCAAGAATGAGCGCGGGATTCATCGCTTGGTGCGCATGAGTCCCTTTGATGCGGCCGGCAAGCGCCATACGTCGTTCTGCTCGCTGGATGCGACACCCGATATTTCCGACGATATCGAGATTGAGGTGAAGGATGCCGATGTGAAGATGGACACCTACCGCTCGGGCGGCAAGGGCGGCCAGAACGTCAACAAGGTGGAGACGGCCGTGCGCCTGACGCACTTGCCCACGGGTATCATCGTGGCCTGCCAGACGCAGCGCTCGCAGCTCCGCAACCGCGAGGAGGCTATGCGCATGCTCAAGGCGCGCCTCATTCAGTTGGAGGAGGATCGCAAGCGCGCCGAGGCAGACCGCCAGTACTCGGAGAAGGGCGATATTGCTTGGGGCAACCAGATTCGCTCCTACGTCTTCCAGCCCTATCAGATGGTGAAGGATCTTCGCACGGGTGTGGAGTCGGGCAATATCCAGGATGTGATGGACGGCAACATCGACGCTTACATCGAGGGTATGCTGCGCCACAACGCCAACGCCTGATGCTTGCGCTCGCGGCACCGCCGCCGTCGACCCCTTTCAGAGAGCGGGGCGATGCGCGGCGCGGTGCGCGCGGGTGGGCTCGTGCGCGCGGTCTCTGCAGCTGTGCGCGGGCCGGGCGAGGTTGATGATGAGCTTGTTGATGACGGCGAAGGAGGGTGCTGATGCTTGAGATTGATGTTTTGACGCTTTTTCCCGAGATGATTACCGGCCCGCTCTCGCAGAGCATTATGGGCCGGGCGAGCGATCACGGTTTGATTTCGGTGCGCGCGCACCAGCTGCGCGATTGGACGCACGATAAGTACCGCCGCACCGATGACTACCTCTGCGGGGGCGGCCAGGGGATGCTGATGAAGTGCGAGCCGATTTTTGAGGCCATTGAGCAACTGCGCCGCGAGCACACGCGCGTGATTCTGATGACTCCCCAAGGGCGCGTGTTTCGCCAGTCCGTCGCCCGCGAGCTCGCCGCGCCCTGCATGGAGGGCGGTGACGCGCACTACATCATCCTCTGCGGTCACTACGAGGGGGTCGACCAGCGCGTGATTGATACGCTGGTGGATCTCGAGCTCTCCATCGGCGATTATATTTTGACCAACGGGGCGATTGCCGCCGTGGTCGTGATTGATGCGGTGGCTCGCCTGCTGCCGGGCGCTCTCGGCGATGATCGCAGCTCGGTGGATGAGTCCTTCGCCGACGGCTTGCTGGAGGCTCCGGCCTACACGAAGCCGAATGTGTTTCGCGGTATGGAGGTTCCGGCGGTCTTCCTGTCGGGCAATCACCGCGCGATTGCCGAGTGGAGGCTGGAGCAGTCGCTGGCTCGCACCCGAGCCAACCGCCCCGATCTCTACGAGGCTTGGGCTGCCGCGCATCCGGATTTCTTCACCAAGAAGCGCAAGCGCGTGCCGCTGACCGGCTACAAGAAGCGACCGGAGCCTTCGCAGCAGCCGGAGTCGCAGCAGCCGGAGTCGCAGCAATTGGAACCTCCGCAGCAGCCGGAGGGCTAAGGGCTTCACCCCCGCCGCGCGGGCAGAAAGTATCCGCGTTGTTTGTCGCTGATGGGCAGCTGCGCCATCTGCATGACGCGCAGCATGTCTTCCCAGAGGTGGCGGCGTTCGCCCAAGTCGGCGGTGCGCAGCAGGTAACTCGGGTGGTGCGTGACGATGACGGGGATGCCTCGGTAGCTGCCGGGCTGCTCCCGGTATTCGGCCAAGGGCAGTTTGCCGCGCTGCAACAGCCCGCGCGCGGCAATGACGCCCAGCGCCACGATGACTTTCGGCTGCACGAGCCGGAGCTCGAGGTCGACGACGCTGAGCGAATAGAGAATTTCACGCGTCGAGGGCGGGCGCGTGTTGATGGTCTGCCGCGGCATGGCCGGGCGGAATTTGACGAGGTAGGTGATGTAGACGTCGCTGCGGCTCAGGCCCATGGCACGCAGGATGCCGTCGAGTTTTTCACCGGCTTCCCCGCCGAAGGGTTCACCCTTTTGTTCGTCGACGTAACCCGGCGCATCGCCGACGAAGACGATGTCCGCGCGGCGGTTGCCGATGCCGAAGACGGGTTTGCGCCGCAGGGTGCCGAGCTGTTGCAGGGGTTTCCAAACGGGCAGGAGGCGCTCGGTGAGCTCCCAAGTCTCCTCGGCGCTGCTGCCGCCCGGGCGGAAGAAGGGGATGTCCTCTTCCTCGACCTCGGGCGGGCTCTCGGGGTCTTGCATGGCGAGCCGACGGAGCCCGGCGGGAGTGAGTTCGTCGTCCGGCGCCTGCGCGGCAATCGCGCCGTCCGGCGGCACGGCGCCGCCTGCTGCCGGAGGCGGCGGGGTGGCGGCGCTGCCGGGTGCTCCGGGTGCGCCGAATGTACCGCGTGCTCCGGGTGCGACGGGTGTGCCGGGTGCGCCCGCCTGCGCTTCCCCTTGTGCGGCGGTGCCGCCCCGCTTTTCTCCGCGCTCGGCGAGCATCCAGCCGCGCAACAGGGCGCGAGCCTCATCATCGACGGCGAGCTTCGTACAGCCCCCGAGGATGTGATTTTGCAGCCAAGCGGTGATGAGTTGTCGGAGGGTCACGCGGTCGCGGTGGCGTTGTCGGGCAGAGCCGGAGTCATGCGTTGCGGCGCAGGCAGGTCGGCGGCTCAGCGCAGGGTGAAGCTGCCGCTGCCCGCGGCGCTCGTCTTGCCGGAGGCATCCTGCCGCTTCATGGTGTAGCTGCCTTTGCCGGCGCCGTCGAAGTAGAGCTCATAGACGGCGCTGCTCTCGCGCCTGCCGTAGCGCATGGTGAGCACTTCGAGCGTGGCGCGCTGTTTATCGCAGCGCTTGTAGGTGCTGCGGACGGTCTGATCGCCGTTCTGCGTCTGGGTGATGTTGCCGTTGAAGGTGATGCTCTGCGAGAAGGCGCTGACGCTGCTGTCGGCCTCGTTTTGCTCGCTGCCGCTCAGTTCGATGACCTGCCCGCGCGAAAGCTTGCGCGGCGCGTCGCTCTCAAAGAGCTGGGCGGGGTCGATTTCTCCCAGAGCCGCGCTGCCGGCCGAGGCGGCGGCCTGCGTGGCCAGCAGACAGGAGTTGAGCGAAAGGGCGGCGGCACCGCTTACAAGGGCAATAAGACAGGGCATGAGTTTCATGGCGCGGCAATCGTACTCGCGCACCCTGCCCTTGTCAAGTTTTATTCGGGCGGGAGAGGCCGCGCCCGAAGGGCTTTGCCGCGAGCGGCTTCAACGCGCGCGGCCGAGCTTCAGCAGGGCGTCGCCCGCCCGGCTTTCGCCGAGGTAGGCGGCGCGGCGGTACCAGTAGGCGGCCAGTTCGCTGCTGCGCGGCGCGCCGCGTCCTTCGGCGAAGCAGTCGCCGAGCTTCAGAGCGGCGGCGGCGTGGCCGCGCTCGGCAGCTCGCTCGAAGCAGGCGACGGCTCCGGCGGGGTCGCGCAGGCAGCCGATGCCCTTGAGGTAACATTTGCCCAGCTGGTAGAGCGCGTCGGTGTCGCCCGCGCGCGCCGCGACGTCGAAGAGCTCGACGGCGCGCTCGTAGTTGCGAGCTTGCCCCCTCCCGCGCATCAGGCGATGGGCGAGGCGCATGCAGGCGGCCGTGTCGCTCGGGGCGGGCTCGGTCGCCGCAGGGCAGCTCTCCGGCGCGGGGACGGCAGTCTCGGCCGCCGCAGGGCAGCTCTCCGCTTCGCGGACGGCAGTCTCGGTCGCCGCATCGGGCCGCAGCTCCGGTTCGCGGACGGCAAAGTCGGGTCGGTCGGGTGCGGGACTCATGCGGCGCCGGGGGTTGCGGGGTTATCGGGCAAGGGAGCGGCCATCGGCACGGGGGCGAGGGGTTCGGCACCGGGCACGCGGAGGTGCTCGATGTAATCGGTGATGCCGTTGAGAATCATTTGCACGGCGATGAGCACGAGGATCATACCCATGAGGCGCGTCACCGAGAGGATGCCCTTGTCGCCGATGCGGTTGAGGATGCTGTTCGAGAAGTAGAGAATCACGCTCTGGATCAGCCAGGCGAGCACCAGCGAGATGAAGCCTTCGATGTGGTCGTTGACGGTGACGCACATGGAGGCTTTCATCATGATGATGGAGATGGCCGCCGGCCCGACGATGAGCGGCACGACGAGCGGCACGATGAAGGGCTCGGAGCTCACGCTCTCATCGCTGTGCGTGCCCATGACGTTGACGGAGGGGAAGACCAGCCCGATGGCGATGAGGAAGAGCATGATGCCGCCCGTGAGGTTCAGCGAACTGAGGCTGATGCCCAGCAGGCCGAGGATGTAGCTGCCGACGCAGGAGACGGCCAGCAGCAACAGCAGCACGAAGAAGAGCTCGCGCAACAACACGAAACGCCGCCGAGAGGGCTCCACCTGCTGCAGCAGGCTGCGCACGAAGGGGGCGTTGCCGAGGGGGTCAAAGACGATGACAAGCGTGAGGGCTTGCGCGAGGATGAGTTCCCAGTCCATGAAGGCAGAAAGGGCGGAGCGGGCAGGAGCGGCGGTGTCTTGCCGCGCCGCCCGCCGGGGTCAGAATTCTTTGCGGTTGAAAATCCAGGTGGCGACGAAGAGATGCAGCAGCATGTAGCCGCAGGCCATGAGGGCCAGCTGGCCGAGCATCGCCGCGCCGGCGGCGTTTCCCGTCGCGGCGGCGTCGCCGAGGCTGAAGATGCTGAAGTCGGGCAGCAGGACGACCAAGGCGTTGAGAGCCAAGCGCAGCAGAGGGCCCGTGCCCGTGCCGCCGTCGTGCAGGAGGCTGAAGAGCTGCTGCTGGAAGGAGCCGATGAAGTAGGCTCCGAAGGCGAAAATCATGCTCACGATGGTGCCGCTGGTGAAGCAGGAGAAGAGCAGGGTGAGGCTGGTGAGCACGGCGGTGCCCAGCGCCATGGCGATGATGCCCTGATGCAGGGCGCCGTAGCCGGCGGCCTCGTGCACGCGGGCGAGGATGTCGCTGATTTGTGCCGGGTCGGCGCCGCGCTCGGTCAGCGCCGCGCTGATGCGCTCGCAGAAGGCAGCCTCGCGCAGGTGGATGAGCAGGCAGAGCAGCCCGTCCATCAGCGCAAAGACGAGAAAGAGCAGCAGCAGCACCCCCGCGAGTTTGCCGAGCAGGTAGTCAAAGCGCGGCACCGGCTTGCAGAGGATGGTGTAGAGGATGCGATCTTCGCTGTCCCGCGGGATGAGCAGGGAGGTGGCGGCGACGCTGAAGACGAGCCCGAAGAGCTGCATGCAACCCAGCCCCGTGCTCTTGAGCAGCTGCAGCTGGTCGATGCCTTGGTACTCGACGGAGACGGCCTCTTGGTAGGGCAGAAATTGCAGCCCCAGCATCAGCAGAGCCAGCGCCGCGACGACGAGAAAAATCCTCATGCGCAGCAGCTGCACGAGCGTGACTCCCGCCACGGCCGCCGCGCGCGCCGGAATGCCCGCCATCTGCCTCAGAATGCCGCCCATGCGCCTTTCTCCGTCGATGTCTTTTCCGCTGATTCTTCTCCGCCCGGTTTTTTTCCGTTCGATTTTGCCGCCCGGTTTTTTCGTTCGGTTTTTTCGTTCGGTTCTCTCCCTTCGCTCCGACTGCTCCGTTCGATTCGCCATCTCCCGTCCGCTCCGCCTTCTCCCGCACGCACCGTACGCATCGTCGGCGCCGATCACTCGCAAGGAGGGGGAGAATCACGCAGCCCGAGCAGCGTCAGCGGCGCGGAGCGTGCTCGCCTTCGTCAATGAGCTTCCAGAACGAACGCGAACCGCCGAGCTTCTGGTCCTCGGAGCCGCCGATGCTCGAGCGGAAGAGGAAATCCTTGAGCGAATTGGCGTGCAGGACGCGCTGCACGATGACCTTGTCGCCGTCCTCCACGGTGAAATAGATGCGGTAGTCCTTGGAGCGGAATCGGTAGATTTTGCGGCCGTCGCGCTCGACCAGGCCGAAGCGTGCGTCGTCGGTAATGTGGCTGAGGGTGTTCTCGTCAACTTGAAAAGACGAGATAAGCTCAAGCTGATCCAAGGTGGGGATGGCAGAGACTTCTGCCGCGCTGATATCATTGAAGACAATCTGGTGCACGTACTGATTTTAAGAAACCGAGCGGCTCTTGGCAAGCCAAATTCGCGCCTTACTCCTTTTTCACGGCGCGGCGGCGCAGCGCCTCAGTAGTTGGTCAGCTTGCCGGGGTGCTCGCGGCGCCCGCGTTTGATGTTCTTCTGCATGAGCTCGTACTGGCGGCTGCCGACGGCCTTCTCATCGGTAGAGGAAACCTGAACGCCGTCTCGGCCTCGCACGGAAAACCAGTACTCGCAGGGGTAGCCGTGCTCTTCGGGAAAGCTTCCCCCCAAGAGGCTGCAGAGCTCCGGCTGATCCTGCCAGCGCTCTTCGTCTAGGGTGCGGGCATCGGGCTCGAAGCTGAGGCGCCCGTTGTGCGCCCAGGCGTCAAGCACGACGGCCCGTGGCCACGGAGTGTCCGCTGCCGCAATGTAGACGCAGTTGTGCTCGTTGTATTTTCCCTTGTCGCGCACGCAGCAGCCGAGGCGATAAAAGCTGAGTTTGAGGCGCCGAAGCTCGCGGAAGAGGTCGTGCTGATAGTGCCAACAGAGCCCGCGCGAATACAGCCCGGTGTTGATGAGGATATTGCCCGCCCAGCCGGAGAGGCACACGCCGTTGAGGCGCGAGATGCCCGCCGAGGCGCGGAAGGCCGTATCGGCCAGTCGGCGGGCCTCGGTGCGGGCGGCGTCCAGCTCGCGCTCTTCGGGCGGCAGCAGAGCCGGCAAGGCGGCTTCGAGGGCTTCGCGCCGGGCAACGCTCTCGTCGCTTTCAAGTGATTGTTCGGAGGGCGGGCCGACTCGCTGTTGCAGCGGCACCAGACTCGCCAGCACCGAGAGGCAGGCCAACAGAGGAGGGAGGATCAGTGACATGGCTCAGCTTTCACCGCACCGCGCCGCGCCGCGCCCTTGCGCTCCGAGCGGCTCGTGCGGCTCGTGCGGCCCGAGCGCGCGCGTTCAGTAATTAGTCGGCTTGCCGGGGTGCTCGATTTGCCCGCGCCGGATGTTCTCAATCATGCGCAGGTACTGCGGTGCCGAGACGACGCGCGGGTCAAAGTTGTACATGTACTTCTGGTACTTGATGCGCACGCTCAGCCAAGATTCGGTGGGCACCTTGTGCCCCTCGGGGTAGGCCCAGGTGAGCAGTTCGGTCGTCTCGGGCAAGTCCTTCCAGCGCGTGAGATCGAGCGTGTTCGCATGGTCGACGGCGAGGCGGCCGTTTTTTCGCCAAGCATCGAGCATGACGGCATCCGGCCAGAAGCTGCCCTTGGCGGCGATGTAGACGCAGTTGTGCTCGGAGCCTTCGCTGCGGTCGCGCACGCAGCAGCCGAGCTTGAAGTATTGGAGCGGGCGGCGGCGCAACTCGCGGAAGAGGTCGTGCTGGTAGTGCCAGCAGAGCCCGCGCTCTTTCACGCCCCAGTTGACGAGGATGTTGCCCATCCACCCCGGAAGATACAGGTCGTTGACGCGCGCAATGCCGGCGCTGGCTTTGTAGGCGGTGTCGGCCAGCCAGCGAGCCTCGGCGCGGGCTTCGGGGATGCTTTGTTCATCGGCGGGCAACAGGGCGATGAGGTCGTCGGTGAGCGTGTTGCGCCGCTCCGTCACGAGCTTCGTGCTCGGGTAGTCGGGCGGGGGCGGGTTGCAGGAGCCGAGCAGCAGAACACTGCCCAGCAGGGGCATGAGGGCGCGGCAAATCAAGGAGGTCGAGGCGGTTTTGGCCATGGAGAGGTGAGTGGTCGTATCGAAG
>DXFQ01000028.1 GCA_019114365.1 Candidatus Parakkermansia intestinigallinarum | reverse complement strand
GAGCCGCCGTGGCGGTGTTGCTCATGAAGGTCGCCATGAAGACGGAGATGAAGCCTGCCGCCACCATCAGCAGCAGAATGCTCCAGCCGTCGAAGGGAATCGCGTTGATGAGGTTGCCCGCCAGACCCGTGTCCTGCAGAGCGAGGCCGAGGGCGAAGCCGCCGGCCACCAGCCACAGCGTCTCCCAGCTCATGTTGCGAAGATCGCGCTTCGTGATGACCTGCGTGGCGGCGAAGACGGCGATGGGGATGATGGCGATGGTGTTGCTGTCCAGCCCGAAGAATTCACCCGTCGTCCAGAGCAGAATCGTCACGATGAAGGTGCCGTACACGACCATGGCCTTGGGCGTGCGGATGAAGCGCCCGCGCATCTTGAGCTCGAGGCGCTCGCGCTCGATGGGGAAGAGCTTGACGAGCAGCAGCCACGCGAGCAGCAGCAGCACGATGACCAGCGGCACCCCGAAGCTCATCCACTTGCCGAAGGAGACCGTCAGCCCCATCTCCTCCATCGCCTTGAGCGCGATGGCGTTGGGCGGTGTGCCGATGGGCGTGCCGATGCCGCCGATGTTGGCCGAGAGCGGGATGGCGAGCGCGAAGGCGATGCGCCCGCGGTCGTGCGGCTCAAAGAGAGCAAGCACGGGCCCGAGGATGGCGAGCATCATCGCGGTGGTGGCGGTGTTGCTCATGAACATGGAGAAGAGGGCGGTGATGCTCATGAGGCCGAGCAGCACGTACTTGGGTTGGGTGCCGAAGGGCTTGAGCAGCACCTTGGCCAAGTTGATATCGAGGCGGTACTTCGTCGCCGCCGCCGCGAGGAAAAAGCCGCCCAAAAAGAGAATAATGACCGGGTCGGCGAAGGTCGCCATGGTGCTCTTTTGCTGCATGACGTTGGTGATGCGTATCTCGCGGATGCGCAAGGCGTACTCGGGCCGGTAGAGCCGCTCGGCCGCCGCCATGAGCCTGCCCGCGCGAAGCTCCGCCGCGGCAGCCTCAGCGCTGCGCCCGGCTTCGTCGGCCGCCAGCTTGTCGAGCTGCGCTCTCTCGTAGGCCTCCCAAGTTTGCTGAGTCATCGTGAGGCGGATCTCCTCTGCCGTGAGGCGCGTCTTGCTGTTGAGGCGGTTGAGGATGCTCTCGGTCAGGGCGCGGGTGGTCGCCGGCTCAGTCTCCGGGCCGCAGACATCGGCGACCAGCAGCGTAACCGCCTCCGCATCATATTTCTCAGGCTGGAAGAACGAGAAAGATTTGTTGGAGAGGCAGAGCAGAGAGAGCGCGATGACGATGACGGAGGTGGCCCAGATGGGTATCGGCTCGGTGATCCACAGCAGAGCGGCGAGCAGGAAGAGAGCGATGGCGCCGACCTCGATGTGGCTGAGGTGCAGCCCCAGACTCTCGAAGGGTATCAGAAAGGTGGCGGCGCTGAGCAGGAAGATGAGGATGACCTTGAGGATGCGTATTTTGCGGGCTCTTTTCACGGTGGCGTCAGGGGGGCTGGAGTCGGTGGGGAGGAATGGGGCGGATTAGGGCGGGAAGGAGGGCGGAATGGGGCGGGAAGGAAGGTGCGGCGCGGCGGCGGGCGGAGGGTGCGGAGGATGCTCGAGTTGAGGGGGGGGCAGCGGCGGCGCGGGCGTCGCGCGGGTTCAGGGGGCGAGAGCCTCGGGGCGTCGCTTGTCGCGCAGGGCATCGAGCCAGCGGCGGAGAGCGTCGGCGTGCTCGGGCGTGAACTCGGAATCGCAGAAGAGAGCGATGCGACGCGCACCGCCGCGGTAGAGCAGATCGAGCTCGCGCGGCAGCTCATCCGGGCGGACGTCGGGCAGGTGCAGCCCCGGTGCCAGCGCCATGCGATCCTGCGTCTGCCGCCGCGCCTCGCTCAGCACGCGGCCCAGCCAGCTGCGCGGCTCGGCGTAAAAGGAGTAATAATCCATCGGAAGCGCCAGATCGAGCCGAAAGCGGCTCCAGTCCTGCCGCACGAGGCGCGCCGCAATCTCGGGCGTCGGGAAGACGGCGCAGGCGGCATACTTGTTGCGGAGGCGGATTTCATCGCAGAGCGCGTTGGCGAGCCGCGCCACGCTCGCGAGGCGAAACTCGCGCCACTCGGCATCCTGCGTCGGGTCCTCGAGCGGAGCGCGGCCGTACTGCTCCGCAAAGAGCTTCAGGCAGCGCTCGCAGTAACAGAAATCGTAGGGCGGCAGCTCCCTATCCTGCACGAGGCCGTACTGCTCCCAGAGCGCGCGCGGCAGAATCACGTCCGGCAGGCGCATGTAGTCGAGCTGCACCCCGTCGCTGCCGGGAATCTGCGCCTGCTCGGCCGCCAGAGCACAGAGGTGGCGGCGCACCTCGGGGTGGTTCGGGCAGAGGAACTGGTAATAGGCCACATAGGGGCGATCCGCCTCGCTGTAGCAGGATTTGCCCTCGCGGCTCACGGCGTACCAATCGGGGTGGCGCAGCGCCTCCTCATCGTCGGGTCGGTTGAGCGCCCACAGCCAAGTGATGACGCGCAGCCCGGCGCGCCGCGCCATCGGCGTGAGGCGGCGCAGATCCTCGATACTGCCGCCCGGAATCACCGTCGTGACCCCGGCCTCCGCCATGCGGGCGAACTCGCGCTCCCGGTCGGCATCGGACATCGGGGCATAGCCGTGCACCCAGAGGCAGATCTCGGGCAGCTCGTAAGCCGCCTCCCCGCGCGAGAGCCGCCCCTCGCTGTCCAGCCGCCAGAGCCTGCCGGTGCGCGGCGAGCGAGCCTCGATCACGAAATGCTGCTCGCTGAGGCAGACGAGCCGCGCGTGGCGGGGCAGCGTGCAGCCGGCCTCACTCGCCTCTTCGGGGCTGAGGGCGAAACGGCCGCTGCGGTTGCGCTGCTCGAGCTGAGCGTTGAGGTAGCCGTAGAGGCTCAGCCGCAGCTCCTCATCGGGGTCGGGCAGGCGAGACTCCCAGACCCCCGCGGGCTTCTCGCTGAGAATGACCTCGCCCCAGCGCTCGGGCATGTGGATATTGACCCGCCCCGTCGGCGCCCAAACGTGATTGCTCTCGGGCAGCGGCACCCCGGCGTCATCGCAGAGCTTGCGGTAGCCGCCGGGAGCCGTCGGATCAGCGGCCACGCGCCAATTGACCCGCGAAAAATTCATGCGCAGCGAGCTGCCGGCGGCGGGCGCCTCATCGCGGCGGGGCAGAGAAGCGTGCGACGTTATACTGCGCCAAGGAATCGCCACCTCAACCGTCCAGCCCTCGTCGCGGTCGCCCGGGCGGTTGAGAGTACCGTGCAGAGCGACGGCGTGTCGCAGGCCGGGCATCTCCCAGTCGTGCAGCACGAGATTGTCGCCGTGGCGGTAGGGGCGCGGCAGGAAGAGATCCCAAGTCGTACCGAGCGCATTCACCTCCCACTCGACGTAGTTGAGCCCGTCGCCGTCGGGATCAATGAAAATTTCAAAATCCGGATCCTGATAAATAACGGAGTCGTGCTCGGTGAGCGTCGCACGCAGATCCGGCTCCTTCATCTCGGCCAACACATAGAGGTACTGATCGTCCCAGAGCAGGCGGATACGCGTCTCATCCGCGATAGCCCCGCCCTCGATATCCCGCAGCGGGCTGAGGGGAATGGCCGCCTTCCAGTCCGCCTCATCGGCCTTGCCGTCGATCGTGATGGGCCCGGTGCAGCGCTGGCAGACGCTGACGGGCGGCAGGGGCAGGTTCTCCAGATCCGCCCGAATCGGGGCGGCGGCAGACAGCGCGAGGGCTGCTGCCGTGAGGGTGCGAAGCTCGATCATGCTCTCATGCTAACACAGCGCGCGAGAGCCTCGCAAGGAAAATGAAGCCCCCTCAGTCCTTTTCTGTGTCAGCAGCGGCAGACGACTGCCCGGCCGCCGCTGCATCCGACGCCGCCGTGCCCGCTTTGGCCGTGCCCGACTCCGCTGCACCCGACTCCGCTGCGCTTGCCTCGTCGTCGGCCATCGTGTCCTGCCCCAGCGCGGCGCAGCGCTCATCGAGCTTGAGCCCCTGAGCCGAGCTGAAAACCGCATAGGCCTCATCTTCACTCGCCAGCGAGACCGCGCGCTCGTAGCAGTCTTGCGCCTGCTGCGCATCCCCCGCCGTACCGACGCCGTAGCGCAGCATGATGCTCATGAAAACGCAGCCTTCGTAATAGCCCTGCTCCGCCGCCTCGGCGAAACAGCGGTAGGCCTCCTCGGCGCTGACCTCATCGAGCCCTTCCGCAAAACAAAGCCCTCGGTAGAGCAGAGAGGTCGGATCCCCCGCCTCGGCACCCTCGCGTATGTACTCGAGCGCCTTTGCCTCGTCCACCTCGGTGCCCGTCCCCTCGCGGTAGTAGAGCGCCAGTGCCGCGCAGGCCGGCGCATAACCCCCCTCGTAAGCTTGCTGCATCATCCGGAACGCCCCCGCCGGGTCGGCCTCCGTTCCCGTGCCGTACTCCAGGCAGATGGCGACGTTGTATGCAGCTTCGGCATCGCCCTCCTCCGCGCCCTTGCGGTACCACTTCAGCGCCGCCGCCTTGTCCGCCGCCGTACCGATGGCGAACTCGTAACAACTCCCGAGACTGCAACAGGCCTCCTTGCTGCCCTGTGCCGCCGCCTCTTGCAGATAGGCGAAGTAGAGGACATTCGACGCAGGCACCCCCACGCCCTCGAGGTAACAGTAGGCCAGCAGGTAGAGGGCATGCGCATAATTTTGATCGGCTGCACGGCGCAGCAGCGCCACAGCCTCGGCATCGCCCGCATCGCTTCCCAGAGCCTCACAGCAGATCGCGAGCTTCACCTGAGCTTCGGCCAGCCCCTGATCGGCGGCCTTGCGGTACCAAGCCATTGCCTCGCTCGGCGTCTCATCCTCGCTGCTCATCTGCGCGTAGCAGAAGTCGCCCATGAGGCTCTGAGAGGCGGCATCGCCCGCCTCGGCCTTGCGGCGCAGCTCATCGAGCTGCTCCTGGCTGAAGCCTGAGTCCTGCTCTGCGCTCGCCTCCTCATCGGCCGCCGCCGCCGAGGAGTCGACGTCGCTCGGCGTCGCGGCACTCGCTCCCGCCCCGGCTGCGGGCGACACATCGGACACCGCCTCGCTCGGCACGTCGAGCGCTGCGGATGCGGCGGCGGTCAGCGCGACCGCCAGCGTGATAGAGGAAAGAGCTCGGGTCATGGCATGAGCGGCGCGCGTTCCGTGCGCCTTCTGAATTTTACGCAAGCGCCGGCCTCCTGTCAACATCCGAATGCGCCCTCCTGTCGTTTCTCATGCCTCGCCTTGCGTCAAAATAAAGCGCCGCGCGCACACGTTTCTTGAGGTTGAAAACACGTCTTTTCACTGGACAACGGAAACCTTTTCTCATATAATGCACCTGCTCGCACTCCATTCTCCTGTCTCCAAGCGCTGCGATCTATGAATAACGAAGTTGACAATCTGCGGCTGAATCAAATACTCCATGATCTGGGGGATTTTGTGTATTATCCGAATTTCGGCAACTTGGGGGATTTACTCATTGCGGAAGGGACTCGTCAGTTTTTTCAACGCGAGGGGTTGACGTATCGCGAGTACGACGAGAAAAATTTGCCGGCTCAGTACAATTTGGTATACGCGGGAGGAGCGCGGTTTACGTCATGCTGGTGCGATACGGAAAAATGCCTGCGCGAGCTGACCGACCCGCGCATTCAATGCTGTGTCATTCTTCCGCACAGTTTCTACGATGTCGACGCTCTGCTCGACGGGTTGGATAGTCGGCACCACCTGTTTTGCCGAGACGAGCGAAGCTATCGCTATTGCCTCTCGCGGCAAACGGCCTGTTCCGTTTACTTGGCGGAAGATATGGCCTTTCAGCTGGATATGGAGAAGACGGATGCGGCAAAGTTGCCCCGCGAACTCTCAAACGAAGAGCTCCGCACCCGAACCCAAATCAAACGGGGTCTATTCGCCAAACTGAGGCGCGGCGTCAGACGCGCAACAATTCTCTCCCCCGTAGGGGAGAAGGACAAGAAGATCGCCTTTCTTCTGAGGGAAGACGCAGAGAAATCTTCCCCAAACTCCACCTTCATGTCATACGATATCTCTGCCGCATGGCATACGAGCGGTCGTCAGATGGCCTACAACGGCGAGATCCTTCGGCAATTCTCCGCTGCCCTCAAACAGGTTGATATCATCGTGTCGGATCGCCTGCATGTCTGCATCATGGCCTACTTGTCAGGGCTGGAAGTCTACATGCTCGATAACTCCTACGGCAAACTCAGCGGGGTCTATCGGCTTTCCATGACAGGCGCTCCCAAGGTGCATTTGCTGCCCGATGCGGAGCTGACGCCGGAACTCAAGGCGGCGTGGAAGCGTCTGAATGCTCCTTGGCGGGTCTCGATCCGATGGTTCAAAAAGAAGCTCTCCTCTCTTTTTCATTGATACCGGGCGGCCTGAGAGCGGTCCCGACGAACTCATGGAAATCTCCATTCTTTCAACTCATTTTTGTCTTCATCATACCTGCGTATTGACTCCGTGGTCGCTGATTCCCGATCCCTCACGGTCATCTTTTCGCTGAGTGAAGATCTGAATCGCTATTTTAATGAGCCGCATGTTTTTCACGTGGAGTATTCTCAGGACATCTCGGGCGTTCCCGAGGGCATTCTGGTGATACCCTTCATCACGAACGTGCTCCCGATCATCTGGCTGAAAGATGCCGTCTTGCAGGTGCCGAAGCTCGATCGGGTCTTTTATGAGAGCATTCCCGATATCAAAAAGGGATATGCGGATATGTCTCCCATGTTGACCTTCAAGGGACGCGTGGAGGTGAGCGAGCTTGAGGAGCATGATGTCTCTCCCTCTGAGTAGGTGGCCTCTTTCTTCAGCGGCGGGGTCGATGCCTTTACCACGCTCATCCGCCATCATGAAGAGAAGCCGATCCTGCTGACCTTGCGAGGCTCGGATATCAAGCTCTCCGATGAGGCAGGCTGGCAGGTGGTGCATCAGCACACGCTGGAGACGGCCGAGCAGTTTAATCTGCCGGAGCCGGTCTTCATCACGTCGAACTTTCGCACCTTCCTCCGCGAGGGTGAGCTGACGAATCTCGTGAAGGCCTCCGGCGATAATTACTGGCATGGGTATCAATGCGGCATCGGTCTGATCGGGCACGCCGCGCCGATCGGGTACGCGCGAAGACTCAAGACGGTGTACATCGCAAGTTCCAATACCGCCAACGTGAAGGTGATATGCGCCAGTGGTCCAACTATTGATAATAAGGTGCAATGGACTCCGACTTCTATCGTTCATGACGCCTACGAATGGGATCGCCAGCAAAAATCATGGCTATTGTCGAGTATGCTCACCGCACCGGAACCTATCCGAAGTTGAGGGTGTGTTGGATTACCTCGGGAGGCAAGAATTGCAGCCAATGCGAAAAGTGCCTCAGAACCCTGTACGGGCTCATGGCGGAGGGAGAAGACCCCACGCACTACGGATTCGACCTGTCGTCGCTGGATCCTGTCCGGAGACGGAGAATACTGTTTAGTCAAAGCAAGAACATGAGATTGGCCAATTGGGAACCGATCCTTTTGCGCTTCCGCGAGACAAGGCACTACGCTGATGACAGCCGTGTGAATTGGATTTTCCGCATCAAAGATCTCAGGCATTGCCCGATACAGGATCAGCTCTATTTCCTGCGCCGAAAGTATGTCAGGAAACTGCTGCATATGTTCTCGAATATTCGGCGGGCGCTGACGGGCAAGCGTGCACGGAAGGGCAAATAAGGAGACTCGTTTCACATGTCCGTACACTTTTGCCCCTATGCAGAGCGGTCTTGTTCGCTCCTGCCGTGTATGGGGATTCGGCCTTGATTTCCCCTGCGCCCGTTTTTCCCGCTCCGCGCGCGCCCTGCTGCCGAACCCGCCGGCAGGTCGCGCACTTTGTCGATGCCGCGTCGCGGCGGGCGCGGGAAACAAAGCAGCCCGGTCTTGCGACCGGGCTGCGGAGCGGAACGAGGCGCAATGGTCTGCGCTGAATGCGAGAGCCTGAGCGGCGCGTCGGCGGATCAATTGAAGACGATGCCGCCGTCGTGCACGTCGACGTGAATCGTGCTGCCCTCCGGGAAGCGGCCTTCGAGGATGGCGAGGCTGAGCGGGTCGAGGATGTCGTGCTGGATGGCGCGCTTGAGCGGGCGGGCACCGTAGACGGGGTCGTAGCCGTGCTCAGCCACCAGCTCGGCGGCAGCGTCGCTGAGCTCGAGCTTGAGCCCGCGGGCCGCAAGGCGCTTGTGCACCCGGCGCAGCTGGATGTTGACGATGCGCTTGAGGTCCTCGCCTTCGAGGCGATCGAAGATGATGATCTCATCGATGCGGTTCAGGAACTCGGGGCGGAAGTGGCCGCGCAGCGCGTCGAGTGCCTTCGTGTTGCGGGCGGCGGCATCCCTTTCATTCAGAATGAACTGGCTGCCGATGTTGCTCGTCATGATCAGCACCGTGTTCGTGAAGTCCACCGTGCGGCCCTGACCGTCGGTGATGCGCCCGTCGTCGAGCACTTGCAGCAGCACGTTGAACACGTCCGGATGCGCCTTCTCGATCTCATCGAAGAGCACCACGCTGTAGGGACGGCGGCGCACGGCTTCTGTCAGCTGGCCGCCTTCATCGTAACCGACGTATCCCGGAGGTGCTCCGATGAGTCGCGAGACGCTGTGTTTCTCCATGTACTCCGACATGTCGATGCGCACCATGGCCGCCTCGTCGTCGAAGAGGAACTCCGCCAGAGCCTTCGCCAGCTCCGTCTTGCCCACGCCCGTCGGGCCGAGGAAGATGAACGAACCCAGCGGGCGGTTCTCGTCCTGTAGCCCCGCACGCGAGCGGCGCACGGCGTCGGCCACGGCCTTGACGGCCATCTTCTGCCCGATGAGTCGCTCGCCGAGGCGCTCCTCCATGTGCAGGAGCTTCTCGCGCTCGCCCTCGGCGAGGCGCGCGGCGGGAATGCCCGTCCAAGTCGAGACGACCTTGGCGATATCCGCCTCCGTCACCTCCTCCTTCAGCAGGCCGTCGCCGCTGCTTTGCAGCTTCGTGAGCGCTTCGCGAGCCTGCTTCGAGGCAGCTTCGGCAGCCGGAATCTCGCCGTAGAGAATCTCCGAGGCGCGGCCGAGGTCGCCCCGGCGCTGAGCCTGCTCGGCTTCGGTGCGAAGCGTGTCGATTTTCTTCTGCGCCTCGCGCGCCTTCACGACCACCTCTTTCTCGCTCTTCCACTGCGCGATCATCGCGTCGACCTTCTCCTTCGTGTCGGCGAGGTCGCGGGTGATTTTTTCGAGACGCTGGCGCGAATCGTCGTCCTTCTCCTTGGCGAGAGCCTGGCGCTCCATCTCCAGCTGCATCGCCGAGCGGTTCAGCTCGTCGATTTCACTGGGCATCGAGTCGAGCTCGATTTTGAGCCGCGCGGCGGCCTCGTCCACAAGGTCGACGGCCTTGTCGGGCAGGAAGCGGTCGGTGATGTAGCGGTTGCTCAGCGTCGCGGCGGCCACGAGAGCGCCGTCGGTGATGTGCACGCCGTGGTGCACCTCGTAGCGCTCCTTGAGGCCGCGCAGAATCGCGATGGTGTCTTCGACGCTCGGCTCGGCCACGTAGACGGGCTGGAAGCGGCGCTCGAGCGCGGCGTCCTTCTCGATGTACTTGCGGTACTCGTCGAGCGTGGTCGCGCCGATGGTGCGCAGCTCGCCTCGCGCCAGAGCCGGCTTGAGCAGGTTGGCCGCATCCATCGAGCTGTCACCGCCCGCACCGGCGCCCACCAGCGTGTGGAGCTCGTCGATGAAGAGGATGATCTCGCCGTTGCTCGCCGTCACCTCCTTGATGAAGGCCTTGAGACGCTCCTCGAACTCGCCTCGGTACTTCGCGCCTGCGAGCATCGAGCCGATGTTCAGCGAGATGAGCCGCTTGCCCTTCATGCTCTCCGGCACGTCGCCGTTGACAATGCGCCGCGCCAGCCCCTCGGCAATCGCCGTCTTGCCGACGCCGGGTTCGCCGATGAGCACGGGGTTGTTTTTCGTGCGGCGCGAGAGAATTTGCAGCACGCGGCGAATCTCGCCGTCGCGGCCGATCACGGGGTCGATCTTGCCTTGGCGGGCGCGAGCCGTCAGATCCGTGCCGTACTTCTCGAGCGTTTGGTACTTCTCCTCCGGGTCCTGATCCGTCACGCGCTGGTTGCCGCGCACCTCCTTGAGCGCCTGCATGTACTTCGCCTGCGTCAGACCCGCCGCCTCGAGCGTGCGCGTCAGTTCCGCATCGTCGCGGAAGACGCCCAGCACGAAGTGCTCGACGCTCAGGTAGTCGTCCTTCATCTGCTGCCGCATGGCCTCGGCCGCGTTGAGATCGCGGTCGAGCTCGGCGCTCAGCCCGGGGCTCTGCGCCACGGCGCCGCGCTGCCGCGGCTGCTTCTGCAACAGGGCCTCCAGCTCCTTGGCCAGACGCTTCGGGTCGACGCCGGCTTTGTTCAGAACGGACGCCAGAACGCCGCCCTCTTGCCTGACCAGCGCCAGCATCAGTTCCGCCGGGTAAATTTGTGCACGCCCCGCCGCTTGCGCGTTGCGCTGCGCAGCTTGCAGGGCCTCCATGAATTTTGTTGTCAGGTTATTGTTCATCTTGCCGTATAGACACGGGTGCCCTTCGTCTTGTTCAAAAAATTATGCGAAGTTCTACATTTTAGGGGAGGGCTTCGGCGGGGAGCCGCGGCGCCGTCTCGGGAGGCGCTGCGCGGGGCGGAAAGGGACGCTGCGCGGGGCGGGAGGCGCGGGGGAAGGGGAGGCGCTGCCCGCGGGGAGCTTCAGAGGAGATTCCAATCGACCTCGACGCGGACGCGCTTGCCTTCTTTATCGTCAAAGAGCACGTAGCCTTCGCGCGCGCCGAACTTGAACACCTCCATCGTGACCTTGACGTCGAAGCAGCAGTAGCGTGCGATCTGCATCATCAGCTCGGGGTCACCGCTCTGCTCGTACTCCGCCCACCACTTGAGCGCATCGGTGCCGTCGGCCGTCTTGGTGCAGCCGCCGAGCGTGACTTTGGCGACCGAGTCGAGCTTGAGGCGGTGGCCGGTGCGCTCGCTGAGGTAGGTGCAGAGGTCGAGGTTGCGGGTGGAGCCGGCGATGCTCCAGAAGGCAAAGGGTTGCAGCACGGCGTAGTCGAAGCCGAGGTGGTTGTAGCCGACGACGAGATCGGCGGCTTGGAGTTCGGCAATGAGGTCGCCGACCTGATCTTCGGTGTAGATGCGGTAGGCGTCGTCTTTCGACGAGTAGGTCACGGCGACGGAGACGCCCATGCGGGCGCAGGCCTCGGGCCCCCAGCCGCCGACTTGGGCGGCGGAGCGCCGGGTTTCCAGATCGAAGCAGACGATGTTTTTCATGGCGGCCGGAAGGGGTGTCGTGATCGCGGCGGAGGGCGAAGAGGCGCGGGCGATTCAGGCGCCGGCGGCGCCGTTGATGCGCCGCATGGCCTCGTAGAGCATGATGGCGACCGAGGTGGAGAGGTTGAGCGAGCGGGCGTGTTCTCCGGGCATCGGGATGCGCAGGCCGCGCTCGGGATGGGCGGCGAGCAGAGATTCCGGCAGCCCCTTCGACTCGGGGCCGAAGACGAAGTAATCGCCGTCGCGCAGGGGCAGCTCGGGTGCCCAGATGCCCTGTTTCGCCTTGGTGGAGAGATACCAGAAGTGAGCCCCGGGCTCGGCGGCGGCCTCGACCTCCTCGAGCGAATCCCAGAGGCGCAGGTCGACGTACTGCCAGTAGTCGAGCCCGGTGCGGCGCAGGTGTTTCTCATCCAAGCTGAAGCCCAGCGGACGCACGAGGTGTAGCCGCGAGCCCGTGGCAACGGCCAGCCGCCCGGCCGCTCCGGTATTGTGCGGAATTTCAGGGTGAACCAGAACGAGATGCAGCATGAGGGTGAGGGAAGGGGGGGGGAGGGCAGGCGGTGAATCACTTGGCGCCCTTGCCGAAGATCACGGCCGGAATCGTGCGCAGGAAGAGCTTGACGTCGAGCCAGAGGCTCCAGTTGTCGATGTACTTGAGATCCTTGCGGATCATATTGTCAAAATCGCCGTTGTCGCTGCGGTCTTCAATCTGCCAGAAGCAGGTGAGACCCGGCCGCACGCTGAGGCGGCGGCGGTGCGCCACGTCCGGGAACTCGGCCGTCTCGTAGATCGGCAGCGGCCGCGGGCCGACGATGCTCATATCGCCCTTGAGAATGTTGATGAGCTGCGGCAGCTCGTCGATGGAAAACTTGCGGATGAAATGCCCGAAGGGGAAGATGCGCGGGTCGTTCGTCAGTTTGAAGATGGGGCCGCTCATCTCGTTGCCGTATTTCGCCTTCACCTCGTCGAGGCGCTTGTCGGCATCGGCGTACATCGAGCGGAACTTCCAGATGGCGAAGGGCTTGCCGTAGAGACCCGAGCGCATTTGGCGGTAGAAGATCGGCCCCTTGGGATCGCTGATTTTGATGCCGACGGCGGCCAGAAGCCAGAAGGGTGAGCTGCACACCAGCAGCACGAGAGCCAGCAGGCGGTCGATGATGGTCTTGACGAGGCGCGACCACGAGTAGACCGGCGTCGAGGTGAGAATCATGAGCCTCTGCTCGCCGATTTCCGTCACCTCGGCGCGCAGCGTCACGGGCTGCTCTTCGCGCAGGTGGATGTAGACGTCGATGCCCTGCACCTCGCAGAGCATGAGCACCTCGGCGTTGTTGTGGTAGGCGCCGATGCCGCCGATGAGCAGGCATTGCTGCACGTGGTTCTGCTCGATGAGAGACTGCACGTCGTCAATCGGCGTGTCGGGCTGCACGCGGCCGACCACATGCAGCGTGCTCTTCCAGAACTTCGGCAGAGAGCTCCAGCCCCGCTCGATGGCGTCTTCATCCTGCCCGATGAGCAGAACGGGAATGCGCGACGCCGGGCTGCTGCTCATGGAGAGACGCAGCCAGCGCGTCGTCAGATAGCGCAGGAAGAGCGCGATGGCCACCAGCACTATGCTCACCAGCACCACGTGATTCGTGGCCTCCGTGAGCGGAGAAATCGTCTGGTAGAGCGCCAGCATACAGAGGTAGTAGACCCCGGCCAGCGCAATCTGGCGCAGGGCCGTCGAGACGCGCTGCAGACCCTGCTTGCGATAAAAGCCCACCAGATGCAGCACGAAGGGAGCCAGCACAATCACCGCGCCGCCGAGGTAGGGAGCCACCGACAGGAGCTGGTATTGGGGGTTTTTCGACCAGCCCAGCGGATCGGCCAGCACGTGGTCGGCAATGTACGGAGCCACCCAGACGCAGAGCAGAATCAGCACCAGGTCCAGCAGCGGAAACAGTTTGAAGAGAAAAGCCTTTTTGCCGGTCATAGCCGTGAAGAGTCGTGAGGGGTCGAGGGGTATTCAGCGACGCAGAGGGGAACATCGGCCGCGCGGCGTTCAGTCGCGCGAGGCCAGCGAACGGATGCGCGCGCGGCTGAAGTCCGCCGGGTTGATCGTCACGCAAACCGCATCGCCCGGCTGAATCACATCCAGCAGTGCTGCCTCGCGCCGCTGCACGAAAGCCACCGTCGGCTTGCCGTTGGGCAGCAGGGCGTGATAGGCTGCCGGAGCGAAGCGCTCCAGAATCGTGCAGCGCGCGTCGATAAACTCGGATGGGTAATATGAACTCATGAGGTCAGATGATCCTACCGTCGGTAGGGGGATTCTCTCCGCAAGGGAGCGCTTTGTCAAGCAGAATTACGCCTGAAGCAGGGCAGACGCATTAGAAATCACCTTGACACAGGAACTATGTTATATATTGATCACTGATCATTTTCTTCAGGAGGGGGAGCGAAGAGCAATCGCTCGAGCACGTTCTCATCCCATCC
>DXFQ01000027.1 GCA_019114365.1 Candidatus Parakkermansia intestinigallinarum | reverse complement strand
CGTCAGCGGCGTCTTCCAGTGGTTCATCCTGTGGGATCCGACGCAATCCGTCGCCACGCGTCCGCTGGGCATCCGCAAGGACGGCACGTGGTACACCTACGGCTGGGATCTCACGAAGAACATCTGCGAGGTCTTCGGCTCGGACGGTTACATCAAAACGGCCTACACCTACACGCCCTACGGCGCCGTGACAGCCAACGGCAACGTCACGCAGCCCATCCAGTGGAGCAGTGAATACAACGACACAGAGCTCGGCCTGGTCTACTACAACTACCGCCACTACAACCCGGCGGATGGGCGGTGGACGGGGAGAGATCGTGAGGAAGAGACTGAAAGCGCTTTTAATCGTTACGATTACAGTGGTAACAGAACGGAGACTGTATACGACTCTCTTGGAATGATGTCGATATCGGCATGTGAGACCGTCCTTAAACAGGTACAAAAGAAACCTGGAAAACTTTCAAAAACCATTCGCCTCATCCTTGAAGAATTAGAACAGCACGACAAGAGTATTAAAGACAAACCCGGGGAAAAACGTTGCATGCCCAAGTTTAAGTGCCATTGCAACAAAAGCGTCACAACCTTAGGGGCATATAATCCCAAAACCAGACAGATTTCGATCAACGCTGATAAGTTCGATTCTTCTGCCCGGATGATAGCAACTATCCAGCATGAGCTCATCCATGCTCGACAGAATTGCTTCATAGAAAGGGTAGAATCATGTGAGGGCTCTATCTGTAGAGAATTGGGTGCTAATCGTGATTCCGGCTTCTGTCAAAACCCTTCCAATCGAGAGCAAGGAGAAAGCGTAAGACAGTGTGTCGTCAGGAAGGCTTCTTATTCTGCAGCTAAGGCGTGTAAGAAAAATAGAAAAAATCCAAAGGAAATGGAGGCACTGAGAAAGAAAATCGATGCAATGTACGATAAATGTAAATCGGCCTATTACATAAACTACTAAATCATCATTCGTAGGAGCCGGCGAATAACAGGGGTGCACTCGGCGATGTACTCCGGTATCTTGCACTAAAGCCCTGCATTCTAATGTGATTATTCTTCCCGCATGAAAGCTACATTCTACTACTTGACGATCATCTCATCTGCGCTGCTTCTCCAAGAGGGGGCAGCAGCAGAGAGCTCGCAGCCCGCCCATTCCAACGCGATACCCGCGGCTCAGGCGGCTGTTTCTGCCAGCCCGGCGCAGGGGACAGGCAGCGGTCAAGCCACTGTACCCAATCCCCGCCCCGATCCCCGCGCCTCGGCCGGTGTGTGGCGCTTGAGTGCGGGGCGCATCCTGGGTATCTGCGGCACCGGTGACATCACGGATCGCACGGTGCCCGCGCTGAGCGCTTCCGAAGCCGCCGCACTCTTGGGGAGCGACGCCTGTGCAAGCCCGTTGCACGAGGCCGCCTTTCAAGGCTGTGTCGATGAAGTACGGCGCTTGCTGGAGGCGGGGGCCGACCCCCATGCCCGGAGCTTCACGGGCGAGACGCCGCTCCACCTGGCGGCGCTGGCCGGCCGGGCCGACGTCGTGCGCCTGCTGCTCGACAAGGGGGCGGATCCCCGGGCCGACAGCAGCCGCGGCACGCCGCTGCACCGAGCTGCGGAGGGGGGAGCGGCGGAGGTCGTCGAGCTGCTGCTGAACGCCGGTGCAAGCGTGCAGGCCCTAGCGACAGGGGATGAGACGCCCCTGCACACGGCGGCCCGCATGGGGCAGGCGGAAGCGGCCCGCCTGCTGCTGGCGCGCGGGGCGGATCTGAATGCCGGCAATGCCGGAGGCAACACCCCGCTGCACCTCGTCGCCGCGTTTCGCTCCCCGGCCACGGCTGCCGCGCTGCTCGAGCACGGCGCTGCGGTGAACGCCCGCAATCGCGCCGGGGAGACGCCGCTGCTGGTGGTGCGGGATGAGGAGACCGCCCGCCTGCTGCTGGCGCGCGGAGCCGATCCTGCGCTGCGCTCCGCCGAAGGCGCCACGCCGCTGCACCAGGCCGCCCGCGCCGGTCTCCCCGAGCTGGCGCGCGTGCTCATCGAGCGCGGTGCGAAGGTGAATCAGAAGGATGACTACGGGCAGACGCCTCTTCACTGTGCGGCGGAGAATGCCCGCGGAGCCGAAAGCTGCCGGATCGCGGCCTTGCTGCTGGAGCATGGCGCGGATGTGAACGCCCGCGCGAAGTATCGGGACCCGGGCCGCACCGCTCTGGAATGCGCCGTGCTCGGCGGCAGGACCGAGCTCGTGCGCCTGCTGTTGGAGCACGGGGCGGATGCGGCTGAAAGCGAGCCGAAGCGGGATTCTCTGCTGCTGATGGCGGTGCTGGGCGAAGCGGGAGATCCTTCGCCCGGAAGCCCCGAGCTGGTGCGCCTGCTCTTGGAGCACGGCGCCCGCGTCAAGCCGGCGGAATCCGGTATGCTGCTCTGTTGGAGCCGCTCGCCGGAGACCATGCGCCTGCTCATCGAACACGGAGCCGAGGTCCGGGCGCGCGGTGAGTTCGGCGGCGGGACTCTGCACGATGCCGTCGACCGCCATCGTCCGGATCGCGTTCGCCTGCTGCTGGAGCACGGTGCAGACCCGAACGTGCGAGACGGTTGCCGCAATACTCCCCTGCACGCCGCCGCCGCTTACAAGGACACCGAGCTTGCCGAGATGCTGCTCGCCGCGGGGGCTGACGTCAACGCCCGCAACGAGGACGGCGACACCCCGCTGAGCCTCGCCGAGAGAGCCGGCGCCGCAGATACCGCGGCCCTGCTGCGCGCTCGCGGCGCCAAGGCGACGTCCGCAGCCCCGCGGCGAACGCCGAACGAAGCAGAGGACGAAGGCGGAAACGAAGCTGAGGGCGGCTGCGGCTTCGCTCGGGGCGAGTCCGACGAGACCGCAGAGGGGGAGGAGCCCGAGGAAGACGTGGGCGAGGTGCTCGAAGCGTATCCGGGGGCTCGGGAGTTGTATGGCACGGACAGCTATGCGCACCTGAAACAGGCGGTGACCGTGAGAGTCTGCTGGC
>DXFQ01000026.1 GCA_019114365.1 Candidatus Parakkermansia intestinigallinarum | reverse complement strand
GCGGGCCTCTCCGGAAGGACGGGGAGCGGGCCGCCGGGGCTGTCAGCGGCGGTGGCGAATGATCTTGCCGGTTTCCAGATAGATGATGTGTTCGCAGATGTCGGTGGCGATGTCGGCGATGCGCTCGAGGTCTCGCGAGATGCCCATGCAGGCGAGGCAGTAGGCGACATGCAGGGGTTGCCGGCTGAGGAGCCGCCCGATGAGCAGGCTGTTGTCGCGGTGGGCTTGATCGACGGCGTCGTCGCGTTCAATGACGCTGTAGGCGAGGACGGTGTCGGCGTGGCGCATGACTTTCATGGAGTCGCGCAGCATGCGCAGGGCGTTTTGCTCCATTTGGCTGAAGTCGACGCCGTCGGCGGGGGTGTCGCTGCCGAGCTCGGCGAGTTCGACGGCGCGTTCGGCGATGTGGGCGCCGAAGTCGGCGATGCGCTCGAGGGCGGCGTTGATTTTGAGGATGGCGACGACGGTGCGCAGATCGGAGGCGACGGGCTGGTAGAGGGCGAGGATTTTGAGACACTCTTCTTCGATGCGGATTTCTTCCGCGTCGATGACGGCGTCGTCGGCGATGACTTGGCGGGCGAGGGCGGCATCGCGGGCGGTGACGGCGTCGATGGCGCGGCGGATGGCGGTTTCGACTTGGCCGCCCTGCGCGACGATGGTGTTGAGCAGGTTGCGGAGTTCGTTGACGAAGTGTTCTTTCATGTGTCGGAGCGGGGGTGGGGTGCGGGGGTGCGTTGCGTTGTGTTGAGTTGCGGGGAGTTGCGGTGCGCTGAGTTGCGCTGAGTGGCGTTGAGCGGCGTTGAGTGGCGTTGAGCGGCGGGTGCCGGGGGCGCGGGGCTCATGCGCGGCGGCGGGGGGGCTTTAGCCGAAGCGGCCGGTGATGTATTCTTCGGTCTTTTTTTGCTGCGGGTTGGTGAAGATGAGGGGGGTGGGGCCCGTCTCGATGATTTGGCCTTTGTAAAAGAAGGCGGTTTGGTCGGAGATGCGCGAGGCTTGCTGCATGTTGTGCGTGACGATGACGATGGTGAAGCGCTTTTTGAGTTCGAGCACGAGCTCTTCGATTTTGAGCGTGGCGACGGGGTCGATGGCGCTGGTCGGCTCGTCCATGAGCAGGACTTCGGGCTCGGCGGCGATGGCGCGGGCGATGCAGAGGCGCTGCTGCTGGCCGCCGGAGAGGGCGAGGCCGCTGCTCTTGAGTTTGTCTTTGACTTCGTCCCAGATGCTCGCGCCGATGAGGGCTTGTTCAACGCGCTCGCCGATGG
Organism: Candidatus Parakkermansia intestinigallinarum; assembly: GCA_019114365.1. Lineage (GTDB taxonomy): Bacteria > Verrucomicrobiota > Verrucomicrobiia > Verrucomicrobiales > Akkermansiaceae > Akkermansia > Akkermansia intestinigallinarum. The sequence goes on along the minus strand of DXFQ01000026.1, from coordinate 45,640 downwards.
CCCGGCGGCTGAGTTTGTAGTGGAGGCGCAGGGGGTAGGCAACGTTGTCGAAGATGCTCATGGGGAAGGGGGTCGGCTTTTGGAAGATCATGCCGACGCGGCGGCGCAGCTTGAGCAGGTCGACGTCGGGGTCCAGGATGTTTTTGCCGTCGAGCAGGACTTCGCCGCTGGCTTTTTGGTTGCGGTAGAGTTCAAAGATGCGGTTGTAGATGCGCAGGTGCGTGGATTTGCCGCAGCCCGAGGGGCCGATGACGGCGGTGACGGTGTTGGCGGGGATGTCGAGGTTGTTGTCGAAGAGGGCTTGGTGGTCGCCGTAGTGGAAGTTGAGGTGGCGTGCCGAGATTTTGATGTTGGTGTTCATGCGGTGTTGCGGTTGTGTGTGCGAAGCGCGGTGTTGTGAAGTGCGGTGTTGTGAAGTGCGGGTGTTGTGAAGTGCCGGTGGGTGGGCTGAGGGGCTCGGGATGGGGGGGCTCGTCAGCGGTTTTTGGGGTCGCGGAAGAGGCAGCGGGTGCCGATGTTGAGGGCGAGGATGATGAGGGTGATGATGAGGGCGGCGCCCCAGCCGGCGGCGTTCATTTGCTCAAAGGGGGAGTTCATGGTGTACTCGTTGATGAGCACGGGCATGTTGGCGGTGGGGCGGCTGAAGAAGCTCGTCGGCCAGGAGTCCGCAAACATGGCGGTGAAGAGCAGGGGGGCCGTTTCTCCGCTGACGCGGGCCAGCGAGAGGAGTACGCCGGTGATCATGCCGTTGCGGGCGGCGCGTGCGACGATGCTCAGGGTGGCGCGGCTGCGCGACATGCCCAGCGCCAGCGCCGACTCGCGCAGGGTGTCGGGCACCATGGCCAGCATGTCTTCGGTCGTTCGCATGATGACCGGAAACATGATGACGGCCAGCGCCACCGAGCCCGCAAAGCCCGAGTTGTGCCCGCTCGGTATGACGATGAGCACGTAGATGAAGAGGCCGACGATGATGGACGGAACCCCCATCATGACGTTGGCGCAGAAGCGCAGGGCGGCGGCGAAGCGGGAGTTTTTGCCGAATTCGGCAAGGTAGATGCCCGCCGCGATGCCCGGGGGCACGGCGATGAGGGTGGCCAGCCCGGCGATGAGGACGGTGCCGAGCAGGGCGTTGGCGATACCGGCGTTGAGTTCACCGTAGGGTTTGCTCGGCTCGGTGAGGAAGCTCAGGCTGATGACGCCGATGCCTTGCTCGAGGACGGTTTGCAGAATCCAGCCCATGCCGCCGACGGCGATGATGATGGAGAAGAAGGAGAAGAGGCCGAGCAGGCTGTTTTGCGCCTTGCGCCAGAGCAGCGGGCGCGGAGCGGCGGCGATGCTGCCGGGAGGCGTGCAGGTGTGGTGGGGGTGTGGCATGGCGGGGAGGTCTGTGTGGGGAAGGGGAATAAGAGGAGGGGAATAAGAGGGGAGGGGAAAAGGCGTGTGAGGCAACATGGGGCGCGATGCCCGAAGGCCGATAGGGGGGCTGTCAGCTTTCGCCTCGGTTTTTACGGGTGAGGTGCAGGTAGTATTGCGAGAGTATCTGGATGCCGAAGCTCATGAGCAGCAGGATGAGGCCGAGGGCGAAGAGGGCGCTGCGCTGCATGCCGTCCGCTTCGGCGAAGTTGCAGGCGAGGGTGGCGGCGATGGTGGTGCCGCTGCTCAGCAGGCCGTCGGGCATTTCCATGATGTTGCCGATGACGAAGAGCACGGCCATGGTCTCGCCCAGCGCGCGGCCCATGCCGATGAAGATGCCGCCGAGCAGGCCGCGAATGCCGTAGCGCATGACGACGTCGCGCGTGGCTTCCCAGCGGGTGCAGCCGATGCCGTAGGCCGACTCGCGCAGCATGGGCGGCGTCATGCGGAAGACGTCGCGCATGACCGCGCTCATGTAGGGCAGAATCATCAGGGCGAGTATCAGCCCGGCCGTCAGGAAGGACATGCCGTAGCAGGTCTCGCCGAGCAGCAGGCGGAAGAAGTCGATGTCGAGCAGCCTGTGCTCGTCGATGAGGCGCAGCAGGACTTTGTCCACCAGCGGGACGAGAACGTAGAGCCCCCACATGCCGTAGATGACGGACGGAATGGCGGCCAGCAGGTCGAGGCATTGGCTGAGGATGCGGCTGATCCACGCGGGGGCCTCCGTCACGAAGAGGGCGGAGACGAAGGCGAGCGGGATGGCGATGAGCAGGGCGATGCCCGTGGTGAGCAGGGTGCCGACGATGTTGGCGAGGGCGCCATAGGTATCCGTTGCCGGATCCCATGCGTCTGAGGTGATGAAGGAGAGGCCGAACTTGCTCCAGGCATCCGACGAGTGGATGCCCAGCTGCAGGAAGATGCCGACGGTCAGCAGGGCGATGAGGGCAGCGCAGCTGAGGCAGACGGTGCGGAAGAGTTTGTCGGTGTGTTGCATCGTGGTGACGTGCGGTGGGTGGACGGGTGTGGGTGATGGTGCGCGCAGGGAGCGCGGGGCGGGGTCCGATGCGGCAAAATGCGGAGGCGGGGAGGCGGGGAGGCGAAGCGGCAGGGAGCGGCGAAGCGGCGGAGTTCGGGAGTGCCGGGAGTTCGGTGTGCGCCGGGTGCCGCGTGCGGGTGGTGCCGGGAGGGCGGGGAAGGCACTCGGGGTGTGGCGGGTTCGGGGGAGTGCCGGGTCGCGGGGAAAAGGCGCTTTTCCCGGTCGGGCGGCACGTCTGCCGGCAGTTTTGCCTGTGCTGCTGCCGGCAGCGTGCCGCGAGGGGCGGGGCTCACATGCGCTCTTCGATGAGCTTGACGACGCTCATGGGCAGCGGCACGTAGTTGAGTTTGACGGCTTCCGGCGCTCCGGCGGTGTAGCACCAGCGCAGGTAGTTCAGAATGGCTTGGCGGCGCTCGGCGGGCGTGTCATTGCGGATGATGACGTAGGTCACGCCCGTGATCGGCCAGGAGTTTTTGCCGGGCACGTTCGTGAGCTCCATGTAGAAGCCCGGAGCGTTGCTCCAGTCGGCTCCGGCGGCTGCGGCCGAGAAGCTCTCGAGGCTGGGTTTCACGTATTCGCCTTCGGCGTTTTCAAGGCTGGCACAGGTGAGCTTCGCCTCAACGGCGTAGGTGTATTCGGTGTAGCCGATGGCGCCTCGGATGCGGGCGACGTTGTTGCAGACGCCGGGGTTTTTCTGCCCGCCGATGCCGGTCGGCCAGTTCACCGCCGAGCCCTGCCCCACCTTCTGCTTCCAGTCCGCTGAGATTTTGCTCAGGTAGTTGGTGAAGATGAAGGAGGTGCCGCTGGAGTCCGCGCGGTGCACGACGGTGATTTTCTGCTTGGGCAGGCGCAGGCCGGGGTTGAGGGCGACGATGGCCTCGTCGTTCCAGTAGCTGATGTCGCCGAGGAAGATGCGGGAGAGCACCTCGCGGCTCAGTTTGAGTTGGCCGTCGGCGATGCCCGGCAGGTTGACGATGACGACGACGCCGCCCGTGAGCATCGGGTACTGCGTCAGCCCGTCGCGCTTCTGCTCATCGAGGGTGAGCGGGTTGTCCGAGCCGGCGTAGTCGATGGTGCCTGCTTTGATTTGGTTGAGCCCGGCGCCCGAGCCGAGGCTCTGGTAGTTGACGCTGGTGCCGGGGTGGTTGCGGCTGTAATTGAAGGTCCATTTCTGGTACACCGGGGCGGGGAAGGAAGCTCCGGCGCCGTTGATGGCGGTGTCGGCCTGAGTGAGTGAGCCTGCGGCCAGCAGGGCAATGATGAGTTTTTTGATCATGGTTGTTGAGATGGGAATGTGTTTGAAATACACGGAGTTTGTGTTGGTCGGTGCTCGGCGGCCTGCGTGCACGGGCCGCCGGGCCGATGATCAGAAGTTCACGCGGAAGGCGGTGGTGAAGCTCCAGCCGGTGAAGCCTTTGTCGCCGCGCGCGTCGGTGCCGTGCGAGTTGAGGTATTCAGCACCGCACATGACTTTCATGGCGTGCGGGTTGCTCGGGCAGACGTAGTAGTTGACGCCGAGGTAGAAGCCGTGCAGCAGGTCGCAGGTCTGCGAGAAAGCCGAATTGGTCGCGTAGTAGCGTTTGTCGCTCTCGATGCCGTTGCTGCCGGCGGCGAGCTGGTAGCGCACAACGGCCTCAAAGTGGTCGCTGAGGCGGTAGCTCGGCATGACGGTGAGGCCGTAAACGTTCTCCGAGCCGGCGTTGCGCCCGTCCGCGCCGAGAACGTTAAAGCCTGCCATGGCTTCAGTCATCAGGCGCAGGTCGCCCTGCTTCGCCTCCCAAGTGAGCGCCACCACGTCGCGCGCTCCCGGGCCTGCGTAGCCAATGGTCTCACGCCCCTCGCGCACGAAGCTGTGCATGTAGTCGAGGTAGAGGCGGTTGTTGTCGTTGAGCGCGTAGTTGAGCGAGAGGCCGAGCATGGCGTTGTCTGCTGCCGTGAAGGCGGGTTCGGCCCAAGTGCCGTCGTGGTAGCCGTTGAGCCAGAGGCCGGCTTCCCAGCCGAGGCGCGCTTTGGAGTCCGCGTTTTTCACGGAGAGACCCCAAGTTTTTTCAGCGGTGAGCTGGTTGACGAGGGCGGAGCGCTCGATGGTGATGATTTTCGAGCTCGAGGTGCGGTATTCGCCGATGAAGGCGGGCTTGTGTTTGCCGAGGGTGACGGTGACGGGATCGAACTTGCCCTGTATGAAGAGCTCATCGAGTACGCCTTCGGTGCGGCTGCTGCTCCAGTCGCCCGTTGTGGCGTCGAAGGTCTCGCGGCCGTCGAGCCCGCCGATGTTAAAGTTGGCAAAGAGGGTGAAGCGGTTGAAGACCTTGGCTTCCGCGCCGATGCGGAAGCGGCGCCATTCGTTGTTCCAAGCGCGATCGCGCCCGTAGGCTGCACCCTGCAGGCGATCCGTGCCGCCGGCGGGATCGAGGGCGGAGACTTGCCACTGGGCGCGGAACTTGAGTTTGAACTCTTGGATGTAGGGGTTCTCGGCCTTGTCGCGTTCGGCGTCGAAGAGAGTGAGCGCGTTGGCGGCCCAGCTGCCGAGGCTGAATCCGGCAGCGGCTTGCTGCGGTACGGCGGCGCTGTCGGCGTTGGCGGCTTTAGGAGCGGCTTGGCTGAGGGAGGCGGCCCCGACCATCAGGGCCACGGTCACGAGTGTGCTTTTCGTCATGGTGTTGTTTGGTTGATGAAGTCCGTCGGGCGGAGCGTGGCTCCCGGCCCGGCTGACGCATTCAGTAAAGCCTAAAAGATGACGCTGTGCAAGTTTTTGACGGTGAACAGTGCGCCACAGGCTATGTGGCGGTTATGATACGGATTTTCCCGGGGCGCGGCGATAGGTACTTAGGTGGAGAGGGGTGTAACTATTTTTTTTCTTGACGCTTGATGCTCGGAAGGCTATATTATATCGAGAATATCGCATTCTTTGGCGCGATACCTTGAAACAACCAAATGAAACGAACAGCAAGATGAAAAAGACGATGACGATATTGGCGGCGCTGGCTCTCGGCGCCGGAACACAAACGGTTTTAGCTGCTGTGCCGGATGCTCTCCGCCCGGCCGACGGCGGCATCATCGTGGTAGGAGAGGGTGAAACAAGGTCCGGATCAGAATTTGCGGATGTGTGGAGCATTCAGCAAAATGTCGGAGCTTCAAATGCGGACCGCACGGCTCTCGTGAAAGACGGGCAAGGTACCCTTGTCTTTGATCAGGATACGCAAATCAATCACAGCTTGGTGGTTCGCGAAGGTACGATGATTGTCAAAGATTCTGCTTTGACGAATGTGACAACGTTGGAAAGCCCGAATCTGACAGTCGGCGGCACCAATGCTCACTTGATATTGGATGCGGCAGAGTATACGCACGGGGCGGGCTATGTATCTGCTGTTGTTGTTGGCGGTCGCGACGGCGACGGCTCGCTCACTCTGATGAATGGTTCGTTCATGAAGAGTGTTCAGGGGCTTTTTGCGGGGTACCCCTCAGTGGATCACTTGACGACCACGGCGAATCCTAATCAGTTTACGGATGCTCATGTGGCGGGAACTTACCTATCATCGGATGAGAATGATGGCTTGTATCGCGATCAGAATCCGGAACAAAAGTTCTCTTCGGATTACACCTACACCGGTCCGGCGTCGGCTGATATTCGTATGAGTGAAGCGACGATTAACATCCTGAGCGGATCCAGATACGAGGTGGGAACGGCGCTTTATCTGGAAAATGCTCTGGTTAATATTTCGGGTGAGGGCAGCCTTCTTCACGTCGGCGCGAGAGCTACCGGTATTGATAGTAGCATTGGCGTTTCAAGTTTTTCGGATGGCGGTCATTATCAGACTAATGTGGTTATCAATGTGACGGATGGCGGAAAGCTGCAGATGGATTGCACTACCGGAGAGAGGAACGGAATACCTCTGAGTCAAGGTATGGCGTTTTTAGGGTACGGCAGTGCTTCGGCTCAGATCAATGTGTCCGGCGTCGGATCCACCATTGAGATTCACAACGCCGTTCTTAGTTCATCCCTACAGGATAGTGGATCGACAGTAACGGCTCAGATTAATGTCACAGGAGGTGCCAAGGCTGTTGTTGATAAGATTTTTGCGGGTGGTGCGACAAAGGATACCTCGGGGTTATCTGTCATCTATGTTGATGCGGCGAGCAGCTATGAGGGAGATCACGCAGATTTGGATTATGGTTCCAAATTTATCAACGAAGGCCACACAACGCTGAAAGGCCTTACATACTATTCGCTGTATTATTCTTGGAATGCGGGTACGGGACAGTTTGATCCGGTATATGAGCTAATCTCGTCTTCTCTGAAGGTAGTGAATGACGGCATTTTCCTGAATGCGGCCGGTGCGACCCTCGAGGTGGGAGAGGGAGGTTCCTTCCGGCTTGAGAAAGGCGGCACTCTGCTCAACTACGGGGAGATCTCTCAGCTTAACGGTACGTCTCCGGTCTGTTCTGTCGATGCCTTGTCCTTGCTCGGAAACTACGGCACGATGAACGTGCCCGTGGAAAACTCGGGCACAGTGCTGGGAAGTGGCACATTCCTTGATTATATGGCGAAGGGCGGTTCGGTGACTTATGTCGGTACGCCGATGTTTGAGGACGGTGTGCTTTCGTCAACGGCCTCGCAGGCAGGGGTGATGAATGCGGGGATCTTCCGGGCTGAGGAAGGCACGTCTCTGGTGTTCTTTGTGGACGGCGATGTTGCGGCGACGCAAGAGAATGACGGCTCCGGTACCTACTCGAATATCGTCGTTGATGACGGCGGTTTGACGGCGGATGCGGGCATCAGCGCCGAGCTGGTTCTGGGGTCCGGCGCGTTCAAGCGAGCGATGGCTCGCGCGGATAAGGCGATTCCGCTTCAGCTTGTCACCGAACAGGCGGAAGCGGCCGATGCCGCAGCGACGGATCGCACGCTCGATTTGAATATGACCTATCAGGTCAGCGGCGAGCACGCGGAGTTGTTCTCGGTGGATGAGAACGGTATCCTGCGCCTCGTCCTAGCGCCGGATGCGGTGGCTGCCGCTACGGTGCATGGGGCATCCGATGTGCTCAATACGCTCTGGACGAGCACGGGGATGGTGCAGGATTTCGCCCGCAAGGCGGTGATGACGCAGGCCGCGTCTCGCCTGTCATCTCCGCAGACGCGGATGCCGGATGCCTCTGAGCACGTGACGGGCGTTGACCTCTGGGGCTCCGGCCTCGGTTACTTCGCGAACATGGGCGGCGCCCACGGCTTCGATTTCAACAGCGGCGGTTATGCCGTGGGCTGCGATGCGGAGCTGCTGCGCGAGTCAACGCAGAGCGCGAGAGTCGGGCTGGCCTTCGGGCAGGGTTTCGGCACCTTCAAGTCCGATGCCGGTTCGACGGTTGACCAAGACGCGCTGATGGTGGCGCTCTACGGCGGCGCCGATCGCCGGCTGCGCGATGATCTGTGGCTCTACGTCGGGGGCTATGCGGCTTACGGACGCGTGGACAATGAGGCGCGCACGCGCTTTATGGACGGGTCGCCGGGTGCTGCGGACTGGGATGACGATGTGTGGAGTTTCGGTTTGCAGGCTGAGTTGAATTACAAGGTGTCGGATTATTTCACGGTGACGCCTTTCACGGGTCTGGATTACGTGTACGGTTCTCACGGCTCGCTGACGGAGGATTTCGGCGACGGGCTGCAGCGCCGTTACGGTCGCGGGGCAATGCAGGTCTGGCGCGTGCCGGTGGGTGTGCGCTTCTCGACGTCGATGGCTCTGTGGGACAAAGCCGTTGTTATCCCGGAGTTGTCGGTGGCTTACGTCGGTGATATCAGCCGCAGCAATCCGCATGCGACGGTGGAGGTGGCGGGCTCGAAGGCTCGGGTGCACGGCAGCAATCCCGGCCGCAGTGCGCTGATGTTGCAGGCGGGCGCGACTTTCATTCTGGACGAGCGTTGGAGTACCGGTGCGGCCTATCACCTCGAGGCTCGCTCGGGGCAGACGGCTCAGGGCGTGAATGCTTATCTGCGTTATCGGTTCTGAGTCGGCGGCTCGGACTGAGGTCTGAGTTTGTTCGGGCGGCGGGGGATTTTCCCCCGCCGCTCTGTGTTTTAGTCGCTGTGCCGGGGGGAGGCGGTGCCGGTGCGGTGGGTGGGGTGCGGAGAGTTTGCGTCGCAAGGAGGTGAGGCGGGGGAAGGGTGATGGAGGGGGTGCTGGCACGCGGGGGACTTGCGCTTGGCGCTTTGTTCGGGTACAATGAGGCCACGATGTCGCTTCACCTTACTCGCCGCGATTTTCTCAAGGGTTTGGGGGCGCTGGCTGCGCTGGCGCTGCCGGCTTGCCGCCGGGCGCAGGAGTTTGCCGTGGCGCCGGAGAGTTGCCCGGAGTGGATGCGGGCGGGGGAGGCGTCTTGTTTCGCGTCGTCGATTCCCTGGGCGACGGGGGCTCTGCCGCTGCTGGCGGTCTGCCACGAGGGGCGCCCGACGGCGCTTCAGGCGCTGCCGCAGGCGCCGGGGACGCGCGGGTTGCCGGCTTGGGCGCAGGCGTCGTTGCTGGATTTGTACGACGGGGGGCGCCCGGCGCAGCCGAGTTTTAACGGCAAGCCTTTTCCGATGCGCGGGTTGCGCGGGGCGATGCGCGGTTGGGCGGCGGCGCTGCGCGAGGAGGCGCGGGTGGCTTTTCTGTTGCCGCAGGGCTGGTCGCCGCTGCGCGAGGCGCAGGTGGCGGCGCTGCGGGCGCTGCCCAGTGCGGCGGCGGGGCGGCGGTATTTTTTCAGTTGGGATCCGGCGGGGGCGCCGCGTGCGGCGTCTTTTCCGGAGTTGGAGCGCTTGACGGAGGCGGCTTTCGGGCCGGCTTGCCGCTGGGATGTGGGGCGCCCGCAGGGGGAGGAGGCTCTCGCGGAGCTGACGGCTTTGCTGCGGGATGATGCGCTGGATTTGCTGATGATTTTGACGCCGGGGGATCCGGCGGCTTTTTCGCCGTCTTTTGCGCGGGCGCTCGGGCAGTGCTCGGCGGAGACGCTGCGTTTGTGTTTGCTGCCGGATGAGAGTGCGCGCTTGTGCGGCTATGTGGTGCCGCAGACGCATTTTTTGGAGGAGTGGGGGGCTGATGCGGATGCGCGAGGGCATCTCTGCCTGCGCCAGCCGGTGACGCTGCCGCTGCGTCCGGCTTTCTCGGAGGCTGAGGTGTTGGAGGCGCTGCTGCGCGACGGTGAGCTGCCCGATGAGGGGCGCGAGGGGGTGTCGCCCGTGCATGCGCGGCTGGCGGAGTTGTTGCCGGGTTTCGATGAGGGGCTGCGTAGGGGGGTGTTGCCCGGTGCGGCGCCGCTGCCCCTGCGTCTCGCGCCGGCTCCGGCGGGCTCGCCGTATCTGCATCCTTTTTTTGCGGATGGGCGCTTCAGTCACAATGTGTGGTTGCGCGAGGCGGAGGATGCGCTCAGCGGGGTGAGGGGGGAGCCGGTGGTCTGGCTGCCGTGCGAGGCTCCTTCGGCGGAGCAGGCGGCTGGGCAGGCGGCGGAGCAGGCGAGCCGCCTGCGCGCGTGGCGCTCGGGGGGGCGGGTGCTGCCGGTTTGCACGCATCCGGGGCTCGAGGCTCCGCTGCTGCCGCTGTTGCCGGGTTTGGGTGCGTGGGCGGACGGTGAGTTGCTGGAGGGTGATGAGGCGGATGTGGTGCCGCGCCGCGCGCTGCACCCGATGCCCGAGGCGAGCGAGCTGGCGATGGAGGCGGATTCTCCGGTGCGGGGCGCGTCGCCGCAGTGGGGGATGTGCATTGATGTGGCGGCGTGCATCGGATGCCAGGCTTGCACGCTGGCCTGCCGCGCGGAGAATAATGTGCCGACGGTGGGGGCGGAGGAGTTGCGCCGCGGCCGCGATTTGCAGTGGTTGCGCGTGGATGCGTATCTGGATGCCCAAGGGAGGCGGGCGATGTTTGTGCCGCAGGCCTGCCGCCAGTGCGAGCAGGCTCCCTGTGAGTCGGTTTGCCCGGTCAATGCGACGGTGCATACGGAGTCGGGGCTCAGCGCGATGGTGTACCCGCGCTGCTGGGGGACGCGCTATTGCTCGGCGGCCTGCCCCTACGAGGCGAGGCGCTTCAATTTTCACGATTACGCCCGCGCGTCGCGCCGCTTGCAGAATCGCCCCGATAATCCCGAGGTTTCGGTGCGTCCGCGCGGGGTGATGGAGAAGTGCAGTTACTGTGTGCAGCGCATCAATGCGGCTCAGCTCAAGGGGGAGATGCCGCAGACGGCTTGCCAGCAGGTTTGCCCCGCAGGTGCTATCCGCCTGCTCGATTTGGTGCGCGAGCCGGTGGAGCGTTCGCTGCGCTTTTTTGATGTGGCGGAGACGCGCCCGCGCACGCGCTATGTGCGTTCGGATTGAGGGTTCCGGCGCGGGGTGTCGCGGGCGGTGCGACGCAGCTCGGGCGGGCGTTATGGTGGTTGCGTCGCGGGTGTCTGCCTCGGGCGGGCATCATGGGCGGTGCGGCTCGGGTGTTGCGGCGCGGCTTTGCGCTTGCTAGACGGTGGTTGGGGGGCTAGAATGGGGCGATGCAGCTTTCGCTCAGTCTTTCGCAGGAGGGTCGCCCGCAGCTGGTGCCGGCGAGGGCTTTGCCGCGTCTGGAGCGGGCGTTTGCGCTGTCGCCGGGGGCGGGGATGCTCGATTTGCTGCGCTTCGGTTTGCCGGCGGGGGCGTCGCCGAGTTTGGCTTGGCTGCACGAGCGGACGCGTGAGGCGATGATGCGTTATTTGGCGGCGCTGCGGCGCGGGGCATCGGAGGAGGAGGCGGCGGGGCTGACGGTGCCGTCGCCGACGGAGGCGGTGCGTTTGCTCGAGGCGATGCCGCCGCTCTACGGCGCGACGCTGGGGGCGGAGGGGCTGCGGGCTTGGTTTGCTTCGCTGGTGCCGGCGCTGCACGAGCTTTGCCGCCGCGAGTGCTGCACGCCCGAGCAGTGGCTGGGGCGCCTCGGCGAGGGTTGGCAGCAGTTGGGGATGCTGTGTTTTCATTTGGCGGAGAAGACGGGGGATGATGCGCCGGAGCTGCCTTTTGCGTTTTTGGCGACGTTTATTCACAAGGTCGGGGCGGACGGCAAGCCGCGCCACGCGCCTCTGGGCTTGGCGGCGCAGCTTTGCGCGGGTGATCGCGAGGCGCTGCTGGCGCTGCTGCGCCCGCTGCGCCGACTGGCCGAGAGCCATGCGTTTATGCGCGAGCTGATTGATTCGCAGGCGGTGTATCGCCCCTGCGCTTGGACGGCTCGGCAGGCATGCGCGTTTCTGGATGCGGTGCCGCTGGCGGAGGAGGCGGGCATTGAGGTGCGGATGGTGAATCTCTGGAAGTCGCGGCCGCCTAAGGCTCAGCTGGTGGTGCAGTTTGATCTGCCGCCGGAGGCTGAGGCGGGGGCGAAGGCGGGGCCGGGCGGTGCGGGCAAGCCGGACGGCTCGCCGTCTCTCAATGTGCACGCGCTGCTGCGTTTTGTGCCGCAGGTGGCGCTGGGGGATCGCTATTTGACGGAGGAGGAGCTGCCCGAGCTGCTGGCGCTCGGCGACGGTTTGGTGCGCTTTCGCGGCGAGTGGGTGCGGCTTGATCGCGAGCGCCTGAGGGCCTTGCTGGAGAATTGGCGCTCGGCGGAGCGGATGGCGGCGGGCGGTATTCCTCTGCTGGCGGGGCTGCGCTATTTGCTGGGCAAGCGGCGCGAGGCTTTGCCGAATCTGCCGCCGCTTGAGGACGGGTCGCGCGCGGCGGCGGGGGCGCGGCTGGCGCTGGCGCTTTCTCAGTTGCAATTCGGCCGCGAGGAGCCGATGCTGCCCGAGCCGCTCCGAGCGATGCTGCGCCCGTATCAGCTCGAAGGGGTGCGCTTTTTGCTCAATGTGACGGAGCCCGGCTTCGGGGCTTGTCTGGCGGATGATATGGGGCTGGGCAAGACGCTTCAGGTGATTGCCTGGCTGCTGCATTTGCAGGCGGCGGGGCATCTGCGGCGCGGGGCGGCGCTGGTGGTGACGCCGGCGAGTTTGCTGCGGAATTGGCAGGATGAGTTGGCGCGTTTCGCGCCGGAGATCCGGGTGCTGACGCTGCATCCCTACGCGCTCAGCCGCGCCGATGGCGAGATGCTGCGTGCGTCGCCGGCGAGTTTGCTGCGGCGCTGTGAGGTGGCGCTGACGACTTACGGGATGGTGTCGCGCCATGAGTTGCCGGCGGCGGCTGAGTTGCCGGCGCTGGTGCTCGATGAGGCGCAGGCGATCAAGAATGCGGATTCGGCGCGCACGCGCGCCGTGCTGCGCCTGCGCTCGCCGCGCCGCGTGGCGCTGACGGGGACGCCGGTCGAGAACAATCTGAGCGAGTTGCGCAGTCTCTTCGAGTTTCTCAATCCCGGGCTGCTGGGCAGCGAGCGCGAGTTTCTCGCGATGCTGCGCTCGATGGGGACGGATTATACGGCGCTGCGCCGCTTGGTGCGGCCTTTTATGCTGCGGCGTCTGAAGAGTGATCCGGCGCTGCTGCCGGAGCTGCCGCCCAAGACGGAGCAGCCGGCCTATTGCTTCCTGAGCCCCGAGCAGACGGCTCTCTACGCGCGAGAGGTGGAGCGTTTGCAGGTGTTGATTCAGGAGCCCGATGCGGCGACGCGTTTGAGTTTGGTGTTGCCGGTGCTCGGGCGGCTCAAGCAGATTTGCAATCACCCCGCTCAGTATTTGGGCGAGCCTTTTTACGACCCGGCGCGCAGCGGCAAGATGCAGCGGCTCGGGCAACTGGCGGAGCAGGTGGCGGCTTCGGGGGCCTGCTGTTTGGTGTTTACGCAGTATCGCACGATGATGGAGCCCTTGCACGATTTTTTGGCGGGCGTTTTCGGGGCGCCGGGGCTCTGCCTGCACGGCGGTACGCCGATCGCGGAGCGTCAGCAGCTGGTGGAGCGCTTCCAGCATCCGGGCGGGCCCCGCTTTTTCGTGCTCTCGCTCAAGGCGGCCGGCACGGGGCTGACGCTGACGCGGGCGAGCCACGTGATTCATTTCGATCGCTGGTGGAATCCGGCGGTGGAGAATCAGGCCAGCGACCGCGCGTATCGCATCGGGCAGACGCAGCCGGTGACGATTCATCCGCTGATTTGTCTGGGGACGATTGAGGCGAATATTCACCGCATGCTGGCGCGCAAGTCGGCGATGGCGGATGCGCTGCTGGCGGGCGGCCTCGAGAAGTTGCTGCTGCATCTCAGCCCGGCGGAGCTGCTGGAGCTGGTGCGCCTGCCGGCGGGCGAGGGGGCTTAGGCTGCGCGCGGCACGCTGCCGCTCGTGCGGGGGCGGCTGTTGTTGTTCTCTCGCGGTCGGCTGTTGTTCTCACTCTGTCGGCCGTCGTTCTCACTCTGTCGGCCGAGGCTCTGCCGGCCGGGGTTCTGTTCAGTGGGGGCGGGGTATTCGGGGCGGCGCTGCCGGGGCTGCGTGGGGGGTGACGAGGGGGGCGATGTGCGGGGAGGGTAGGGGGTCTGTTGCTGCCGGGTATGCTGCTGTAGTTCTCTTTTCTCCAGCTCGTCGTGCCGCTGCCGGGCGCAGAGGATGAGTACGGTGTAGAGGATGATCAGGCAGATGAGCAGCATCCAGAACGAGACTTTCTCTTCGTGGGTGCGCGGGAAGAAGCGCCGCATCAGCGGCGGTTTGATGATGCGGTAGAGGACGAGCAGCACGAAGATGAGGCTGCCCGCCATCTCGGCGACCTCGAGGCGCCAACTGACGAGGAGGGCGACGGCTCCGGCGCTGAAGATGCCGATGCAGGCGCGGTTGTAGTAGGCGCCGATGAGTTCGTCTTCGTTGTCGCGAGGGGGGCGTTTCATGCGGGTGAGCATAGCGGATGAGCGCGGCTCGGGCAAGTCAAAACCCGACCGCTGCCGTTGCAGCGGTCGGGTGGCGGGGTGCGGCGGGGCTTTGTGCGGCGGAGCCTGCGCGGGGTTGCGAGGGCCTCCGCCGTTCAGCCTTTGCTCATCCTTAGGTCAGCCTTTGTTCAGCTGTCGCGGCGTTCGGCCGGGCTGATCCAGCGTGCAAAGATTTTGGCCGTGGCGGGCATGACCAGCAGGTTGAGCACCGTGGCGCTCAACAGACCGCCGAACTGGACGATGGCCAGCGGAGCCAGCAGTTCGCCGCCCGGTTGGTCGCGAGCCCAGACGAGGGGCAGCAGGCCGAGGATGGTCGTCAGCGAGGTCATGATGATGGGGATGACGCGCTCGGTCGAGCCCGCGCGAATCGCCTCTTCGGGGCTCAGGCCGCGGGCCTCAAGGCTGCGGTAGCGGTTGAGCAGGATGAGCCCGGAGCGAATGGCAAAGCCGATGACCGTCACGAATCCCACCAGAGAACTCACCGAGAGGATGGGAGGCACGTAGCCGCCCTCGGCTATCGAGCGCAGCGTGTCGCCCGAGGTGAGGAAGATGGCGGCGATGCCGCCCACGAGGCAGAGCGGGATGTTGATGAGCGTGATGAGAGCGCGGCGCACGCTGCCCAGCGAGGTGGCCAGCAGCAGCACGATGAGCACGCAGACAACCGCTCCGAGTGCGTAGAGGCGGTTGCCGGCCTGTTCGCGGCTCTTGATGGTGCCGGCGTAGTCGACGGTGCAGCCCATTTCGTTCATGACGGGGTCGAGCTTCTCGCGGCAGGCGTCGGCGAGGTCGCCGAGGTTGGAGTCCAGCGAGGGGTTGCAGGAAATCATGGCCTTGAGCATCGAGTTGTCGCGCAGAATGAGGTTGGTGACTTCGGTGCGGTAGATTTGGGCAACGTCGTCGAGGCGCATGGTGCGCCCGCCGGGAGCGACGAGTTGCAGGTTGCGGACGTCGTCGATGCCGGTGCGCAGCTCGGGGTCGAGGCGCAGCATGATGTTCCAGTGGTCGAGGTTGCGGATGACTTCGCCCATTTTGAGGCCGTTGAGGGCGGCGGAGACCTGCTCGGCGGCTTCGGCGACGGTGAGGCCGCAGGCGGCGAGCGCTTCGCGGTTGTAGTCGATGCAGACGGTGTCGACCATCACTTCGCGGTTGGCGCGCGCGTCGGCGACTTCGGGCATGCTGCTGAGAATCTCGGCGGCTTTTTTGGCGGCGGCGCGGATCTGGGGCAGCTCTTGGCCGTAGATGTTGATGGCGATTTCGGAGTTCGAGCCCGAGAGGGCGTTGCTGATGCGGTGCGCGAGCGGGAAGCCGATCATGCCGCTGGTGCCGGGAATGCCGTGCAGGATGGCGCTGATTTGCTCGCGGATGCGGCGCTGGTTTTGGCTCAGGTCGACGCGCACCAGCAGCTCGGAGGCGCTGACGGGTTCGGCGTGCTCGTCGTTTTCGGCGCGTCCCGTGCGCTGGGCAACGCTCTTGACGCCGTCGATCTTGCCGATTTCCTTCATCACCTGCTGCGAGATGCGCTCGGTTTCAGCCAGCGAGGTGCCGGGTACGGTGTTGACAAAGACGGTGTAGCAGTCTTCATTGAAGGGCGGCAGGAAGCTCGTGCCGAAGGTTGAGCCGAGCCAGACGGCGCCCGCCGTGATGGCCAGCAGACTGCCGAAGACGCTCTTGGGGAAGCGCAGGCAGAAGTTGAGCACGGGGGTGTAGAGACGCTTGATGAGTCGCGCCGAGGCCGAGTCGCCCGAGGTGTCGCTCCGCTTGGCGGGCTTGAACCACATCATGCAGAGGACGGGGACGAGGGTGATGGCGACGAGCAGAGAGGCGGCCAGAGCGAGCATGTAGGAGATGCCCAGCGGGCGGTAAAACTGCCCCTCCAGCCCGCTCAGGAAGAGCAGCGGCGCAAAGACCAGCAGGATGATGAGCGAGGAGAAGCTGATGGAGCTGACGATTTCACCGCGCGCATCCATGAGGACGCGGAAGCGCGAGCGGCGTTTTTCCGGCGGCAGGGCCGCGTTGCGGCTCAGGCTGCGCCAGGCGTTCTCGACGAAGATGATGGCGTTGTCCACGACGTCGCCGACGGCCACGGCCAGACCGCCGAGCGTCATGATGTTGACGGCCAGCCCGCAGAGCGGGAAGCAGGCCATGCCCAGCAGCACGGAGAGCGGCATGGTGATGAGCGTGATGATGGCCGTGCGCAGGTTGAGCAGGGTGAGCAGGATGACGATCATCACGACGATGCCGGCGATGCAGAGTGTCTCTTTGCCGTTTTCAAGCGACAGGTCGATGAAGTCGGCCTGTCGGTAGGCGTCGGTGTGCAGCTTCATGTTGGCCGGCAACTGGCTCTGCTCAAACTCTTTCACGGCGGCGTCGACGAGCTCGGTGAGCTCCTTGGTGTTGGCGCCGGGAACTTTTTGCACCGAGAGGATGACGGCGGGGCGACCTTGGAAGCCGGCGTTGCCGCGGCGCGGAGCTCCGTCGATTTTCACCTCGGCGACGTCTTCAAGGCGCAGCACGCCGCTGGGGTGGCCGGGCACGAGGGTGCGCATGAGCTGCTCGGGGGTGGCGGTGCGAGAGGCCTGTTGCACGGGCAGTTCCTGTCCGGCGACGTCCTCCAGATAGCCCGCCGGGATGCTGCTTTGCGAGGCTTCGATGGTGGCTTTGAGGTCGGTGAGGGTGATGCCGGCCTGCCGCATCTTTTCCGGGTCGTAGAGCACCTGATACTCGGGCATGCGGCCGCCCAGCACGGTGACTTGGCCGACGCCGGGGATGGAGAGCAGGCGGTTGCGGAGGTTGAACTCGGCGATGCGGCGCATGTCGAGCAGGTCGGCGCTCTCATCGCCGGTGATGGCGATGAGCATGATTTCTCCGGTGACCGAGACGATGGGCGCCAGCTCGCATTCCGCTTCCTGCGGCAGCGAAGATCGCACGGCGGCTAGGCGCTCGGAGACGATTTGACGCGCGAGATAAATGTCCGTATCCCAGTCAAAGTCGACCCAGACGAAGGAGAGCCCGGCGCCGGACGAGGAGCTGACGCGCTCGACGCCGGCCGAGCCGCGCATGGCCGAGACGAGGGGTATGGTGACGTATTGTTCGACTTCCTCAGCGCTCAGGCCGCCCGCTTCGGTCTGGATGGTGACGCGGGGGACTTTGAGCTCGGGGAAGACATCGACGGGAAGCTGCGCGACGACGAAGAAGCTCAGCACGCTGAGCGCCGCCGTGATGATGAGCACGGTGATGCGGTTGCGCAGGCAGAAACTCAGAAGGGCGTTCATAGCGGCATCAGTGGTCTTCGCCTTCGTGGAATTTGCCGTCGGCATGGAAGTGCCCGGCCTTCTTCTTCTGCCCTTCGCCGGGCAGGATGTACTTGAGCTCATAGCCGCCCTTGACGACGATGCGCTGCCCGGGCATCAGCCCCTTGACGGGGGTCATGCCGCGTCGGCTCGTGCCGGCATGCACCTTGAGCATGGCGTATTGCCCTTCGCTGATTTCGACGAAGACGACGTCATCGACGCCGACTTTGACGAGGGCGGAGTCGGGAACGGCGATGCTGCCGTCGTTCTCCGCCTGCTCGTCGTAGAGGTCGAGGCGGCAGAGCTGGCCGGCCGGCACGCCCGCGGGCAGTTCATCGGGCGTGAAGTAGAGGGTGCGGGTGAGCTTCTGAGGATCGACCTGCTCGGCGAGGCGCCACGTTCCGGTGAGGTGGCGGTTCTCGCGGCCGACGGGAACAAGAGCGCGGACGGCGGTGAAGTGCGGCATGTTGCCGGCGTAGAGCGAGCCGATGATTTCCATGGCGGCGGTGTTGCTCATGGTGATGACGGGTGCGCCCTGCTCGCCCCAGCTGCCCTGCGAGACGCCGACGTTGCGGACGGTGCCGTCGTGCTGCGCGCGCACCAGCAACAGAGCGCTGCCGTCGTCGCTGCGCTGCAGCTCACCGCCGCCCAGCTGGGCTTTGAGGCGTGCCTCGGCGGTGCGGAGGTCGCTTTCGAGCTGGCGCTGCTCGGCTTTCTTGAAGCGCTGCTGCTCTTCGAGGCTGCTGTTGCGCACCCCGGCGCCGCGCAGGCCGTCAAGGCGTTCCTGCAGGGCGGCCAGCTCTTCCGCACAGCGGTCGAGCCCGGCGCGGACGCTCTCCACGGCGGCGATTTGTTCGTAGAGAGCCGGCGAGTCCACCGTGAAGAGCAGGTCGCCCTTGCGAACCTGCTGGGCGGATTTGACTTGCAGACTGATGCGCCCCGCGCAGGGCATCGCGTAGGCGGAGACGGCGTGATCGGGCGTGGTCAGGTAGCCGTAGAGGCTGTGCACCAGCGTGCGGTTGCCCGCGGGCACTTGCTCCACCTGCATGTTGAGGATGTGGCGCGAGCGGGCATCGACCGACACGATGACGGCATCGCCCTGGCCGCCTTGCCCGTGGTCGTGGTCCTCCGTGCAGGCGGCGCCGTGCTCATGCGCCTCTCCGGCGTGGCCCGCCTCGGCGTGCGCGTGTTCGTGCTCGTGGTCAGCGTGCTCGCAGCCTTCGGGGTGATGGTTCTCGGCCGCTTCGTCGGCAGGGGGATGAGGGGCATTGGAGACGGAGGTCGCACCGTTGTCCTGAGCGGCGGCCGCAGAGCTCTGAGGCCAGGTGATGAGGGCGGCCGCGAGGCCGATGAGAAGATGGGTGTTCATGCGTTGAAATCGGGGTTGAGGTAATAGAGTTGAACTTGAATGTCGAGAAGCTGCGCGAGGCAGTCCAGATAGCTGAGGCGGCGTTGGTAAATCTCGTGCCGGGCTTCGGCCAGGGCGGGCAGCCCGGTTTCGCCGAGCTTGTAGAGCTCTTCCTGTCGCTCGCCGTTGCGGCGCAGGCGCGTCAGGCGTTCGAGCTCCGAGACGCAGTGGCTGCGCACGAGCTTCTGCTGCTCGCCGAGCGATGAGGCGTTCTGCAAAATGCCCCGCCAGCGGCTGACGAGATCGCAGGCGCGGATGTCGCGCTCGCCTTCGGCGGCGGCGATCGCTTCGCGGTTGCGGTTCCAGATCGGCAGGCTCAGTTCGAGGCCGACGCCGATCTTGTCATTGTGTTCCTCGCGTTCGTAGCTGCCGCCCAGCCCCAGCTCGGGGTACTGCCGTCGAATCTCGCGGCGCAGCTCCTCTTCCCCGGCGGCGTAGTTCGCCGAGAGCGCGCGGATCTCCGGCGAGCGCAGCAGACGCTCGCCATCGGGAACGGCCACGGCCGTCGGCACGCCCTGCGGCAGACCGCCGGAGAGCTCCACCTCGCCCACATTCGGGTGCAAACCGAGCAGGGCGATGAGTTGCCGATGCTGCTGCAGGTGCTCGTTTTCGAGCTCCTGTTTCTCTTTGATCGTATCGAAAAGCCGCTGATTGATGACTTGGTAGTCGGCGAACTCCACCTCGCCGATTTCATGCAGATGCCCAATGCGCTCCTGCTCGTCCTCGAGCTGGCTGAGGCGTTGGTTCATGATATCGAGCTTCTCGTGCGTGACGATGATGCGGTAGCGCAGCGCGTCGAGCTTGGCGAGAAAGTCGCGCTCGTCGGTTTTGACATTCCAGTAGTCGGCCTCTTTGTACTGCTCGGCGATGCGCTTGGCAATGTGCGGCAGCCCCGTGACGGGGAGGGTGAGGCCGGGGCTGATGCCGCCGTTGGTGATGTTTTCGCGCAGGACGCGCACCAGATCGGCGGAGAGCGACGGATCCTCCCAGAGCCCCGCCATCTCCGAGACGCGGGTGCTCTTCGCGTAATTCAGGCGCGATCTGTTCAGCTCGGGGTTGAGCAGAAGACCGATGCGGTGCAGGTCGGCGGTGCTCAGGCGTCGATTCTTGTCGCAGAGCTGCTGCGAGAGACTCAGCCAGGCATCGCTGTCGCGCCGCAGATCGACCGGACGCGCCTCATACGTGCTGCACGACGCCGCCAGCCCGAGCAGGGCCGCGGCGCAGATAAGGTGTTTGATCATAACGATGAGATGATGGTTGGAGTGGAGAAAAGGGAGGCTGCGAAAGGCAGCGTGCAGAGGGTGAAAACACGAGAGCCGTTGCCGGAGCCCCTGAAGCAATCCGCAGGGTCGCGGCTGTCTTCAACGGGCAGAAGCTGTTCGGCTGTCTCGGGAGTCAAGGAATGACGCATATTTGAACGATTGCTTGAATGTTTAATACACCTCATTGCCCCACTTGGCAAGCCCTCTGTGCAAAAAAGACGTTTTTTTGTCATCGGGGGACGGGAAAAGCCCGTGCGGGGCATCCCGCGCCATCGGGGCGAAGCAGGCCGCCGCGCCGACGAAGCCTCGGCGGGCAGACGCGGCCCAAGGGCAGGGAAGGCGAGCACCTGAAGCGGGTGCTGCGGAGGCAGCGCTTCCCTGCGGCAAAGCGCCTCGGCGGGCGCAGGGGGTATCAAAGGCGCAGGGGGAGCAAATGCGCCTCGCAGCGGAGGGGGATGAGGGGCGGCTCCTGCGGCTCGAGCGGGTCGAGGGCAGTGTTGGGGGCGAGATGGTGCGGGCGCCGGTCGGGAGCCATCGCCGCAGGCAACAGAGCGACGGGCTGAGCCGGCAGCACGAAGCGCGGCATCGCACTGTCCATCTCATAACCGAGGTGGTCGCAATGGTGCGTCGGCAGGCCGATTGTCGTCGGCACGCTGCTCGCCGCATCGAGCGGCTGCGCCGGAGTATCGGGCGGGGTATCGGGCTGCGGCGACGGAGTATCGGGCGGGGTATCAGGTTGCGGCGACGGAGCAGAAGCCCCGCAGCAGCCGCTGCGGCACGAGCCCTCTGCTGCCTGCCGGGCGCCATCGCCCACGGAGCCGGCGCAGGCAGAGTCATCGACGGCGGTCTCCGCGGCGGCGCTGTGGTCGGCATCCCCGTAGCAGCGGCAGCCACCCACATAAATCAAGCCCTCACAGCCGCAGGCGTGCGTCAGCGAGCCGCCGATGATGGCCGGCATCAAAGCCAGCAACAGCAGCCAAGCAAGCAGGGGGTGACGTTGCGGAAACCTCGCCATGTCGGCTTGAAATTGTACGATTCGCCGCCCGCTTGTCAAGCGCGGAGTCTCCTCAAAACCGCGCAAAAAGCCCCGTTTGACGCAAGATGACAGCCTTTTTTGGCCCCGAAAGCATTTTTTTTTGTAAGGATGGACAAACTGACGACGTACCCTTATGAGACGGCTCGGGTGAGCCTCTGATTATGTTATGACGAAACGAGCACTTATGATAGCCATGGCTTGCTGCCTCGGCGGGATGCTTCCCGCGCAGGCGGCAGGAGAAGTCGGCGCTGCCCTGACGGCCGCCGAAGTGAAGAATCATCCCTTCCTGGAGAGTCGCCACTACCCCGAGTGGGTGAAGCTCAGTGCCGAGCAGGGCATTCGCGATGTGCTGCTGGGCATAGACATGGCGCGGGCGCGCCTCGATGTCATCTGCTCGGTCAAGCCCGAGCAGGCGACCTATGAAAACGTCTTCGGCGCCTTCGAGAACGTGGATCGCGAACTGGATCGCGCCATGAGCTACTTCATGCACCTCGCCTCCGTGATGGACTCGCCCGACTTCCGCGCGGCCAAAGACAAAGTGCTGCCCGCCTACACCGAGTACGCCTCCTCCATCACCACCAACGACCGCCTCTGGGCCGTCATCAAGAGCGCCTCGGAGCAGCCTTGGGTCAAAACCCTCTCGCCCGAAAAGCAGCGCTACGTGCAGCAGGTGGTGGACATGTTCCGCGACAACGGCGCCGACCTCTCGGCGGAACAGAAAGCCCGCAAGGCTGAGATTCTCCGCGAACTGTCGGAACTCACCAACCAATACGGCAAAAACGTCGTCGACTCCCGCAACGCGTGGCAGCTCGTCATCACCGATCGCTCTCAGCTGGCCGGCATGCCCGAACACTGGATGAAGAGCGCGCAGCAAGCCGCCGCCGCCAAGGGCTACGGCGATGAGCAGAACCCGCAGTGGCTCATCACGCTCGACTTCGCCAGCTACGGCCTCGTCATGCAGAGCTGCGACGTCGAAGCCACGCGCAAAGCCTGCTGGGAGGGGGCGTCCGCCATCGGCACCGGGCAGTGGGATACCGCACCCATCGTCGCCCGCGTCATGGAACTGCGGCGCGAGCTCGCCGAGCTGCTGGGCTTCAAGACCTATGCCGACATGACAACGGCGCACCGCATGGTGGAATCGGGCGACCGAGCCATGAGCTTCGTCGACGGCATGATGGCCGCCGTCAAACCCGCCTTTGACCGCGAATGCGAGCAGCTGCTGGCCTTCGTCTCCGAAAAGACCGGGAAGAAGGCGGACAAGATCGCCCCTTGGAATCGCCGCTACTACATGGACAAGATGGCGCACGAGCTCTACGACTTCGACAAGGAGCAGCTGCGCCCCTATCAGGAGAGCAACAACGTCATCAAGGGCATGTTCTCCATCCTCCAGCACCTCTACGACATCACCTTCAAGGAAGTGCCGACCGTCTGCCTCAAGCCCGGCGAGACCTGCCCCGTCGGCATGCAGGAGGTCTGGTACCCGGGCGTCCGCCTCTTTGAGGTGTACGACAACAAGACCAAGGCGCATCTGGGCTCCTTCTACATGGACCTCTACCCGCGCGCATCCAAGCGCGACGGCGCGTGGGTGAACGGTCTGGTCAGCGGCGATCCGGCCGCCGACGGCAAGCCCCACGCGCCCCATCTGGCCACCGTCTGCGCCAACCTCACGCCCCCCAATGAAGAAGGCGTGACGCTCTTCTCGCACCTCGACGTCGAGACGCTCTTCCACGAGTTCGGCCACATGATGCACGTGATGCTCGGAGACACCGAACTGCGCTGCCACATGGGCACCGCCGTCGCATGGGACTTCGTTGAGCTGCCCAGCCAGCTCAATGAGAACTGGACGTGGGAGCCCGAAGGCGTCGCCACCTACGCCTTCCACTACAAGACGGGCGAGCCCATGCCCAAAGAGCTCATCGACAAGATGCAGCACCTGCGCTACTTCATGCCCGCCACCGACAACATGGGCCAGCTCTGCATCGCGAAGCTCGACCTGGAGATGCACACCAACTACGACGAGAAGTTCAAGGGCAAAGACCTCGACAGCGCGACCAACGAGCTGCTCGACCCCTGGCGCATCCCCTTCACCGTCGACTCGCCCTCCATCATGCGCACCCTCACGCACTGCATCACCGGCGGCTACGCAGCCGGCTACTACAGCTACAAATGGGCTGAAGTGCTCGCGGCCGACGCCTTCTCGCGCTTCAAGCACGAGGGCTTGATGAACGAAAAGACGGGAGCCGACTACCGCGCATGCATCCTCTCGAAGGGTGACGCGAAGCCGGCCGGCGAACTCTACCGCGACTTCATGGGTCGCGACCCGAACCCCGACGCCCTGCTCGAGCTTCAGGGCCTCAAACCCGCCGCCGAGCAAGCCCCGGCAAAACCCTGATCAACAGAGCGCAGCGCGCTGACGATCAAAACATACACGAGAGCCGCGAAAGCCGTTTCGCGGCTCTCGTTTTGCACTCCGGCGCGGCCTTCCGGCCGCCTCCGTGCGCCGGCGAGAGCCCGAACACTCGCGCGTGCGCGAATGAGCGCGCGAATCATTGAGCAAACAGGCAGTGTAAAAGCTTGACTTGCGTCAAGCTGTGTGTTAGCTTCGAGCACATGAAGCTCTCGAATTCGCATTGGAAAGCCGTTCTCAGTACGCTGGCCCTCACCGCAGCGTTGCCGTCAGCGGCGCAACAGAGCACGGGCGACCCCTTCCTTGACGCCGTCTTGGCCGAAGAAGCCGAGAACAAAACGCAACCTCGGCAGAATCCCGCTGCCGCCGAGCAGCGGCCGAACACCGCCGCGAAGCAGACCGGATTCAGCCTCCCGGGCATGGAAGAGGCCGATCGAGAGCTCGGCCCGCAGACCGGTCTCTTCTTCAACGACGTGAGTCTGGAGGGCAAGAAAGTCGTCTCCGTGTCCATTCGCTACGCCGGATCGCGCAGCATCCCCGACTCCCGCCTCTACGACCTGCTGCAAACGCGCCGCGGTTCGAAGTATTCGGCGATGCGCGTCAACGCCGACCTCGAGCGCCTCATCGAAAACGGCATGGTGGCCGGCGATGCCCGCGTGCTGCTTGAACGGCGCGACGGCGGCGTGGCCGTGACCTTCGAAGTGCACGGCGCCAAAGTGCTCGGCGGCATCGGCTTCACGGGCAACCACCGCTTCGACGATGATGAACTGCGCGATGAAATCGAAAAAATGACCAGCAACCGCGCCATCACCGACAAGGGCCTCGCCGAAACCCGCGCCGCCATCATCAAAGCTTACCAAGAGGCCGGCTACCCCGACACGCGCGTCACCTGGCGCATCGTCCCGACCTCTCGCCCCGAGTACAACGACGTGATTTTCGACATCGTCGAAGGCCGCGAGATGAGCATGAACTCCATCGTCTTCCGCGGCAACACCGTCTTTGACCGCGCCCAGCTCCACGAAGTCATGCACACCAAAGAGCGCGGCCTCTTCACATGGTTCACCAAGTCGGGCCGCATCGACCGCGAACGCATCGAAGAAGACCTGCGCGAAATCGAGAAGCTCTACCGCAACTACGGCTACCTGCGCGCCCGCATCACCAAAGTCAACTACTACGACATCAGCCGCAAGATCGGTCAGGGGCGCCAGAAGCTCCGCATGGAGATCAACATCTACGAAGGCCCGCGCTACCGCGTTCGCAAAGTCGGCTTCAGCAACACGCGCGTCTACACCCCGGCCGAGCTCGAACCGGGCCTCAGCATGATCGGCGGAGACATCTACTCGCTGCAGAAGGTGACCGATGACGTCGAAATGATCCGCAAGTATTACGGCGCGCGCGGCTACGCCGATGCCATCGTCCAGCCCGTCATTGACGAAGTCGGCGTCGACGAGAACGGCGTGCACCTCGTCGATATTCGCTACGACATCAACGAAGGCGCCCGCAGCAAAGTCGGCCGCATTCAGGTGCGCGGCAACACCACCACCAAGACCAAAGTCATCCTGCGCGAACTTCCCCTTCAGCCCGGCGACAACATGAGCTCGGTGGACCTCGACATCGCCGCCAAGCGACTCACCAACCTCGGCTACTTCGTGCCCGAATCCGTCAGCGTCACCCAGTCCGCCTCCAACATCCCCGGCTATCGAGACATCAACATCGACGTGCAGGAGGGCAAGACCGGGCAGCTCACCCTCGGCGTGGCCTTCTCCTCCGTCCAGAACGTCTACCTGTACGCCACCGTCGTGCAGACCAACTTCGACATCATGGGCTTCACCAACGGCGTCTTCACCGGCGGCGGCCAGCGCCTGACCGTCTCGGCCAACGTCGGCACCGAGTACAAGAGCGCCTCGATCTACCTGCTGGAACCCTGGTTCCTCGACCGCAAACTCGCTCTGGGCAACGAGCTCTACTACGCCGACTCGACCTACATGAGCGACTTCTACGAGCAGACCAACTTCGGTTACGCCATCTCGCTGCAGAAAGCGCTCAACGAGTTCAGCTCCGTCAAACTCGAGTACCGCCTCGAGCACTACAAGATTGACCCCGAGCCCTATGCGCCGCAATTCTTCCGTGACAACGGCGGAGACTACGACCGCAGCCACCTGCGCCTGAGCTACAAATACGACTCCCGCGACGCGGAAATCACCCCCCGCAAGGGCGGCAGCTTTGAAGCCTACCTCGGCTACAGCGGCCCCGGCAGCACGGTGGAGACATGGACGGCAGGCTTCGGCGGCTCCTACTACTACAACGCCGCGCTCGACAGCATCTTCAGCGTCAACTACGGCTTCGAGACCGTGCGCGCCGTCGATGACAACGACGTCGTCCCGATCTTCGAGCGCTGCTACCTCGGCGGCCCGAACAACCTGCGCGGCTTCCGCTATCGCGACGTCGGCATGGTCAACAGCGCCTTGGCCGGTGACGAGACCATGGGCGGTCGCAACAGCGCCTACGCCCAGTTTGAAGTGACCGTTCCCACACCCATCGCGGAAACGATGCGCTTCGCCATGTTCTTCGACGTCGGTTTCGTCAACGACAGCCTGCGCGACATGAACAGCGACATCATCTCCGCCGACGCCGGTATCGGCCTGCGCCTCAACCTGCCCATGGGCCCCGTAGCCATCGACTACGCCATCCCCGTGCGCACCGGCAACGCCATCGACGACGGCGGTCAGGTTCAGTTCTACATCAACTACAAATACTGATACGGAACCGAGCCGAGCCTCGGCACCCCCTCACGCGAGCGGCGGCACCCCACCGGGTGCCGCCGCTTCCTTGTCGCGCAAGCCCCGCACAAACCTCGCGCAACCCTCGCGCAACCCTCGCGTAAACCTCGCGCAACCCTCGCGCAAGTGTCGCGCAAGTGCCGCACACATGACAATCAGCGCGGAACGCCGCGCAAGCAGGCGCGAAAAACCCGCTGCGGCACAGCCGCAGCGGGTCGTGAAAGATCAAAGCCTCAGGGCAGGCCGTCGCGCGCCTCAGCCCTGAGCCCGAATCGACGCATCCATCAGCTCGGCCACCTTCTTGCCGCTCATCAGCATACCGCCGAAAATCGGCCCCATGCGGAAGCTGCCGCTCACCCCATTGGCCGCCATACCCGAAACAAAGAGCCCGGGATAAATCTCCTTCGTGTTATCGACCGTCGTGCGCTCGCCCTCGGCCGCATCCATACTCATCTCACCGATCACACCGCCCGTCGGCGTATTGAGGCGCACCCCGTTCTTGCGGGCCACCGTCTTGGCAATCTCGCAATCATGCCCCGTTGCATCGAGCACCGTCTTGGAGATCAGCGTCAGCGGATCGACGTGAAGCCCCTCGCGCAGCACCGGCGTCCAATTCACCACCACGCCGCCCACGCGACCCTGCTTGTAGACCACATCCTCAACCGAATAGCAGTTGAAAATCGTCGCCCCCGCCTTCGTCGCCTGATACAGCAGACCCGCCGTCGCGTGCACCGAATCAATAATGTATGCTCCGTCGCGATACGCGCGATAGCTCAGCTCAAGCTCCTCGACAATGGGCAGAGCCTCCTGCTGCACCACAATATCATTGAACATCATCGCCCCGCCCCACATACCGCCGCCGGGCGACAGCTTGCGATCCAGCAACGCCACCTTGCGGCCGGCCTTCGCCAGATAATACGCCGCCACAATACCCGACGGACCGCCGCCCACAATAGCGGCATCCAGCTCGAGACAAGAGTTCAGTTTAGCAAAATACGATTCAATAATACCGCGCGAAACAAGAGTCTCCATAAAAAACGAGTGAAGTTAACGACCCCATGCTACCCTAAGAAAGCCCCGCTGTCAATCCGCAAGCCGCCGCCACCCCTCCTCTCGCACCGACTCGCCCGCTGCCCTCATCTGTAAATGAACTGTAAATGAACGGAAAATTTACACTTCATATTTGATGGTTTGACGAGCTCAGCCCGCACCCGCAGGCCGAGGGCGTTGTGAGTCGCGGCGGCCGCGGGGCGGGGCGGTAATTTTACTTGCGCAGACGCAACGAATCAGGCATACTCAATCAGCTGCTCATGTGCCCTCGCTACAAAGCATCGGATGACGACGATACCGACGCACCGCGCCCGCGTCCCCGCGCCGCGCGCCCGCGCGCACAGGCCGCACCGCAGCCGCGCCGCCCCGTGCAGCGCGAGAGCGTCGACTACAGCGAGCCGGACGACAGCGAGCCGGACGGCGGCGACGAGGCACTCGGCGAACCGCTGCGCGCCCCATCCCTGCCCGACGAATCCTTGAACGACACCCCTCTTCGCGGCGAAGCGCCCCGCGGGCACCTCCCCCGCGAGGCGGAGCCCGAGCGCGGCGCCTACCACCTCAGAAGCGACGAAGCGCCGCCCGCCGCGCGGCGAGACGCCCCCCGCCGCCGCACCGCCGTATCTCCCCCGCCGCTCGCCGACGACGACCGCGCCTTCGGCCTGCTCGGCTCGAGCGACTACGGCTCCGACTCCGGCAGCACCGCCCGCGGCGGCGAGCCCGCCCCTTGGGAAACCTTCCGCAAGCCCCCCGCGAAAGGCATGAGCGCGCTGCGCGCCCTGATGCTTATCCTCTTCTTCCCCTTCCGGCTCATCTGGTATCTGACGCGGCACGCGCCCCGCATCATCCTGCTGCCGCTGCGCCTCATCCTGAGTCTCTGCTTCGTCGGCTTCATCTTCCTGTTCATCATCGGCATCATCTACGGCATCAAAGCCGGGCGCTACGACATCACCCAAGTCCTGCGCATGCCCGAGCGCTCCATCGTCCTCGACCGCAAAGGCGGCGAAATCGGCACCCTGCACGGCGAAAATCGCCGCACCATCACCAACCTGCGCGAAGAAGTACCGCAGTACTTCATCGACGCGCTCATCGTGCAGGAAGACCGCTCCTTCTGGGAGCACGGCGGCGTCGACCCTCGCGGCGTGATGCGCGCCGTCGGCCAAGTCTTCAAACACCGCCACGCCACCCAAGGTGCATCCACCATCACCATGCAGCTCGCGAAAAACACCTACAACCACCGCGAGCGCAACCTCGACGCCAAGCTCACCGAAGTCGTCCTCGCCTGGCGCATCGAAGCCACCTACGACAAAGAAACCATCCTCACCTGCTACATCAACCGCGTCTTCTGGGGGCACACCTTCCTCGGCCTCAAGCAGGCGGCGTACGGCTACTTCAGCAAACAGCCGCGCGACCTGACCATCAGCGAATCCGCCCTGCTGGCGGGCATCGTCTGCAGCCCCAACGAATTCTCGCCCTACCGCAGCCCCTCGGCGGCGAAAATCCAGCGCGACAAAGTCCTCAAACTGATGGTCGAGCACGGCTACATCACCCGCAACGAATACGAGAGCGCCATGGCCGAGCCCATCGTCACCCGCCTGCCCGAATGGAGCGGGACGGACAACTACGCGCTCGACCTCATCCGCAGCGAAGTCGACCACATCCTCAACATGCTCGAAGCCGACGAGCAGCACATCAAAGAGCAGATCATGTACTCGGGCGGCCTCGTCATCCGCACCACCCTCGACCTCGACCTGCAGGACGCCGCCATGCACGACATGGACGCGCGCCTCGTCGACATGTTTGAGAAAAACCCCCGCTACAAGCACCAGACCCGCGCTCGCTACCGAGCCGAATACGAAGCCCTGCGCGCGCGCGACCCCGAAGCCGCCGCGCGCCTGCGCCCCCAATATCTGCAAGCCGCCTGCGTCATCATCGACAACGCCACCGGCGCCCTGCTGGCCGTCGTCGGCGGGCGAGACAGCTCCGAATCCCCCCTCAACCGCGCCGTCCAAAGTCGGCGCCAGGTCGGCTCCCTCTTCAAGCCCTTCGTCTACTCCACCTACTTTGAGCGCGGCTACGCCCCGAACTCGCAACTCTCCGACGACCGCCTGCGCCCCGGCGAAGTACCCGGTGCACGCCGTTGGAACCCCGGCAACGCCGACGGTCGCTACACCGGCATGCACCCGGCCGGCTGGGGTCTGCTCAAGAGCCGCAACACCATGTCCGTGAGAGCCGGCGTGCGCGCCGGCCTGCAAAACGTCGTCAACTACGCCCTCATGGCCGGCTTCCCCGCGCCGCCGCGCCAACCCGGCCCCACCATCTATCTGGGTACGTGGGAGGCCTCGCCCCTCGAAGTAGCCTCCGCCTACACCCTCTTCGCCAACGGCGGCGTGCGCCCCACCCCCTACATCATCGAATCCATCACCGACGCTGACGGCCACGTCATCTGGCACAATCAACCCTCGGCGCGGCGCGTCTTCTCGCCGCGCACCACCGCCATCACCACGGCCATCCTGCAGAAAATCACCAAACCCGGCGGCACCGCCGGGCGCATGCAGCAGCTCGGCTTCACGGCACCGGCGGGCGGCAAGACCGGAACGACCAACAGCTACCGCAACGCCTGGTTCTGCGGCTTCACCTCCGAACTCACCACCGCCGTCTGGGTCGGCTTCGACAAACCGCGCACCATTGCCGATCGCGCCTACGGCGGCACCGTCGCCCTCCCCCTCTGGGTCGGCATCATGAAACAAGCGCAAGAGCGCGGCTACGCCATGGGAGAAATCCGCGGCACCCCGGCTGCGCCGCGCAGCATGGGGCTGCGCCTCTGCCGCGTCTCGGGCATGCTCGCTCACTCGGGCTGCGAGTACGAGGGCACCGCCTACACCGATAACTTGGTCGACATCAACCAGCCGCGAAGCCTCTGCACCATGCACCGCGAGCACACCGACCCCGTGCCCGGCGGCACGCGCATCATCAACACCGGGGCCGCCGTCATCGTCGACGAAGACCAAGCCGAAGACCCTGAAAGCGCCTCCGACGAAGACGAAGCCGTCGACCCCGAAGACATGGGTGAAGACATCGCCGAAGACCCCGACGCATGACCTCGCCCGAGCCAGAAACCCGCCGCCGCGCCCCCGAGCCGCCTCCCGCAGCCCCCGCAGCCGAGCAGGAGGCCGCCGAGCAGCGAGCCGCCGCAGCGAGAGCCGCAGAGCAGGAGGCCTCAGGGCAGGGAGCCGCCGCGCCGCAAACCGACGCCCCGCCCCCCTCACCGCGCCGAGCCCTGCTCGCCTGGCTGCCCCTGCTCGTCGTTCCCGTCGCGGCCCTCATCGCCGTCTACTACTACGCCTTCCGCGCACCGAGCTACGAACCCGCGCAGCCCATGCCCTTTGACCACGCCACCCACAGCGACCCCGACAAAGCCAACATCCCCTGCCTCGCCTGCCATCGCGGCGCCGAGCGCGACGCCGGAGCCGGCATGCCGAGCGCCGAAAGCTGCATGGACTGCCACCGCCACATCCTCCCCGACGACCCCCGCCTGCTGCCCCTGCATGCCGCCGCCAACCCCGAATCGCCCGTCTACCACGGCGAAGCCCTGCGCTGGGTGCGCGTGCAGTCCCTGCCGGGCTACGTCCACTTCCACCACGGCGCCCACGCCCGTGCCGGCATCAGCTGCGAAGAATGCCATACCCGCCCCGGCGCCGCGCAAGACCACAGCATGCGCAGCTGCCTCGACTGCCATCGGCGCGAAAACGCCTCCACCGAATGCAGCAGCTGCCACCACTGACGCAACACCGTCTCCCTCATTCCCCCACTCTCCCCGCACCTCCCGTTTTCCCGTTTTCCCGATTTCCCGATTTCCCCCTCCCCACCGCACCATGAAACACAGCCACCTCCGCCGCCCCGCCACCCTCGCCCTCGCCCTCGGCCTCGCCGCCTGCAGCCAACTGCTCAGCTCCTGCCAGCAGCAGCAACTCGCCGCCGACTACCCCGGCTACAAAATGGCTCCCTACACCGTCAAAGGCGTGCACTACGTCCCCATGAGCGTCGACCAAGCCCTGCACTACCGCGCCGAAGGCATCGCCTCGCACTACGAAGCCGACGGGCGCCGCGGCGCCATCGGGCAGAAACTCTACGAAGGCTGCCTCTACGCCGCCCACCGCACCCTGCCGCTGCCCTGCGTCGTTCGCATCACCAACCTGAGCAACGGCCGCAGCTGCAAAGCCCGCGTCGCCGACCGCGGCCCCTTCATCAACAACCGCCTCATCGACGTCAGCAGCGAAGTCGCGCATCGCCTCGGCTTCCACAGCAAAGGCCTCGACCGCGTCCGCGTCGAAGTCCTCTCCGTCGGCGACGGCCCTTGGAAGCGCACCCTCTGAACCGCCTCCGAGCCGCGCTGTCCGCTCAGCCTCACCCCTCTCTTGGCACAACAAAAGCCGGGAACGCCCGCGCGCGTCCCCGGCTCCCGAACATCGCCCGCGCTGATGCGCCTCAGAGCCCCTGAGCGTACTCAATAATCTCGTCGACCGTCTTGCCGTCGAGCACCTCGAGCACCTCGGCGGATATTGAATCGAACGAAGCCCCCAGAGCCGCGTTGGTTAAGCCGACACTGAAGCCGATCTTAAACATCGCCTTATGGAACTCGTGCTGCTTGTCAGCGGGGAGATCCTTGAGCATCTCCTGCACGCTCTCCTGCGGCTTATCCTTATCGAAAGTCGGGCTGCAGGAACTGAGCGTCAGAGCGCAGCAGGCAGCCATCAGCATGGTGAAAAGACCCTTCTTCATCGTCTGTATCAGTTAATCGTTTAAGCTCGGCATCACACCGAAGATTCGGCAGTCTAACCCGGCCGGGTGAGCCCTGTCAAGGCGAAAGCATGAAGCAAGGGAAAACGCCGCGCGAAAAGCCGCGCCGCCCCTTGCCCCGCCCAAGCGCAACCGCAGAGCCCGCCCGGACAGCCCGTCCGCAGAGCCCGCCCGGACAGCCCGAGCGGGGGAGGGGAGAAAGAGCTCAGTCCTTGCCCCCTGCTCGGCGGAGGAGACGAAGGACATCCCCCATGCCCGATTGCCCGGCCGCCTCGGCCGCCTTCGCCCAGTCAAGAGGCGTCTCATCCCCGTCGATGCCGCCGAGCGCATTCGGATCCGCCCCGGCGTTCAGCAGAGCCCGCACCACCCTGAGGCGGCTCGCCGCATCCGGCCGCGGGAAGCGCACGCGGACATCCTCCCCCGGCGGCAAGTCCGGCATCAGAGCCGCGATACTCTCGAGCACAGCCTCAGCCTCAGCCTCGCAACCGCAGACCACCGCCAGATGCAGCGGCGTATCGGCGAGGTAAGTCGCACGGACATCCGCTCCGGCCCAGAGCAGCAGCTCCACCAGCTCGGGAGAACCCAGCGCGGCCGCGACATGCAGCGGAGAGATCACGTCAAAAGCCTCATCCTCCTCCGGACGGAAATTCACATCAGCCCCCGCCTCAATCAGCAAAGCCGCCAAAGCCGCATCGCGGTTGCAGACGGCGAGCAGGAGCGGACTCGCCCCCTGCTCATCCGCCGTATTCACCTCGGCCCCTCGGCGAATCAGCGCGGCGGCAGCCTCGCGCTGCCCGCATCCGCAGGCCGGCAGCAGCGGCGTCTGCCCGGCCGGATCCTCCGCATGGACATCGGCCCCGGCCTCGGCGAGCAACTCAACCAAATCAGCCCGCCCCTGCCGCGCCGCCAAGTGCAGCGGCGTCCACCCCCGGAGCCCCTCCCTCACATTCACATCAGCCCCCTCTGCCAGAAGGCGGCGCATCGTCTCGCTGCCCTCCTCGTACACCGCGGAGAACAAATCCGGCCGGGCAACACCCGCCTCGAGCAGCAGCCGCAGCACCTCCGGGTGGCCGTTCATCGCCGCCGCGTGCCCGGCAGACAGAGCCTCGGGCGCAGCCTCGTCCTTCGCGCCTGCCGCAAGCAGCAGCCGCACACACTCAGCCTGCCCGCGGCGCGCCGCCGCAGCCAGCGGCGTCTCGCCCGACCCGTCCGCCTTCATCGCGGTTCCGGCCTCCAGCAAGCGCCTGAGCTCAGCCGCATCGCCCTCTTCGGCCGCCCTGCGCAGCGCCTCCTCCTGCGGCGACAGCAGCGGAGGCGCGGGCTCAACCAAAATCTCCTCCGGCACAAACTCGTGCCGGAAAGCGTAGCGATAAACCTTGCCGTCAAGGCGCACCGACCCGCTCAGCTCGATAACGCAGGGCTCGCTCAGATCGGGCAAGCGCAGCACCATCGTGCGCATCCACAGCTTAGTGAACGCCGCACCCGGAGCAATCCTCACCTCCATCGGACGGCACTGCCCTCCCGTAGGCGAAGGCTCCTCGGGCAGCGGCTCCCCGCTCACGGCGCACCTCACCACCGGTGCCGGCGAGCCGGAACCCAGCACCGTCTCCTCGTAAGCGACCTCAATCGGCCGCTCCGAGTCATTCACCAGAGCCAGACGAGCCGTGATGTCATAGACATCATCGAGCCCCTTCCAGCGGCCATAGACCTCATCAGCTCGGCATTCCAGCCTCAGCAGGCGCAGCTCCGTACCCGGCGCGAGAGCGGCGGAAGCGATCGGGCGCGAGACATCCAAGGGCGGCAAGGACGCATCGGGCGCACCTATCTCGATGACGGGCACCCCCGGCAAAGCCCCTTGCTCCGCCGCCGCCTCTTCTTGCTCCGCTGCGGAGGCGAGAGACACACCGCCCCAAAGCGGACAGAGCAAGAGAGACAAGGCCGGAAGAACCCGCCGGGAAAGCCCGGGCAGAGAACGAAGTCCCGCGCGGAATCGAAAATCTTGACTTTTCATGTGATGCAACTGTGTGTGGTGAAAATGACGGAGCGCAGCGCGCACGAATTTCGGCTCCGGCAAGTTCGGCAACAGAGTCGCTTCGCTGCGGAACCGCTCGTATCTTAGGCGATAGCGCGCGGCATGTCAAGCAGGCATGAGCCGTTTTTGCGACAGCAAAAACAAGTCCTCATCCTAACGAATACCCGTCTTGCGTTTCGGTGCAACTGCAAGTTGCATCAGGCCGCTCCGCCGCCCCTCGGAGCCCCTTTGCTGCAATCGGGGCGAGAGCCGCCGAGCCGCCGACCCCGTGCCCGCAGCCATGCGCTCGACGCGGGAGCGGGAGGGACGCCCGCGGACAGCTCCCCTGCGGCGGTTCCCCTGCGGCGGTTCCCCCGCGCGAGGCGGAAAAAGCCTTGACAGCTTCGCAAAACGTGCTACCTTGGCTCCCCGCACAAAATCGGAGACATGGAAAGAATCTGTTGGAACGGTCACGCTTCTATGCTCGGAGCCAATACCATGTGGGGGCTCATGTCGCCCATCTCCAAAATGGTCATGGCGGGCAGCCTCGTCACCCCTTCGTCGTCACTGAACTGCGAGTCGCCTGAGCCATGTTGCTCTTCCGGGCCGCCTCGTTCTTCACCAAGTCCGAGCACGTCAGCGCGCGCGACCTCCTCTCCCTCTTCGCGGCCTTCCTCATCGCCATCGCCCCCCGTCTTGCGGCACACGGCTCGTCCCGCGTCCGACTTTTCGGACGCGCTGCTCCCTGCTCAGCAAAGCTCCGCGCCCTCGAGGCGCCCCTCAGGCATGGAGCTGCTCTTTTTTCTCAAGCTTCTTGCTGTAGCGCATCGTCGCGAAAGACACGACGCCGAACATCAGCGCGCCGAAGCTCAGCATGGCGGGCAACAGATAATGGGCGACGAAGGTATTTTCGCAGGCCTCCTCCGGCTGCCCGCTGGGGAAAATGACCTCCACCTCATCCCCCACGGGATAGACGGGCTTTTCCGAGGCGCCCACCTGACTCCGCACCGTCACGCTTTTCCCGGTACCCGGATCGACGAAAGTCAGGCTCGAATACTTGATGACGCCGTTTTGGCCCTTCTCCTCGCAGATCGCCGTCACCGTAGCCGTCGCCTTCTCCCATGAAGACTGACGCTCGGCGCGAGCGTACCAAAATCCGGCGGCCACGCAAAGCCAAACGCAGGCCGCCGCGGCGAAGAGCCACCCGCACACCTTGGTTGAAAATGAATTGACAAGCACGGCGACATCATATCAGCCGGCCGCTTGAAATGTCAAGACCGAACCCGCCCCGCCATCCCCCTCCCGGCGGCGCGCCTCCCCCGAGGCCGCAACCTCCCCCGAGGCCGAGCGTCGGGCGCGCTGCACTCAGGGATGCTGAGGCTGCTTCGTCAGCTCTCGCGCCAGATGGCGGCGGAGTGTCGGACGCTGGATGCCGAGCATCTCCGCCGCGCGGGTGATGTTGCCGCCGCACTGCGCCACAATGCGCCTGCAGTGAAGAGCGATGAGCTCGTCGAGCCGCACGGGCGTCTTCTCCTCCCCCCTGTGCAAACGGCGCCGATGGGCACAGTGTTGCTCCAAGAGCGCGGACCAGCCTTCCTCCTTCCCGGCTCCCATCGTGCGGGCGAACTTGAGAAAGTTGAGCAGCTCGCGCGAATTGCCCGGCCAGTCATGAGAGCGAAGAGGGCCTTGCGCGGCCTCCGGCAGTGCCTCGCCTTGATTCAACTGCCGCCACATGGAATCGGCAATAGCGGGAATGTCGCCGGGAATCTCGCGCAAAGCAGGCGTGCGGAGCGTAAACTCCTGCAGGCGGTAGAGCAAGTCTTCGCGGAACGTCCCCTCGTCCGCCATCTGCCAAAGATCCTTGTTGGTGGCCGTGATGAGGCGGACATCCACGGGAACTTCCTTGTCTCCGCCCATGGGCATGACCTTCTTTTCCTCAAGAATACGCAGCAGCACCCCCTGCGACTCGGGCGACAAATCCCCCACCTCATCGAGGAACAGCGTGCCGCCGTTGGCCTGCTCAAACAAGCCGGCATGGTAGGCCGAGGCCCCGGTGAACGCACCCTTGCAGTACCCCCGGAAGGCGGATTCCTGCAACTCGCTGTTCGAGCTCGCGCAGTTGTAGGCCAGAAAGCGCTGCGTCCAGCGCTCGGAATTCAGGTGAATGAGGTTCGCCACGCTCTCCTTGCCGGTGCCCGTCTCCCCCAGAATCATGATGCGCAGATCGTCCGCCGGAGCAACGCGGCGAATGAGCTGCTTGAGGCGGTAGACGGGAGGCTCATTGCCCTTGAGTTCTCGGTGCCCCATCAGCTCGTAAGCCCGGATGTACTGTTTCAACGCCGGGGAGAAATCCGGCAGCTTGCGGGCACGCAGCCCGTCGAGAAAGAGCCGGAGCACCTCCGCCCCGTGCTCGCGGGGCATGACTCGGTTCACAAAGCCCGCCGTGCGGTAAAAGAGAGTCAGAGCCTCCGAATCACCGCAGTCGCGCAGCGCCCTCACGCTCGCCTCATACACACCCCAAGGAGCAAAGCGCTCCGCGGCCAAATCCGTCAGAGCAGCGTCCAAGGCAAGGACAGGCTCCAGCAATCCGTCCAACTGCTGCGGTTGAGCCGCCTCCTGATTGCTGAGCCAAGTGCAGGTGCAACCGGCATGGCGCAGGGCCTGCAAAGAATCCACCAGCGCCCCGCGGTTGGCGGAAAGCCCGACCCCCACGATGAACACCCGGCCGGGAACAGCATCGCCCGTCGCCGTCTCTCGGAGCAAGTCGGCGAGCGAAGCCTGAGCGCACATCAGCATCTCGACTTCTCGGCGATTCAGACATTCGCGAAGCGCCGTCAGGACGGCCGCCATCAGGCAATCAATATACCCGTGACCGGCAATGACCAAACTTTTGTTTTCGTTCATCGGAGGGAGCTCTGCCCAAGAGAAATAGCAGCGTTTTGACCCCATGTCGAGAACATTTTTATCCGCAGAGTATTATTTTTATCCGGCCGTCCTCCTTGGCTGTGAGCCGCCGACGTCTGCGCCGTCTGAATAAAAGCTTGAATATCGGGCTCTTGCGCTATTCATCGTTTCTTCTCGCTCTTTTGTCGAAAAATTGGCATGCGTTTTGCAACATAGAAGGCGCCGTCTCCCGCGCCGAAGGCTCGGAGACGTGATCACCGCTCAGTTATGACCCCGCAAGAACCAATCGAAAGACTGCTCCATGCAACGGAACTCGGAACATCGGCCGCCCCGCAACAGACCTCGGAGGCAGCTGCGGACACCCGGAAGCGCGCGCCGCGCACCCACACCGTCCTCGTGCCGGCGGCAGCTGCGCCACCCGCATGCGATGAGGCAGTGAAAAACGTATCCGTGGCGGGAGGCTTCCGTCGCTGCGCCCCCCGTCCCCGCACAGCCCCTCGCCCGGGCCTTGCTCCTCGCCCGCGCCTGTCTCCCCGCCCCCGCACCGTCCGCACGCCGCCCGGGCGCTCCCAATGCCCCCCGTAAACAACCCGCTTCGCCGCCGCCCCCCGCCTGCGTCGGTGGGATGCCGACGGGGCGCCGGCGGGAAACTCATCTCCACCTTTCACAAATCAGCAAGTCCTGCGTCTCGGCATCATAAACGGCGTCCATTCCCCCGCCGAGAACCGGCCTCTCGGGATTGTAGCGATAGCTGATGCTGACGAGCCAATACCGCCGCTCCTCCGCGAACTTCGCCTTCTGCTCCAGCCGCTGCCGGAAACGCTGCGGGAGCTCCTTCCCCCGCACCAAACGAACATCGACAAGGTGCGAATCCGCCCCGTAGCGAGCCCCGTACTTCTCATAGAGAGCAATAGCCGAAGCCTCAATCCCATCCGAACCCGCGCCCGCAGAACCCACGCGGTCCGCCGACGCGCAGGACGACTCACACAAGAGAAACGCCATCGCTGCCGACAGCAGGCAGCAAACCCTCATCATCCGTGGAGCACTTCCCCCTTTCATCATCGCATCAAAATTCGCAAACATGGACTAAAGAGCGCCTTATGCGGCGCACCTCACTGACATTGATAACGTCCGGCAAGCCCCTCTGTCTGATTTTTTTTGCAAGCGCAGCCAAAATCTCCCGACGCACCCCGACGCACCCACAGGCACCGCAGCGGACGAGCCGCCGTTGCAGGCGCGAGGGAGTTGTCCGCCCGGCGAATCGCTTATTTAGACTCGGTCAAGCTCTTGAGCAATGTGTGAATCTCCTTATGATGACTCATGACCCAGTCGATTTCTCGTTGCCGCACTTGTCGATACTCTTCATGGAAGGGGGCGGTCGGGAACTCCGGGCAGGCCGTCGTATGTAATTGTTCCCCGTATCGACTGCCCAGAACCAAGGCAAGAATCATCATACGAGACAGCGAACAATCGCTTTTCCACCAGCAGAGCTCGAGCGTATCCTCGTGTTCGCTGAGCCACAACACCGTCGCCGCCTCAGCGATGCCGTCTGCGGGGACATCCAGGTTGGTCAGAAGCAGGCTCAGAGGATAGATATTATAGCCGCCTTCCACGAAGCCTTTTCCCTTGAACGCTTCCACGCCGCCCCAATCCACCTTGGCGAAGGCATCCGTGAGGAGTTTTTCAAGCATGTCCACCGTCATCACATCCGCCGCGCAGGGGGCGGATGAAAGAGTCGGCGGGATTTGAATTTCGGTCGACTCGCTCTGATCACAGGCAGCCAGGGCCAGCACTAGGGCGCAGAGAATGGCTTTTTTCATTGTGCGAGAAGCTGTGTCTGTCGGTTCATCCGGTGCGGAACGGAGCCGCGCCTTGCCGCAGCTACCCGCGCCGCGCTGTTGCCCCGGCCGGGCATGCGCGAGCACCGCGAGTATTTTTTAGCATGCGGGCCGACGAAGGTCAAATATTTATTTTCAGAAAGTTGCAGACATAGAGCGTGCCGGGAGACGCCACGGACAAAGCGATCGATCAGTCGGAAGAAACATGCCGCTCATCCCGCAGGCAGGCTCGCAGCGCGGCCATCAGATCGGAAGAGACATCATCGCCGCAACCCATCTCCTTCAGGTCAGCCAAACAGGGCAGGATCAGGCGCGATCTCTTTCTCCTCACGACAAGACTGTAACGGAACGCCAGCCCCTCGCAGATCCTCAACACCTCGCGTTCGAGGCGATCGGCAAGAGCTTGAATCCTCCCCTGATCGCCCGAGCCGATATAAGGAGCGGAAACAGCCATGCCGCCCGACGTCCGCCCCAGCCTTCGATACAGAAAGGGGCAGAACACGAGCCCCGTGATATTCAACAGCACGGGGCTCTTGGACACGGCGAAGCAACAGTGCGTGTCCGCGTGTTCAAATCTCAGCTCACACAGCCCTATCCCTATCGACCTTGCGGTGAACTCACGCTTCGCTTTGTCG
Source organism: Candidatus Parakkermansia intestinigallinarum (assembly GCA_019114365.1). Classification (GTDB taxonomy): domain Bacteria; phylum Verrucomicrobiota; class Verrucomicrobiia; order Verrucomicrobiales; family Akkermansiaceae; genus Akkermansia; species Akkermansia intestinigallinarum. Next base: position 5,972 of record DXFQ01000026.1, on the reverse strand, counting down.
GTCATCGTCTGCATCAGCCCGGAGGTAGCCGGGTGCCGAAGCTGATCTTACAGCAAAGCCGCCGCGCCGTCAATCCACGCCTGACGGGGAAGGAGCCTACCGAGGCGGTGAGATCTGCCGATGCACCGCGCTCGTCGGCCGCTGCGCCGGGCTTGCTCCCCTCTTCCGCCATGCATCGGGCGAGTCTCCTCCTTTGTCATCCGCCGATCTTTTTGGCTCCGAGAAAATGGGAACAGATTCCAAAACACTCTTTGAGGAAAATTGAGGCTTGACGAACATGTGGCATATGATATAAACACACGTGTTTTTTGCGGGCGCACGCGTCATTGTTCAACATGATCATTCTTTCAAAACAACAAATCCTTGATTCCGGGCTCCTCACGCCATCCAATGCCCTGCGGTGGGTTAGAGAGGCCTTTTCATTGAAGTACAATGCCCGACTCCCCCACAAAATCAGCATAACGTATGACGGCGGGTATTTTATGAATACCATGCCGTGCATGATTCCGTCGCTGAATGTTTTTGGCGTCAAGGTTGTCACGAGATACCCCGGGCGCACACCCTCCATTGCGGGGGATCTTTTGCTCTACAGGGAGGACACAGGTGAGCTTCTCGCCTTGATGGATGCCACCGCACTGACGGCCATACGCACCGGCGCTGTAGCGGCTCTGGCCGTACAACAGCTTTCTCGGCCGGACTTCAAAGATATAGCCATCATGGGGTTGGGGCAAACGGGCCGGGCGACTCTTGCCTGCTTGGCCGAACTCTTCTCTCACCAACCTCTCTGCTTGCATGTGCTTCGGCACAAAATGCAAGCAGAGGAGATTCAGAATGAATATCGAGAGCGTTGCCCGAAATGGCATGTCGTTATCGAAGACAATTACAGGAGCTTGGTGCGTTCCTCTGACGTTATTATTTCATGTATAACGTATACGGATTCTCTGATAGCCGAGGATGATGATTTCAGACAGGGGTGCTTGGTTGTTCCTGTCCACACGCGAGGCTTTCAGAACTGCGATCTCTTCTTTGATAAGGTGTTTGCGGATGATACGGCTCATGTCCGAGGATTTCAGCATTTCTCCCAATTTAAACATTTCGGTGAGCTCCCTGCTGTTTTGTTGGGCAAGATTCCCGGACGAGAAAGCAAAGAGGAGCGTATCCTGAGCTACAATATCGGCATTGCCCTTCATGATATCGTTTTTGCTCACCACTTGTACGAAACACTCGGCCGACAATAATCCCGGATCAGTTCCGCCACATGCCCGACAATCAAGAACAAATGAAACAGCGTTGGAACCCTGAAGGCTCGGAGCTGCGACGCATGCAGCTCAGGATGCTCGAGATGCTCAAGTTCATCGATCGGGTGTGCACCGAAAACGGCATCAACTACTGGCTGGACTCCGGCACCCTGCTGGGAGCTGCCCGCCACGAAGGCTTCATCCCTTGGGATGACGATACCGACATCTGCATGCCCTACGAGGACATGCTGAAGTTCAAGCGCATCATGCTCACGCAGAAGCTCAGTGACGAGTTCGTTCTTCAATGCCCGGAGACCGATCCTCACATCTACAACAACTGGGTCATTCTGCGAGACCTGAAGTCCGAGGGGATTCATCCCGATCGCCAAATGCATAACCTTTACAAATACAAGGGGCTCAATGTGGATATCTTTCCCGTGAGCGATCGCTTCACCGGACTTTTTCATCTCGTGAGTTCAGCATACTACAAAGCTTTGGTCAAGGCACCGCTGAGCGGCAGACCCGTATGGCGCCTGCTCGCGCCGCTGGTGCCGATCTTCAATGGCGTCTTCACTCACTTGCTTGCACCGACTTTCAGGGGGCTTTCAAGACTCTTGCCCCCCAAGAGATATTACCGAATGGTGTTCGGATGTGAATTTACGTCTCGACGATACAAAGAAGACGTTTGGCCGCTGACGCGAATGAAGTTCGAGGACTGCATGCTCAGCGTTCCCGGAAACACCGACGCCTATCTCACGCGCCTGTACGGCGACTGGAGAGCCATTCCGCCCGAAGACAAAATACAAACCCACCAATACACGGTCAGATTCTTTGACTGAACCAACTCTTGAGTGGGGGGAGGTCATCAGACCTCCCTTTCGTCGTCAGAGGGTTTCGGGAGCTTAGAGCCTGAGCAGCTGCCGTGTCCGGTGCACGAATGCGTTGAGCACCGAGCTGGCGATAAAGGTTTCAAGCTATTTGATTGCAGCGGCCGCCGCCGCAGACCCCGATGTCGCACCGTTCACTCATCTCTGTTTTTGCAATTCATTCAATGCCTGTACCAAGCGCTCATTGTCCTCGCGTGAGCGGACAGCCAGCCTGATGAACTGTCGGCCCTTCATGGCTTTCTTGCGGCTGCAATCCTTGATGAGGATGTCATACTCGCTGAGCAGGCGTTCCGTCAGCTCAAGAGAACCGTAGGGCGGCAGCACCTCACACATGAAGAAATTGGCCTGGCTGGGCAGCACGCGGAGGAAGGGAATCTGCCGCAGGCTCGCCATGAAGCGATCCCGCTCTTCCCTGAAGAGACGGCAGGCTTGCCGGTAGGAAGTCTCGTACTTTCCGAAAATCTGCATGTAGAACTCCGCCAGTGAGTTGATGTTCCAGATGGCGACGTCTTTCTTCAGCCGGGCTATCAGCTCGCGATCCGAACCGGCCAGAACTCCGAGGCGCAACCCGGGCACGCCGTATGACTTCGAGATGCTCTTGACGACAAGGAGATGCGGATTCTCCTCCAGAAGGAGATTCGTCAACAGGGTGTTGTGGGGCGTCCCCTCGGCGAAGTCGACGAAGGACTCATCAATGATGAGCCGAATCCCCTTTCGCTGAGCCCAGCGGCAGAGGGTCTCCAGCTCGGGCAGCGGGATGAAGTTGCCGCCGGGATTGTCGGGATTGACGAGCAGGAGGGTGGAGATGCCCTTATCGTCGAAAAAGTCCATGAGTTCTCGGGCGCCGTACGCAAAATCGCGATCGACGCTTTCATAGCAGACGAGTCGCTCGGGGGAGAGACGGTTGGGGTACTCCTCAAAGGTGGGGAGCACGACACCCAAGCTGCCGCTGAGTTGCTCCATGAGCGCTTTGATCAGCTCGGCCGCGCCGTTGCCCACGCAGATGTAGTCCGTGCGCAGGCCGAAGTATTTGGCGGCCAGCAGGCTGTTCACTCGCATTCCCGACGGGTAGTTGCGCACCAGCACCTCGAAGTTGGCCTTTAGCTCCGACATGAGGCGGTGATTCGGGAAAAACGGGTTGACGAGGTAGCAGAAGTCCAAGATGCGGGGGTAGCGCCAGTAGCCGCCGTAGCGACTCTCCATGCGCAGGCGTTTCTCGGATGCCTCGCAGAACATGGATTCGGCGATGTCGAGATCCTGAATGTCGTCAATCTCATACCATGCCTCATGCTCGAGCGGCAGGGCACGTATTTCGGGCTTGTCGAGCAGGGCGATGACGCGAAGAACCTGTTCGTAGTATTCGTTGTTTCCCAGCGCCTTGCTGTAGGCCTCCAGGAAGGGAACATAATGCGTGCGGGAGAACTCTCGGCTGAACTTGTAGATGTTGACGGTTTTGTAATAGGCCTCCGACTCTTCGTACGAGAACTTGCTCCCGGGGATGAATCTCTTGATGTTGTAATCTTCGTCGAGGGTGACGACCGTCCCGTCCATCCAGCTCTCAAACTTGGAGACGAGCGCCAGACTGGGGTACGGATGATCCAAAAGTCTCCGAATGACGCTATCCTCGACAATCAAATCCGATTCAAGCAGCAGCGTATCATCCTGCATGAGTTGCTGACGCGCCAGATAGAGGGAGTGGATGTTGTTGGTGCTCGCGTAAACGCTATTTTCGATGTACTCAATGGGCGTTCGCACGTTTCGTGTCGCAATGTGGCGGCGCAGGTTCTCTCCCTTGTAGCCGATCACGATGACGATGCGGTTCAGGCGCTCGGGGGACTCGATGGCGTCCAGCTGAGAAAGCAAACGATCAATGAGGGGCACGCCATTGACCTTCACCATGCATTTCGTATTCTCCGCCGTGAGCTCACCCAGGCGCTTCCCCATTCCCGCTGCTAAGATAATGGCTTGCATGTGTCTTTTGCGCTTTCGTCTTCGCTTCCTCTGCTCTTCTTTGCCGGAGCTCCGTGCCCGAAAATCACGCGAACCCGCCTGCCTCTTATATCACATGCGGACAGAATGGGCAAGTGCACACCCGATTTCGGAACCACTTTTGAGCTCTCGCGCCGTTTGCAGGAGCGTTGCTTCGGAGACACGGCTATTGAGGGCCTCTCGCTCCGGCACCCGCCGGACGTCCGGCGTCCGTTCGTCACGAATCGGCGCCGGGCTCCCCCTCAGCCTCGGCCTGACGCTTCCGGACTTGCGGGCCTCCCCCTTCTTGGCTGAAAACAACCTCAAGAAAGCGTGTGAGTCGCCTATCCGAGAGAGCTTTTGCCGCCCGTCATGCTCGGAAGGCATGGTGAAGTATGCTGAGCAAGTATTTGATTCCCTGCTGCTTTGGCGTACAATACGAGCATCGGAGGGCCCCCGCTGCCCGATCAGCCTTCAACCCGAAACACCCGAACACTGATAACACGATGAATAACACCATGAACAAGAGCATGACCTTTCTGCAACATACCGAGTTCGGGGGTGAGCGCCCCCTCTTCGCCTCGCACAACCTGCACCTGCAAGACGTCACCATTCACGCCGGAGAATCGGCTCTCAAAGAATGCAGCGACATCATCGCCGAACACTGCCGCTTTGAGGGCAAGTACCCCTTCTGGCACGTGCACAATTTTACGATCGACAACTGCCTGTTTACCGAAGGCGCCCGCGCCGCCCTCTGGTACTCGCGTCAGCTGCGCATGACAGACACCTTGGTCGAAGCGCCCAAGATGTTTCGCGAGATGGACGATTTGTATCTGGAGCGCGTGCGCCTTCCCAACGCCGCTGAAACGCTCTGGTTCTGCCGAGGTGCGGAGCTGCGCGACGTCGACGTCTGCAAGGGCGACTACATCTTCCTGCACAGCAGCCGCATTCGCATCGACCGCTACCGCCAGCTGGGCAACTACTCCTTCCAATACTGCCGGGACGTGGAAATCCGCAACGCCGAGATTCACTCCAAAGACGCCTTCTGGAACTCGGAAAACGTCACGGTCTACGACTCCCTGCTCGACGGCGAATACCTCGGCTGGCACTCCCGCAACCTGCGCCTCGTCAACTGCCGCATCGCCGGAACCCAGCCCCTCTGCTACGCTGAAAATCTCGTTCTGGAGAACTGCAGCCTGGCCGAGGATTGCGACCTCGCCTTCGAGTACAGCAAGCTGCAGGCCGACATCCGCGGGCACGTGACCAGCGTCAAGAATCCCGCCGGCGGCAGCATTCACGCCGAGAGCATCGGCGAGATCATCCTCGATGAGCACGCCAAGAACCCGGGTGCCTGCAGCATCGCAACCGAGCGCTGAGGGCCGCGCCGCGCTCCCCCCTGCGAGCCGCCGCCCCATCCTCCCTTCCTTGGTACTGTACCAAGACATAGGTTACAAAAAAGTCTCAGGACATAGGTTACAGAAGTTCCAGGACATCGGTAACACTTTTGGCTGAAATATGGCATGATAAAACCATGCCATGGAACACCAAAAGTCAACAACAGATGAAAAAGGAGTTTATCCAACTGGTCACCCGGAAAGAGGTAAGCATGAGCGAAGCGTGCAGGCTTTATGAAATAAGCCGAAAAACCGGTTATAAGTGGCTTCATCGCTATGAAAAACAAGGGGAAAAGGGGCTTGAAGAAATCAGCAGAAAGCCTCACAATCAAACGACAAAGCTAAATGAGGATGTCATATGCCGCATCGTGGAGGTGAGGATAGCCCACAGGAGCTGGGGAGCAGATAAAATACAGGCGGTGTTGAGAAGAGAGGGTAAAACGCCCGTACCCTGCCGAAGCACAATCCACCGCATTCTCGTTAAA
>DXFQ01000025.1 GCA_019114365.1 Candidatus Parakkermansia intestinigallinarum | reverse complement strand
ATGAGAACGTGCTCGAGCGATTGCTCTTCGCTCCCCCTCCTGAAGAAAATGATCAGTGATCAATATATAACATAGTTCCTGTGTCAAGGTGATTTCTAATGCGTCTGCCCTGGATGCCGATGCTTTGAGCTTGACGCTGAGAGCTCATTCGTGATACGATGAGTTCATGTTCAAATCCGTCTTTGCTGCATTGATCGGCTGCGGCCTCGCCTCAGCCGCCGAGAGTTTTGAAAAAGCCCCGGCGGGCCCCGTCGATAACTGCTCGACGGAGTACGGCAGCCTCCGCACAGAGGCCGGGCAGGCTCGCATCCTGCACGATGCCAAGCTGGCGCACAGCGGCAGCGCGGCCCTGCACCTGCAGGGCGGCGAGAGCTGCGTCGTGCTCAGCTTCTCAACCCCCTTGGCCGAAGAGAGTTCGTGTGAATTCTGGATTCAACGCTGGACGCGCAAGGGCGACTTCGCCTTCAGTTGCACGGCCGTCACGCACGAGGGAGACAAGGAAGTGGCCACGGCCGGAAATAATCTGGGCGTCGGAGGCTACAAGCGCCGCGTCGAGTTCGATTTGCCGGCCGGCACCACGGCGCTGCGCCTGAGCTGCAAGTCGCCCGCAGACGGCGGCGTGCTGATTGACGACTTGGTGCTGCACAGCGGCGCCATGAGGGTAAGCGAGATCAAGTTCGTCAACCCCGGCCCCTTCCCGCTGTTGAAGCGAGCCGAGGTGAACCCGGCCTTTGCCCTGCAGGTTCAGACGGTGGGCAAGGGCAACGCCGTCACCCCGGAGAAGCTGAGCTTCCGCGTTCACCCCGCCGATAGCATCGCCTCCGTGACCCTGCGTACGGGAGCCGCCAATGGCAAGGATTTCAACAATACGCGCGTGCTCGGCAAGGCCGATGTGGCCGCTGACGGCAGCGTGACAATCACCTGCACGGAGCCTCTGAGCAGCGGGGAAAACTGGCTTTGGGTTGACGCCGAGCCTTCGACGGGCAGCTCGGTCGGCGGCGTTGTCGAGTTCCGCGAGCTCTCGGCGAGCGTCGGGGGCAAGACGGCGGAGGGCGAGGCCGTGCAGCAGCGCATCGGCTACATGGTGGCCGTGCCCGGCGAGCGCGTCGGCAACCAGCCCGACAAGGCCGACCCCCGCGCCTGTGTCTCCTTCCGCATTCCCGGCCTGATTTGCACGCGCAAGGGCACTTTGGTGGGCTGCTTCGATGCCCGCTACTGCCATGAGGGCGACCTCTGCGCGGATATCGACGTCGCCACCGTGCGCTCGACCGACGGCGGGCAAACGTGGACGGAGCCGGCCGTGGCCATGGATTCCGGCCCCGGTCCCGAGAACGGCAACGGCGATGCCTGCATCCTGCAGGATCGCAAGGGACGCATCTGGCTGCAGGCTCTGGCCGGCCACTTCGGCGGCGGAGCCATCCTCGGCGTCTCGAAGTCCGGGCAGGGTGAAGACCGCACGGGGCAGTGGGTGATGACTTACAGCACCGACGAGGGCAAGAGCTGGAAGAAGGAGTTTATCAACCCGACGCGCGAGATTAAAAAAGACGAGTGGACCTGCATCCTCGCCGGCCCGGGCAGCGGCATCTGCACGCGCCGCGGCGTCATTGTTTTCCCGGCTCAGATCTGGCAGAACGGAGCCAAGATCCGCTGCCGCAGCACCATCTGCTACTCCAAAGACAACGGCCGCAGCTGGCATTTCGGCGAAGGCGTGCCGCACAGCACATCGGAGTGTCAGGTGGTCGAGCTCAAGGACGGCTCGCTGATGCTCAACTGCCGCAACGAGGCGCGCAGCGGCAAGCGCATCGTCTACGTGACGAAGGATCTCGGCAAGACCTGGGAGCCGCATGAGTCAAATGACAGCGCTCTGCGCGAGCCCGTCTGCCAGGCGTCGATTATCCGCGCGCGTTCGGATGAGCACGGCAGCTTGCTGCTCTTCTCGAACCCCAAGTCCGGCGGTCGCGACCACATGACCATCCGCGTCTCGCGCGACGAGGGCAAGACCTGGAGCGAAGGTTACGAGTATGATCGCCGTCCCTGCCTCGGCTACTCCTGCCTCGCGCAGGTGGATGAGAAGCACATCGGCGTGTTTTACGAGGCCGCCCACACGCTGAAGGGTAGCCGCGGCATCGGCTTCCTGCTCATCCCGCTCGACACCGTCATCAGCGAAAAGACCGAAGAAGCCGGCACGCCCGTGCAGACCGAGGCCGGAGAAAAAAGCGCTGATAAAAAAGGCGGCAAAAAAGGCAGCAAGAAAGCCAAAAAAGGCAGCCGGAGCAAGATGTCCCGCGCTGCCTCGGAGGACTGACGCCTTTTCGCGCCGCGCCTGAGCCATCGGGCGCGTGCGTCTCGGAGCCCTGCGCGGCGGAATCTGATTCCGCCGCGCATTTTTGCTTGACAAAAGCGGCGGAATGGTGTATCTCATCCGCTCACACCAAACCCACTATTTGAGTTATGGCTAACATGAAAGTTATTCTCGCTACGAAGATCGAAGGTCTGGGCTGTGAAGCCGACCTCGTTACCGTGAAAGCCGGTTATGGCCGCAACTACCTGATTCCTCAGGGCCTTGCGTTCGAGGCGACTCCCGCCAACCAGCGTTTCATCAACATGCTCCAGAAGAAGCGCGCTGAGCGCGAGGCGGCTGAGCTCGCCAACTTCCGTGAGATCGCTGCCAAGATTGCCACGGTCACGGTCGATCTGACCCTCGAGGCCGGCGAGAACGGCAAGGTGTTCGGCGCCATCACCAACCAGCAGATTACCGAGGCTCTCGCTGCTCAGGGCATCGAGATCGACCGCCACGCCATTGATCTCGAGAAGCCGCTCAAGAAGTCCGGCACCTACGAGGTCGCTGCCAAGCTGCATCCGCAGGTTACGGCTACCGTCAAGGTGGTGCTCACGGTCAAGGGCGAAGTCATCGCCGAGGCCGCTGCCGAAGAGACCGAGGCTGCTGCCGAGTAAGGCGCCCGTCGATCCTTTCTGATAGGAAAAACCCTCACCCGAAACGGGTGAGGGTTTTTTGTTTGGGTTCATTGGGCGATGCCGGATGCGATGTCGGCAAGGTCGACCTTTCGCTGCGGCAACGGACTTCCGACTCGGCTCAGCGGTGCTCGGGGGGCGCGGGAGCCTTGGGTGCGGGCGGCTTCGGTGCCGGAGCCTTGGGAGCAGGCGGCTTGGGCGCGCCGGGCTTCGCGTGCGCTCGGGCATTCCTGTCGCCGCGGTGCTTCGGAGGCTCGGGCTTGCCCTTGGGGCCGGGCTTGCCCTCGCGGTGCGGCGCTGCGTGCCCCTCTTCGGGAGCCGGGGCGCGCATCGGCGGAGCCGGGTCGGACGGATTCGGAGCAGCGAAGGGCAAGCCCTGTGCTCCGAGCGGAAGGGCTGCCGGAAGAGGCAGCATGATCAGGATTTTTTTCATCGTTGCAGAGAGTTGTGTTGTTGTGTGTCCGCTCCCTTTCACCCCGTGCGGCGTCCCTCGAAAGAGGACAAGCCAATGTTTAACGGGATGAAATGTTGCTACACTCAAGAGAACGCATCCTCTCGCTGAAATCTACAGGGCGAGAACAAGCTTTTGCTGCTCGCTCCGCACGCTGTGCCCTCAGCACGCCCGTGGACGTCGTCATCGTTCAGACTTCACGCTGCCTTTCGGCACATGCCGGCATCGCCGCCGCGCTGCCGTGTCGGCGCAAGGGGTGAGGCGCATGCGGCGCACGAGCCCCGGGAGAGGCCGTGCCCCGTGCGCTCAGGAGCCGGGGGACTGTTCCCTTGCTCGGAGTACCGCGCAAGGCTCCGCAGCAAGATTCGCGCGCGCAGGGCGGGTACAAAAAAGGAGGGGGCTTGCGCCCCCTCCCTGAGGAATCATGAGAGTGAGAATCAAATCACATCAGGCTGCCAGAGGAGCCGGAGCGGGAGCGGGAGCGGGAGCCGGAGCCGGAGCGGGGGCAGGAGCCGGGGCCGGAGCAGCAGCCGGAGCGGGAGCGGGGACGGGAGCCGGAGCCTCGGGGCGGGGAGCCTTCGGGCCGTGCTTCTTGCCGTGCTTCTTGCCGTGCTTGTGACCGCGGAAGTCGCCCTTCTTGCCCATGCCCTTCTTGCCCATGCCCGCCTTGCGGTGCATGTCAGCCATGATGGCAGCGGCCTTGTCGAACTCGGCGCGGTCGATCACGCCGTCCTTGTTCTGATCCATCTGACTGAAGACGAAATCAGCAGCCTTCTTGAAGTCGAACTTCGGAGCCTGAGGCTTGCCGGGCTTGCCGAAGCCGGGGCGCTGGGGCATCATCTTGCCGCAGCCGAAGCCTGGGCGCTGGTGACGCGGAGCGAACTTGCCGCCGAAGCCGGGGCGCTGGGGCATCATCTTGCCGCAGCCGAAGCCTGGGCGCTGGTGACGCGG
>DXFQ01000024.1 GCA_019114365.1 Candidatus Parakkermansia intestinigallinarum | reverse complement strand
AGATGTGTATAAGAGACAGGACGTTAACCGCCGGGGCGGGAGCGGGCTCCGGCTGCACGGCGGGCGTGTCTTGCGCGGTTGCGCCGAAGCTCAGGAGAGCCAGGGCGCTCAGTGTTGTAAACAATTGCTTCATAAGTCGTACTGTTGGAATCAGGCCTTGTAGAGCACGCGGGCGCCTTCGCCCGGGCGGGTGACAAGGTAGGTGGTTTCAATACCGAGCTCCTGGCGGTAAGCCTCGAGCATTTCGCGGGCGACCTGCTCGACGTCATCGCTCTTGACGAGGGCGACGATGCAGCCGCCGAAGCCGCCGCCGGTCATGCGGGCGCCGTAGACGGAGGCCGCCGAGGGGATGGTGTCGGCCAGGCTGACGAGTTTGTCGACTTCGGCGCAGGAGACCTCAAAGTCGTCCTTGAGCGAGGCATGCGAGCCGCGCATGGCGACGCCGGCCGCCTCCCAGTCGCCCTTCTCAACGGCCTCGGCGAAGGCGGCAACGCGAATGTTTTCACCGATGACGTGGCGGGCGCGGCGGTAGCAGAGGTCGCCGAGCTCGGCTTTCTTCTCTTCGAGCATCTCGAGCGTGGCTTCGCGCAGGGAGGGAACACCGAGGATGGCGCAGGCGTCTTCGCAGTTCTTGCGGCGGGCAGCGTAGCCGCCGTCGGCCAGAGAGTGTTTGACGGCCGAGTCGATGACGAGCACGCTGACGCTCGGATCCGTCATGGGGATGAGCTTGTAGGAGAGGTCTTTGCAGTCGAGCATCAGGGCGTGATCCTTGCGTCCGTTGGCCGAGATGAACTGGTCCATGATGCCGCAGGGAACGTTGACGAACTCGTGCTCGGTGGCCTGGCCGATGAGGGCGCGCTCGGTCGGGCTGACATCAGCGCCGCAGAGGGCCGCCAGAGCGGTGCAGGTGGCAACCTCGAAGGCCGCGCTGGAGGAGAGGCCGCCGCCGCGCGGGACGTTGGAGTCGATGAGCATGTCGACGGGCGGCACCTTGATGCCGCGGCGCTCGAGCATGCAGATGACGCCGCGCACGTAGTTGCTCCAGAAGGGTTCGCCGGGTTTGTCGGCATCGGCGGGCTCAATTTCAATCATGGTGTCGCCCAAAGATCCGATCCAGCGGTGCTTGCCGGTGGGAGAGGGAGCCACGGCCACAACATTGATGTTGTTGAGGGCCATGGGTAAGACAAAGCCGTTGTTGTAGTCGGTGTGCTCGCCAATGAGGTTCACACGACCGGGAGAGGCGGCTACGACAGTGGGTTTGTGTCCGAAATACTCCTCAAAGTAGGGAGAGATGGTTTCGACACTGATTTCGCGTTGCTCTAAGTCCATAGCAGATGAAGGCTATCATATTCACACCCTGAAGTAAATCATAAACTTCCGAACGATGGGGAATTTTGTCGAACACATGGCGGATAACGCCGTCCGCAAGGCAGTCGGCAAGGCAGGCGACAGGGCGGGAAGCAGAGCGAGAGACAGAGCAGGCGGCGAGGCAGGCGGCAGGGCGGAGCTCCGACGGGCGCGCGGCGGAGGCTGCAAGCATCGAGCCGCCCCGACGCGCGACGGGGCGGCTCGATCATGGGGAAAGGAGGCGGCGATCCCTCCGCGGAAAGCGAAGAGAGGCCTGCCGGGCTTACCAAGAGAGCGCGGCTATGGCTTCCTTCATCTCGCGCACGGCGGCCTCGAGGCCGATGAAGACGGCACGCGCAATGAGGGTGTGACCGATATTCAGTTCGCTGAGGTGGGGCACGCGGCTGAGTTCGGTGAGGTTGGCGATCCGGATGCCGTGGCCGGCGTGAACGTCTAGGCCGAGCTTGTGCCCGCACTCGGCGGCGCTGATGAGGCGCTGCACTTCGGCTTCGCGCTCGGCGCCGAGGGTGTTGGAGAAGCGGCCGGTGTGCAGCTCGATCATCGGGGCTCCGATGGCGGCTCCGGCTTCGATTTGCGCGGGCTCGGGGTCGATGAAGAGGCTGACGCGGCTACCGTTGCCCTGAAGAGCCGCGATGAGTTCGCGCAGCAGGTCGGCATGGCCGATGACGTCGAGGCCGCCCTCCGTCGTCACCTCCTGACGGCGCTCCGGAACGAGGCATACGTAGTCGGGCTTGAGCTTCAGGGCGAACTCGAGCATGGACTCGGTAGCGCCCATCTCGAGGTTGAGCGGCAGGGGGATGTCGCGCCGCACGGCGAAGGCATCGCGGTCTTGCATGTGGCGGCGGTCTTCGCGCACATGCAGGGTGATTGAGTCGGCTCCGCCGGCAAGGGCGGCGCGGGCGGCATCGAGAACCGAGGGCTCGGCATGGTGAGCGTCGGGCATGCCGGCATAGCGTGCCTGACGCAGGGTGGCGACGTGGTCGATATTGACTCCGAGTAACATGGTGGTGATGGGGATGGGTGTTTGAGGATGTCGGGGAGGTGAGTGCGCGGGGATGAGCCGCGTTCGGCTCGCTGAAAACGGGATTCCCCCGAGGCCGGACGCCCCGGGGGAATGATGAGGGGATGGGGCACTCTCCCTGCCGTTTAGTGCAGGAAGTGGCGCACGCCGGTGAAGACCATGGCGATGCCGGCCGCGTTGGCGGCGTCGATCACCTCTTGGTCGCGGATGGAGCCGCCGGGCTGGATGCAGGCGGTGGCGCCGGCGTCGATGGCCGTCTGAAGGCCGTCGGCGAAGGGGAAGAGCCCGTCGGAGGCGATGACGCTGCCCTTGAGGTCGAGACCCGCCTGACCGGCCTTCCACACGGCAATCTTGGCGGAGTCGACGCGGCTCATCTGGCCGGCGCCGATGCCGAGGGTGCCGTTCTTGTCGGTGAAGACGATGGCGTTGGAGTGAACCTGCTTGCAGACGCGCCAAGCGAAGCGCAGCGCTTCGAGCTCATCGGCGGTGGGCACGCGGTTCGTGACGACCTTGCTCTCGAGGTCCTCGAGGCCGAGGGCCTGATCGTCGCGCTTCATCGTCATGACGCCGCCGGGGGCCGTGCGGATCATGGGCAGGCGGCAGGACTCGAGCCAAGCCTGCATGTTGATGCGCATGATGCGGCAGTTCTTCTTCTTCTGCAGGATGGCGCGGGCCTCGGGCTCGTAGTCAGGGGCGATGATGACGTCGGTGAAGATGGCGCCGACGATGCGGGCGAGCGCCTCAGTCATCGGGCGGTTCATGACGATGACGCCGCCGAAGGGAGCCTGCGTGTCCGTCTGGTAGGCGCGCTTCCAAGCCTCGACGAGGTCCTCATCATCCTGACCGACGCCGCAGGGGTTGGTGTGTTTGAGGATGCCGACGGTCGGGCGGCGGAAGTTCATGATGAGCGAAGCGGCCGCGTCGAGGTCGAGGATGTTGGTGTAGGAGAGCTCCTTGCCCTGAAGCTGGGTGAAAATCTTGTCGAAGTTGCCGTAGAGCACGCTGGGCTGGTGGGGGTTGTCGCCGTAGCGCAGCGTCTGGCAGAAGGGCAGCGAGAGGGTCAGGTTGTTCTTGATGCTGTCTTCGGAGCGGTGGCCGAGGAAGTTCGAGATGGCGGTGTCGTACGACGAGGTGCGCATGAACACCTTGACGGCGAGCTTCTCGCGGGTCTTGAGCGTGGTGTTGCCCTGGTGGTTCTCCATCTCCTCCAGCACGGTGTCGTAGTCGGCGGGGTCGCAGACGACGGTGACCGATGCGTAGTTCTTGGCGGCGGAGCGCAGCATCGAGGGGCCGCCGATGTCGATTTTCTCAATGGCCTCGGCGAGAGTCACGCCCTCTTTGGCGACGGTCTCTTCAAAGGGATAGAGGTTGACGCAGACGAGGTCGATGGTGGGGATGTTGTTTTCGGCCGCCTGCTTGCGGTGCTCTTCGAGGTCGCGGCGCTGCAGCAGGCCGCCGTGCACCTTGGGGTGAAGCGTCTTGACGCGGCCGTCAAAGAGCTCGGGAGCTCCGGTGTAGTCGGAGATTTCGGTGACGGGAAGCCCGAGTTCCTTGAGGTACTTGCAGGTGCCGCCGGTTGAAATCAGCTGAACATTCTGGGCAACGAGGCCCCGGGCAAACCTTTCGAGCCCGGTCTTGTCCGAGACGGACAGCAGGGCGCGTTCAATTTTCATCGTTTCCATGAGTCAAATGAGGGTTAACCGCACAGGCGGCGCCCAAGGGTACACCTGCTGCGCGGGAAATTCAAGTCCAAAATCGCGAGGGCTCCGACGCCTAACGAGACGCAGCGAGCGTCGCAGCGGCGGGATCAGGCAAGGGGCGAGCTGCCTGCGTCGGCCGCGGCGGCGGCGCCATCCGCCTCGGGCGAGGCATCAAGCTCGTCGAAGGCGTCCGTCTCGGCATCATCCGCAGCGCTGTCGGAGGGCTCACCGACGTCTGCATCCTCATCGCCGACTTCGGCGCCATCGCCCTCATCGCCCTCATCGCCCTCATCGCTTTCGAGCCAATCGTCGTCGAGCTCGACCGTCTCAGCGCCGGGAGCCGGGCTCGGGGCGGGCTCATCGGCACCGGGTACGGGAGCGGCAGGAGCCGCAGGAGCCGCAGGAGCCGCGGGCGCGGCAGAAGAGGCAGGCGCGGCGGCTTTGGTCGGAGCGGATGCGGGAAGCGCGGCGGCAGCTTCCGCGGCAACACCGCCTTGATCGGTCGGCAGGAAGCGACCCGTCACCCACCAGTGCCGCAGAGTGAGTCCGGCGTAAAAGGCTCCGCCCAGCATCACCGCCATGTAGAGCAGAATGAGGACACGCAGGTAAAGAGGCTCGGGAGCGGAACCGACACCGTAAGGCGAGCCGGAGCCGACGCGGCGGCCGGACGGGACGCGCAATTTGCGGGGTGCCGGCTCACTGCCCGGGGTCTTCCCCGCCTCGTTGCCCGAGGCTTTTCCCGCAGCGGCAGCAGGCTCACGGCCCGAGGCTTTTTCCGAGGCAGCCGCCTCACCGCTCGGGGCTTTTCGCTCTGCGGCGGGCTCACCGCTCGCGTTTTTCTCGGCGGCAGCGGGCTCGGGCTGATGATCGGGCTGATGCTCAGGAGGCGTCGGCGATGAGGGGGAGGCGGCGGCATCGAGCGGCGGCAGAGGAGCCGCAGGGCGCCCATCGGCGGGCTTATCCGCCTCCGCAGCGGCAGTCGGGGCAGCGCCCTGCACCAAGGACTCGGCGATGGCCGCGAGGTCGATTTTGGCCGCGCTCTGCGTCTCGGGGTCAAAGACGAGGCTTGCTTCGCCGATGCGGTAGACGTCGCCGCGCCGCAGGATGCGGCTCTCGATGCGCTCACCGTTGCAAAGGGTGCCGTTGGTCGAATTTTCGTCGATGATGGTGTACTCGCCTCCCTTGCCCTCGATGCGGCAGTGGCGCCCGGAAAGCCCCAGAACGTCGGGCATGCTGATGAGGCAGTCGTCCGAGCGCCCGATGCTTACGACGCTGTCGGCTTCGCTCGGCAGGCGATATTTCTGCCGCGAGCCGTCTTTTTTCGTGATGAAGATGACTGCCATGTTGCTTCAGTATGCCAGAGCCCCGCGCAAAATCAAGCTCATAATTCAGGAAGCGCATCGCGAATGCCGGCGTCGATGGCGCGCAGCGCGAAGCGGATCTCCTCTTCAGTGATGCAGAGAGGCGGCATCAGGACGATGGTGTCGTGCGTGCACGGGCGGGTGAGCAGGCCGTGCCGCCGCATGGCGATGCAGGCTTTTTCGCCCGCGCGGTCATCCTGCGCGAAGGGCGTGCCGTCCGCACGTGCGACGTCGATACCCAAAATCATGCCGCAGGAGCGCACGGCGCTGACCCAAGGGTTGTTGCGCTCCAGTTCGGCACCGAGCTCGGCCAGAAGCTGCATCTTGGGCGGCAGATTCTCGAGCACCCTCTCGTTCTCAAAAACGTCGAGGCTCGCCATAGCCGCCGCGCAGCCGATGGGGTGCGCCGTGAAGCTGTGGCCGTAGTAAAAGGTTTTGTTCTCGCTGCAGGCGCCGATGAACTTGTCAAAGACGGCCTCGGTGGTCAGGCAGGCGGCCAGCGGGGTGTAGCCGCTGGTGAGGCCCTTGGCACAGCAGAGGAAGTCGGGGATGACGCCTTCGTTCATGCAGGCGAAAAGCTTGCCCGTGCGCCCGAAGCCGGTCATCACTTCGTCGCAGATGAGGTAGATACCCTGCTCGTCGCAGAAGCGCCGCAGGTCGCGCAGCAGCCCCTTCGGCCAGGGAGTCATGCGGTTGACGCCCTGAATGACGGGCTCGATGATGACGGCGGTGACGCTGCGGATGAACTCGGGCGACAGGGCGCGGAGTTCGTCGAGGCTGTTCACGTGGGTCACCTCGATACCGAAGCCCTTGAAGCGATCAAAGAAGGTGCCGACGCCGCCCAGCGAGGCGGCTCCCATGGTGTCGCCGTGGTAGCAGTTGCTGAAGGCGACGAAGTGGCGCCGATGCTCTTCGCCCGGGGTTTGAACGCGGCTCTGGAAGGCCATTTTGAGGGCGGATTCGATGGCCGTCGAACCGTCGTCGGAGAAAAAGACGCGCGTGAGCGTGTCCTTCGGGAAGTAGGAGCAGAGGCGCGTGGCGAGATCGCTGGCCAAGCCGTGGGCAAAGCCGAGGTAGCTGCTGTGGCAAATGATGCCGGCCTGCCGCCGGATGGCCTCGACGATATGCGGGTGGCAGTGGCCGTGAATGTTCACCCAGATGGAGCTGTTGCCGTCGAGGTAGCGGCGGCCGAGGGTGTCCGTCAGCCACACGCCCTTGCCCGATTCGATCATGAGAATCTCGGCCTCCTTCCCCCAGAGAGCTTGAGGGGTGAAGGGGTGCCAGCAGTGGGCGAGGTCGCGTTGAATCCAAATATCGGTCTGTTGCGGTGAAGCCATGGTGATGTCCTGATGTTGAGTGCGGAGGAGTCTGCGGGAAATACAGCGGTGTCTGCGGAAAGTGCGGCGGTGCTTGCGGAGAGTTCGGCGGTGCTTGCGGGGAGTTCGGCGGTGCCGATGCGGGGGCATCGACGGCGGCGCGGAACGAGTCGGCGCCGGGGACGCGCGGCTCAGCCCTCGTCCTCCTCGTTGTCGGCGACCACGCGGGTGGTGAAGCGCATGAGCTCGGCGCGGAAGGAAAGCGGCACATCGCCGGTGGGGCCGTTGCGGTTCTTGGCGAGAATGAGCATGGCGTCGTCACCCATCTCCTCGCGCTCCTCCTCCGTCTCGGCGTAGTAGCGCTTCCGATAAAGCAGGCCGATCATGTCGGCATCCTGTTCGATGGCGCCCGATTCGCGCAGGTCGCTCATCTGGGGCGTGCCCTTGTTGCGCCCCGTGCGGTTTTCCGGGCCGCGGTTGAGCTGAGCCAGCACGACGATGGGCACGTTGAGCTCTTTGGCCAGGCTCTTGAGCCCGCCCGAGATTTCGGCGATTTCACGCTCGCGGCTGTTCTGCGCCTGCTTCGTGTGCGAGCGCATGAGCTGCAGGTAGTCGATGCCGATGACGGCCAGTTCGGGATTCTCGCGCTGCACGCGCCGCGCTTTGGCGCGAAGCTCGGAAATCGAAATGGCGGCCGTGTCGTCGATGATGAGTTTGCTGACCTGAAGCTCCTTGATGGCGTCGCGCAGGCACTTCATGTCCTTCTGCGGGATGTGTCCCTTGTTGATTTGCAGCTGCTGCTTGCTCACGCCGCTGCGCGCGTAGAGCAGGCGTTCGACGAGCTGCACGCTGGGCATTTCACAGGAGAAGCAGAGCGCGGGCTTCTTCTCATCGAGCACAATGTGCTCAATGATGTTGAGCAGGTAAGAGGTCTTGCCCATCGACGGACGCGCCGCGATGACGAAAAGCTCGCCGCCCTTGAGCCCGTTGATCATGCGATCCAGCCTCTCGAAGCCCGTGCGCAGGCCGAGGATGTCGCCGTCGGAAATCATCATGCGCTCCAGATTGTCCACCGCGCGGCGGATGTCCTCCTTAAGGCTCCATTCCGCGCCCTTGGTCGCACTCTGGCGAATGTGCAACACGTCCTGCTCGGTCTGATCGAGCAAATCTTCGATTTCACCCTCCTGTCGGTAGGCGGCATCCGTCGCTTTGTTGGCCGTCAGGATGATGGAGCGGCGGATGTATTTCTCCTTGAGAATCTCGAAATGCTGCTCGTAGAGTGCCGTCGTCGTCGCATACGAGAAAACCTCCATCAGGCCGGCGTGGCCGCCCACGGCCTCCAGCGTCCGTTGATCATCGAGCTGCTGCGCCACCGACGTCACATCGACGGAGAGCCCCTTGTCGTAGCGCTGGCGGAAAACATCCCAGAGGAGGCGGTGCGCCGGCACGTAGAAGTAATCGCCGGTCATGCCGTCGGAGATGCAGCGCGAGATGATGTTGGTCGGGTCGATCGTCATCATCGAGAGCAAGCTCTTCTCCACCGGAGGAGCCTGAGGCATCACCAAGCCCTCGGGCCGCGGTATCTCGGCGGCCCGCAGGTCGATACTCTCCGGTTTTTCAGCACTCATGAGGAAACGTCAGCGTTCGAGTCAAAGGATGAGAAGAGCCACCGCAGCGCAGCGAAGGCTCGGCGGTCGAAGCGCCGCCATTCTACCCTCCCCTGCCGCCCTTGGCAAGTTCAAAACGGTGCTCGGATGCCTTTGCCGCCGTCGACGAAGCCGCCACAGGGGCGGAATCTCGGCAGAAAAATGCCCCGCCGTAAAATTGAGCTTGACTTACGCCGCAGCTCCCCTATACTCAAATTGTCACTACACCAGCATGAAAAAACGTCTCTTCCTCACCATTTCAGCACTCTGCGTCGCGGGACTCGCTCAGGCTGCGCCCGATCTCACCGCTTCTGACGTCAGCGAAGACGCGCTCCGCAAAGTCGCCACCGAGCGGCAGAAGGCCAGCATCGACGAGTACCACAAGGCACGCCAGCGCGCCGAAAAGCGCCGCGATGACGAGGCCAAGGAGGTGCGCGAAATCACGCGCCGCAACGATGAGGGGCTCAAGGATACCATCCTCAAGGATCACCTCAACAGCATGCTGCCTCCCTGCGAGCGCGAGCGCCGTGCACCGCGCGAGCCCAAAAACTACCGCGTCTACGAGTAAATCCCCTTCCCTGCCGCAGGCAGCCGAGCCGCTCCGTCGCTCCGGGCTTCCCGCGTGCAGTCATTGCAATCCTTCAGCACACGGCTTTACCGGCAAAGCCGTGTGCTTTTTCATCCTTCCCGGCAACGAATGTGAACCCGGGATGCGGCCTCGCGGCAATTTGGCTTGCCAGCGGGCGCATCCGATGAGATAATGAGCTGAGACTCCATGGCTGAAGACGAGGATGACTTCTACAAAGAGCCCACGCGCAAGGAGTGGTGCGGTTTCTGGACGCTTGTTGCCGTCCAAGCTCAAAACGCCTTTAACGAAAAGGCGGTTCAGTTTCTGTTGATTCCGCTGGGCGTCTGGCTCTGGAGTGCGGCCGACAGCACGCTGGAGTACATGCTCGGCGCCATCTTCGTGCTGCCCTACATTCTCTTCTCCCCGCTCGTGGGTTGGCTGGCAGACTGCTTCTGCAAGACGCGCATCATTCAGGTGATGAGTCTGCTGCAGGTCTTCGTCATGTCCTGCATGCTCTTCTGCTTCTACCGGCACGACATGCACGCCGCCATCATCTGGTTCTCCGTCTTCGCGACGCAGGCGACCATCCTCAGCCCGGCCAAGAAGGGCATCGTCAAAGACTTGCTCGGCTCGCGCTACATCGGCTTCGGCTCGGGCATCATTGAGATGAGCATGGTCTTCGTGCTGCTCGCCGCCCAAATCGGCGTGTTCTTCTGGTTCAGCCACCTGCTCTCCGAGTACTCCCAGCTGCCCGACGGCACGGAAGAAGCCGGCTGGAGCGCCGTCATCGTACCGACATGGACCTTCGTCATTCTGGCGCTCATCGTCTCGGCGGCCTCCTTCCTGCTGCCCCGCTACCCGGCCCGGCAGCGCAAACCCTTCCGCTGGAGCCTCTTTTACGAGCACTTCGTGCAGATCAAATACCTCTGGAAAGATCGCCTGCTGCGCATCAGCGAGCTGGGCATCTCCTTCTTCTGGTGTCTGGCCGGTTCCCTCTTTCTCATCCTCATCCAAATTGCCAAAGGGCTGCAAGCGCACGATCCGACCATGGATTTCTCGCTGCAGTGCGGCATCCTCATGGCGTGGATGACCGGCGGCATCGTGGCCGGCGGCGCCGTGGCCTCGCAGCTCTGCAAGGGCAAAAATGAGCTGGGTCTGATTCCCTTCGGAGCCATCGGCATCACCGTCAGCGCACTGCTGCTCTCCATCCTCGAGCCCAACACCCTGGCGAGCAACATCATGCTCAGCTGCATCGGAGCCTTCGGCGCCGCCTACCTCGTACCGCTCAACGCCTACCTGCAAGACAACTGCGACCCCGCCAACCGAGGCAACATCATCGCCGCCGGCAACCTGATCGACAACCTCATGGGTCTCGTCGCCGTGGCGCTCATGTGGGTGCTCCACGAGGTCTTCGGCGCACCGCCGCAGTTCCAGTTCTTCGTCCTCTTCCTGATGAGCGTCTTCATCATGGTGACCTCGCTGCGACTCATCCCGCAGGAGTTCATCCGCATGGTGGGCATCTGGTGCATGAAGCTCGTCTACCGCCCCCGCATCATCAACCCCGAGCGCCTGCCCGAGCGCGGCGGCGCCCTGCTCGTCGTCAACCACGTCACCTACGCGGACGCCCTCTTCCTCACCATGGTCTGCCCGCGAACGGTGCGCTTCATCGTCGATGCCGAATTCATGGGCAGCCGCATTCTCAGCTGGATTCTCGAATTGTTCAACTCCCTGCCCATCTCCGCCAAAAACCCGCGCGAGGCTCTGCTGAGTGCCTCGCAGGGGATTCAAAACGGCGACCTCATCTGCATCTTCCCCGAAGGGCAGCTGACGCGCAGCGGATGCCTCACCCCGATTCGCAGAGGCATGGAGATGATCGCCCGCCGCGCCAAAGCGCCCGTGATACCCATCTACATGGATGGCCTCTGGGGCAGCATCTTCTCCTTCTACCGCAACCGATTCTTCACCAAGCTGCCCAAGCAGCTGCCCTACGCCTACACCGTGGCCGTGGGCGAGCCCCAGTCCTGCGACGAAATCAGCAGCCACGCCGTCAGCAACGCCTTCCGAAAGCTCTCGGCCATCAGCCTGGAGAACTCAACGGTGGGCAACAAGCAGGATCTCATCAGCACGCTGGAAGCCATCGGCAACCATCCCTTCCTGTTCTTCCGCGACGGCTCGCTCTCCGGCATCCAACTGGCCGCAGCGCTCATCAGCCGGCAGCCCCCGCCCGATCTGCCCCCGGCGGCATCGGCTTGGGTCGGCCTGCTCATCCGCAGCAGCTCGGATCTCGTGATGCTGCACCGCTACTGGCTCAACGTCTCGCAGGTCTGCCGCGTCAATGCCCTGCGCGAGCACCATCACCTGCTCACCACGGTCGGCCACGAAGAGCCGCACGAGCTCGTGCTCGGCGTCCTCTGGCCCGTCATCACCGGCACGCCCGTGCACCTCATTGATGAGCCCGACGAAGTGATCGGGCCCGAGATCTCGCAGATTGTCGGCAGCTCGCATATGCGGCGCCTGCTGCTCACGAGCATCCCGCCGCGCCAGATACCCTTCTACGACTTCAGCAACGGGCCGGACATCTCGACGCCCAACATGCGCTGGCGCCCGGGCTACGCGAGCCTCACGAGCATCATCATCTCGATGAGCATGCGCCACAGCGTCATGAAACTGCGCGACGGCACGATTCAACTCGGCTCGCGCCCGCGCACCCGCGGTCTGCTCCTGCCGGGCTTTGAAGTATCCGAAGGCCGAGAATCCGGGGACGGCATCACCATCACCGGCCCCTCGCTCGCCTCGCCCTTCTCGTTGCCCAACCGCATCTATCTGGATGAGAGCGGCTTCTTGGCGGAGCTCTCGTGACGCGCAGCCCCCTCCCCCGCTCAACGGAGCCGTACCCAGCCGCGGGAGCCGACCATTCCCCGCGCACTCGGCGCAACGCGCACCCGAGACGACGCAACGCGCACCCGCGATGGCGAGAGAG
This sequence comes from Candidatus Parakkermansia intestinigallinarum, assembly GCA_019114365.1. Lineage (GTDB taxonomy): Bacteria > Verrucomicrobiota > Verrucomicrobiia > Verrucomicrobiales > Akkermansiaceae > Akkermansia > Akkermansia intestinigallinarum. The sequence goes on along the minus strand of DXFQ01000024.1, from coordinate 1,343 downwards.
GACGGATGGCGCCGAGGACGGGAGTCCGGCAGATGATTCCGTTTTTCGGCTCGGCGCCGCGCTCCAAGCCCGCGCCGAGCTCCCGAACCGTGCCGCTGCCCCGAGCTGCGGGTTAAGCGAAAAAATCATCCGCTTGTCGCGGAAGCGGGATGTGAAAGCGACAAGGCGGCGTCTCGCCGCACCACCCGTCCCGCGCGATCGGTCTCGGCGAGAGGCGCCTCAAAGCAGCAAACGCCGCATGGCGTTTCGGCCGAGGCTCGCCAAGCCCGTCCTCTCTTGAGACGATTTTGAAGGTGGATGTGTTCGTCCCCGCCCAGCCGCCGCCAAACGGCAGCGGAACGGGGCTCGGGGCACGGAGTTCAACAAAATGACCGCCTCGCACGCAGGCGAGGCGGTCATTTTGTTGAGAGTGAGAATAGGTTTCAGATTCGAGTCGGAGTCACGGCTCAGGGAACGGCAACCCAAATGAGCGAATCGGCATTGTAGGGCGGGCACTCCATCGGGCCCTCCAAGCAGTTCTCCTTGCGCACCAGATCCTCGAGCTCCTGCTTGTTGGGCTCGGAGAAGTTCGTGCGGAAGAGGTCGAGCGTCTTGCCGGGGAACTTCCAGCTCTTCGAATCTTCGTCGTACTCATCGAGCAGGAGGACGAAACCGAAGGCGCCGCCGGGCACTTCCGAGATCAGAATCTCAATCGGGTACGTGTTGCCTTCCTTCACCTCAAACGGGGTACCGGCCGTCAGACCGCCCAGTTCCCGGTTCCACTTACCAACACCATCGTAATTGGCGATCACGTAATCGCGGTGGCCCGAGTCCTTGCCCTCTTTGATGGCCTGGTGGTAAGCCTTGCCGTGCTCGGTTTTGAGGGCGCCGCGCGAACCGGCCTTGGTGCCCTGATCCTTGGCGTAGGTGGAGGGAATGCACCATCCGGCCTCGAGCACCTGCTTGTTGTTGAAGCGCACGGCAAGGAGGTCGTCACCCGTGCCGACGAAGCGGAACTTGCCGCTCTTGGGGGCGCGCACCTTGCCGCGGTAGACAACCACCCAAGCGGCGGGCTTCACGCGGTCCTTGCACTGGAAGGCGGCGGGAGCGTACTCAGCCTTGCAGCTGGGCAGGTAGAAGTTCGAGGCGTAGAGCTTCGTCTCGGAGGTGTAATACTGGCGCAGCGATGCTTCGCTCCAGTTGCGCATGAAGTCGTGGAGAGCCTCGTGAATCTTGGGCACGTCCGCATCGGGCACCTGACCGCCGACGCCCTGAGGAGGACGAATGCCGGTGGACGCGCCGCTGCGCTTCTGCTTGAGGTCGTAGAAGGTGCCGGTGAGAGCCGAGCCGCCGGACTCGCCGTC
>DXFQ01000023.1 GCA_019114365.1 Candidatus Parakkermansia intestinigallinarum | reverse complement strand
GGATACCGCCGGTGACAAGCAGGTAGCCCAACGCCCAAGCGAGGCGCCTCAGCAGAGGGTGGCCGGAGTGCTCGGCTCGGCGCAATGCATCGCAGGCTTCGCGACGGCTCTGCTCGCGCAGCCACTGCCCGAGCGGAGAGTCGGGCTCGCTGATTGTCAGAGCGCATGCGATGGTGCGGCGCGGATCGCGGTTGATGAGGTCGTATTCTCGCGGAACCAGCCGAGCGGAGCGGAGCGCCCAGATTATTTCAGCCAAAACCCAGAGGGCAATAAAGCCCAGCCAAATGCCGAGCAGCAGGCGGCGGCTCCCGCTCTCCAGAACAAAACCCAGATCGACCAAGGCAAAAACGACGGCCAGCAGCAGCGCCGCGACGCAGGCTCGCCCCAGACCGGCCATCCAAGTGCCGAGTCCGCAGGCGATGCGGGCGCGGCGCAGGCGAGCGTCGAGCGGCGCTGCTGCCGGGTTTTCAGCGGTATTGCTGTCAGGTTGCGATGACATGATGAGAAAGATGAAAGGGCGAAGGGATCTCAGGGCAGTCCTCGGCGGCGGCGGATCAGCCAGATCAGGCCGAGGCAGATCACCACGAAGGCGAGAACCTGCCAGCGTGTCCACAGGGGGGTGAAGTCTTCTTCGATGAGGCTGACGCCCGGCGGCAGGGCGAGGAAGGTCGCCATCTGCTCTTCGCTGAGCGGGTCGCTGAGCTGCATGCCGCCCGTCGCCTCGGCGACGCGAGCCAGCAACTCAGGATCGGCATCGAGGTTATCGGCCTCGCCGGGGGCGCGGCGCACGGTGAAGCGGCATTCGGGCGAGGGGGTTGCATGATCGGGCACGGAGGCACGCAGCAGGTATTCGCCCGACGGGAGAGGGGGTATGGCGGCCTCCCAACGCGGCAGCCCCGATGAAGCAGTAGGCACGGCCGTGACAAGGGCTGCACGCTTGCCGTCAGCCAGCGAGACGGCCTCGACCAGAACCCGCCCCGGGCGTGCGCCGCCTCGCCAGCCCAGCCGGCAGGTAACACCCTCACCGGCGGCGACGGAGGCTCGCTCGGGGTGCAGGGAAAGATCAAAGCCGGGGAAAAACTCCGCAGCTGTCTGCACCCATGGCAGGAATTGGCGCCAGAACTCGCGATAAAGGTTGCCGCGCTCGCGGGCATCGGGGTAAAAGTCCCACTTCCAGAGCCCCTCGCCGTTGATGCAGGCGACGGCTCCCATGCCGCAGCGCATGATGCCGAGCAGGGGTGTTCCCGAGCCGTCCGCTGCGGCGAGCACGCGCGTCTGCGGGCGCAGCTCAGCCACGTCGCGCACGTCATCCAAAGGCGGTTGCTCCTTCCAGACGGCGTCGGCGGCACCGGGGAGCACCTGGCTGAAGAGCCCCGCCTGCTCGCCCTCCTCGGTGGGCACGAAGCGCGACTCGGCACCGACGCCGCTGCCCCAGACGAAGGGTTCGAGCGCCTCCATCCCCTCGAGGCGACCCGCGTAGCAGCGCCCGCGAGCCATCACGACGATGCCGCCCTGATCGCGCAGGTAGGCCGTGAGCGCCTGCACGGCCTCTTCGTCAAGCAGGCTGTCCATACCCTTGCCCAGCACAACGATGTCGTAGCCCATGAGCCCCTCGAGCGTCGTGGGCATGTCGGGCGTGTCGGAAGGTTCGGCGTCGTCGTCGCCGCTGTCGATGTGGTAGAAGCGCTCGTCGCTGAGGCGGTGTACGGAGCGCACGTCAAAGACGGGCTGAGCGCGCAGGTACTGTGCAAGGAATTTGCTGTCCCAGTACGGAGCGCCTTCGGCGAGAAAGACGCGAATGCGGGAATCGGCCGCGCTGACGGTGAAGCGCAGCTCGTTATTGTCCTCTCGAGACTCGCCGGGCTGCACGGCGACGCGCATGCGGTATTCGCCGACGGCATTCTCGAGGCGGAAGCTGACGTCGGAAGCCTCGCCGTCGCGGCTCTCGACGGGCTGAGACCGCAGGACGGAGCCGTCAGGCCCGAGCAGCTCGACGAGGAGCTGTCGGTTGCCCATGCGCGTGTTGTCGATGCGCGCGCTCAATCGCGTCGGCACACCGACGTAGGCCTGCACGAGCGGTCGCGACGTCGAGAGGGAGAGGTCGGGCTCCTTCCAATGGGCACCCAGCGGAAGCACGTGCACCGAGCAGCCTGCCGCCCCGGCTCGGCCGACCAGCGTCTGCCAGCTGCGCGGGCGCAGATCCCGACCGTCGGAAATCAGCATGACGCCGGCCACGACCCGGCCTTGACGACGCAGCGACTCAATGGCCCCGGCGGTCGAGCTGAGGATGGCTGAGCTCTCGGCATCGGATGCCGTTTCCGTGAGGGCGGCAGCACTGCCGCAGTTGCGGGCGGCGTCGGAGAGTGCGAGCCAGTGCAGATCGCGGCCGCTGTTGCGAGCCGCCGCGTCGAGAGCGGCAACGGCGCGTCGAGCAACGTCGTGCCGCGAGGGGGCGTCCGCATCATCGGCTACGGGGCTGCGCATCGAGGCCGACACGTCGAGCCCGACAACCCATACGGGCTTCTCAGACGAGGGCCTGAGGCTCACGCTGCCCGGATTGAGCAGCAGCATACAGCCCGCCAGCGCAGCCAGCCAAGCCAGCGACACGCAGCAGAGGCGAGGAGCACGCCGCAGCGTGCGACAGGCGGCGTAGCAGAGCCATGCGACGACGACCGGCAGCACAACAGCCAGCGCAATCACCAAAGGCAGAGGCAGAACGGGGAGAAAGCTCATGGTTTCGGATTCCGTTGGGGCATGCGGCACAGAAGCAGCTCGGCCACAAAGCAGAGGAGCGCGAAGGCCAACAGCCAGGGCCAGAGTTCAAGACGTTGAGGGATGAGAGGCGCGGAAGAAGCAGCACTTTCGGATACCGAGTGAGCCTCCTGCGGCAGGCGGCTCAGGTCCGTCACGCGCAGCTCGGACTCTTCGGCGGGGAAGTTGACGGCCGTGTATCCCAGAATCTCGGAGCCGACGGACCAGCTGTAGAGCCCGGGCAGCGCAGGCTGCACGGAGCGAAGCATCACCGCCTGCCCGGCGCGGGGAGGCGACGGAGAGGTTTCGAGAGCCTCACCTGTCTCATGGCTTAAAACGACCTCGCGAGCCTCGCGGTTGCCGGGGACGCTCCATTCGAGCAAATCGCATCCCGCGACAGGCTCGGGGCGAAGCTCGCTCACGCGGGACTGAAGCAGCGTCTCGGCCAGCATGGGCAGAAAGAGCGGCGAGTAGCCCATGCGATTGTCGCGGGTGGTGACGGCCATGTTCCAAATCAGCAGGCAGCCCCTGCCCTGCGGCACTCGCACCAGCGCGGGCACGCCGTCGTCATAGCTGAGCAGCAGCGTCGCCCCGGGCGGCAGCGGGTCGAGGAAGCCGCGCCCCACGCGGGCGTACTGCTCGCTCGCCCAAAGAGCATCGAGCGGTGTTCCCCGGAAGAGCTCAAAGACGGCGTCGTCGGGGGCCGCGACCTTCAGCGTGCGGAATCCGCCGTCGACGCGCAACTCGCCGCGATAGTCGGCCTCCCTGCCCAGCAGCAGAGGAGCGCAGGCCGTCTCATGCTCCAGATCCGGCGCGAGCAGCACCGTCGTACCGTCGGCCAGCAGCCGCTGAATCGTCGGGACGTCGGCGGCGCGGGGTGCATTCCAGACCACGAAGTCCGCGTGTTTCTCCGTCGGCGAGGGCACGTGCAGGGTACGCAGGAAAGGCGTATTCTCCAAGGCCCGCATCATGAAGCCCGCCTGAGCCCGATCGACGGCGATGACCTGGCAATCCAATTTATCCCGCACCTCTGCAACAAGGCTCCGCACGTTATCGGCCGGGAAGGCATCGGCCTCCGTCTCGGCCCGCAGCACCCACTCACCGACCTTTTGCGGCGCCTCCAGCTTGAACTGCACCTCGCCCGTGCCGTCCTCGGAGAGCGCACAGGGCTGGGTGAGGCGAAGATCGCCGGCCTGCAGCGTCACGCTCAGGCCCTCGTCCGCCGAGCCGTCGCCCGCCACCGCAAAGCGGCGCAGGTGAACGGTGGCCGTCACTTCCTGCCCGGGGAGAGGCGAGGCCGGGTGGAGCGAGAGATGCGTGACGGCGGTATTGGCGAGTTGCTGAGACTGGGCCACATTGACGAAGGTGACGGGCACCTCCTGCGGCAGCACCGAGGCGAAGTCGACGGCGTCCCAGTTGCCGGCCTGAAAATCCGAGATGATCAGCAACTCGCCGCTGACACCCTCCGGCAACTCGCGAATCTGCTCCGCCGCGGCAGCCAGCGCCTCGCTGATTCCCTGAGACGAAGCCTCGACGCTGCGCGTGCGTGCCAGCTCGCGCAGCAACATCGAGCGCGAGCTCTCGGGCCGATCAAAGAGAAAGCGCGGGTAGCCCGCAAGAGTGACGAGGTTGACGCTGTCGTTCGGCCCGAGTTGTCGCACGGCGCTCTCGGCCGCCGCGATAGCCTGATTCATGCGCACCTGCTGGCCGTCCGCCGCACCCATCGACGCCGTGTTATCCAGCACGATGACGAGAGCCTTGCCGCCCCGGCCGCCCTGATCCGTGCCGATGACGGGCAGCAGAAAAGCGGCGGCGAGCGCGGCGCAGGCCAAGGTGCGCAGCAACAGCAGCAGCCAGTCCTTCGGGCGCGACTTGCGGGCATGCCTGCGCAGCAGCTCAAGCAAAAAGGCGATGGAGCTGAAGCGCCTCTCGCGCGGCTTGGCGCGCGCCACCAAGTGCACGATGACAGGGACAGCCGCCGCCAGCATCAGCCACCAGAGAGGGTTTTCAAAACGCAGCATCATGACGAGAGAGCATCAAAGAGGGGGTAAAATGACTGATCCGTCGTCGCGGAGAGAAAGAGCATGCCGCGAGAAGCCGCCATCGCGTGCAGTTGAGCACGGTGCTCGCGCATGCGCTCGGCATAGGCGGCGCGGAGGTTCTCGATGTTGAAGGTGATGCGCTCGCCGGTCTCGAGGTCGACGTAGCGGGCGAGGCCGCTATCGACCAAATCCAGCTCGGCCGGATCGAGCACCTGCACGAGCACCACGCGGCATCCTCGGTGGACGTAGGGGTTGAGCGCCTCAAACAGAGACTCGGGCTCGCAGAGGAAGTCGGAGATGATGATGACGCTGCCGGGCCGCGCCAGCAGATGGCGCGAGCGCTCGAGCGCCAGCGGCAGGCAGGTGCGACCGCCGGCCTTATTGTGCTCCAGATGGCTGAGGCATTCGTTGAGGTGCGCGGCCGTCGAGCCCGGCGGCAAAATGTAGCGAATCTGCTCGTCAAAAAGCTGGAGCGAAACACGATCCGTCCCGCGCACCACCAGCCAAGCCAGACAGGCCGCAAAATGCGACGCGTAGGCAAGCTTGCTGAGCGGGCCGAGCTCGCGAAAACTCATCGAGGCCGACGAATCGACGAAGAGATGACACTCGAGGTGCGTCTCATTCTCAAAGGTCTTGAGCTGCAGGCGATCCGTTCGGGCATAGACGCGCCAGTCGATCAGGCGCAGATCGTCGCCCGGCGCGTAAGCCCGGTATTCGAGAAAGTCGCTGCCGCTGCCGCGCCCCTTGGCGCGGTGGCGCCCGCTGAGCCACCCCTCGGCCATCATGCGGACGGCGAAGCGGTAATTGGCCAGCTTCGCCATGTCCTCGGGCCGGAGTATGGAAGGTGCATCCGCCATGCGTTCGGCTTTTACATCAGACTGTCGATGACCGACTCCATCGTCACACCCTCGCCGGTAGCGCGGTAGTTGGGCATCAGGCGATGGCGCAGCACGGGATGCAGCACGGCACGCACCTCATCGGGACTCACGCTGCTGCGGCCCCGCAGCAGAGCCATGGCGCGCGCAGCCGAAAGCAGGCACTGACTCGCACGCGGCCCGGCGCCGCAGGCAACATACTTCTTCACCATCTCCCCGGCGAGCGGAGACTCCGGGCGCGAGCTCTGCACGGTGCGCACCACCAAGCCGTAGACATCTTCCGGGACGGGCACCGAGACCACTGCGCGCTGAAGCTCCTGCACCTTCGGCGCGTCGAGCAGGGTTGCGGGCTCGGGCATCTCGAGCCCCGTCGTGCGGTGCAGCACCAGCTCCTCCTCCTCGACGGTGGGATAGTCGATGTTGATCTGGAAAAAGAAGCGATCGAGCTGAGCTTCGGGCAGGGGATAAGTACCCTCGTGCTCCACCGGGTTCTGCGTCGCAAAAACGATGAAGGGCTCGTCGAGCTTGCGCGTCGTTCCGGCGACCGTCACCTGCTTTTCCTGCATGGCTTCGAGGAGAGCCGCCTGCGTCTTGGGCGGCGTGCGGTTGATCTCATCGGCCAGCAACAGATTCGTGAACACGGGGCCGGGAACGAACTCGAAATGGCGCGAGCCGTCCTCGCGCGTCTGAAGAATCTCGCTGCCCACAATATCCGTCGGCATGAGATCGGGCGTAAACTGAATGCGGCGGAAGTCGAGGCCGAGGATGCGCCCCAAGGTTGAAACCAGCAGCGTCTTGGCCAAGCCCGGGACGCCCACCAGCAGGCAGTGCCCGCGGCAAATCAGCGCGGCAAGCATCAGCTCCACAACCTGCTGCTGCCCTACAACGACTCGCGCCGTCTCGCGACGCACTTCCTCTACTGTCTTTTGAAGCCGCTTCCAGGCCTCCTCCGGTCTCTCTTCCATATGCGTGACGGCGCCTGTCTGATTCGGCGCCTCTCCAAGCCTACCATGCCCGCCGACGGAGTCAAGAACAAAGAATGCCAGTGATCGCCGCCCTTAAATTACCCCTCCGCAAGTCGCCCGGCCTGCCCCCTTCTCCCCCATGACCGACGGCTCATAGCGAAGCTCTCCGACCGCCGCTCCGAGGGCTGTCTAAACATTTTTTATCCGAAAGTCGATCGAATTCTTGACGCCGCCGCCTTATATGATAGACTGACAGTGTATGAAACGACAAATGATGTTTCTGATTCTCGGTCTCGGCGTCCTCGCCGTCAGCTCCTGCAGCAACGAAGCCATGACCAATGCGGCGGCATCGGCCGCCGGAACGGCCATCCGCGGCGGGAATTCGGATCAAGTCACCAAGAGCGCGGTTCGATCGGCTATCAGGACGGATCTCCGGAACCAGAACTGACACGCCGCCAAGCGGCTCTTCCCCTCGCCGGAGAAAGGCAACGCAGAGGGGGCTTAGCAAACGACCCCGGTTCACGCAGATCCGAGGCCGTTTTTTTGCGCCCGAGTTCCCGGCGGCGCAAGTGCGACACCCTCTCATCCCCCCGGCACCGGTACTGTACCAAGACATAGGTTACAAAAAAGTCTCAGGACATAGGTTACAGAAGTTCCAGGACATCGGTAACACTTTTGGCTGAAATATGGCATGATAAAACCATGCCATGGAACACCAAAAGTCAACA
>DXFQ01000022.1 GCA_019114365.1 Candidatus Parakkermansia intestinigallinarum | reverse complement strand
TGTTGACTTTTGGTGTTCCATGGCATGGTTTTATCATGCCATATTTCAGCCAAAAGTGTTACCGATGTCCTGGAACTTCTGTAACCTATGTCCTGAGACTTTTTTGTAACCTATGTCTTGGTACAGTACCGTAAGGTCTTGCGGTTTTTCCGTTGCCCCTGCATTTTTTCAGATGAGAGAGCGTAAAAGGGTCATCGCATATTTTCGCCATACCTCGATGGCGGTCTATCATGTTGTCTGAAATTTGTCAACGGGCGCTCTACGGGCGTTTGTTTGGAGTTCATGGTTATCTTATACGGGAGTTCTGTTGCGGGTTCTGATGGGGGTCGCCTGCCGTTTACGGCTTGCGTTGCGGCCTGTTTCGCGGTATAAGAGGCGAGGTGCGACGGGGAAGTCGCGTGATGAAGATGACGATGATGATGAAGGAGCTGTATTTGGCCGGCGGGTGCTTTTGGGGCACGGAGCATTATATGAAGCAGGTGGCCGGGGTGACGGACACGGAGGTGGGCTACGCGAACAGTGTGGTTGCTTCGCCGAGTTATGAGCAGGTGAAGACCGGGGAGACGCAGGCGGCGGAGACGGTGCGCGTGCGCTATCATCCGCTGATTGTTTCGCTGCGCGAGCTGGCGGAGCTTTATCTGCGGAGTATTGATCCTCTGAGTGTGAATCAGCAGGGGAACGATGTCGGCACGCAGTATCGCACGGGTATTTATTTTACGGATGCGGCGGATGAGCCGGTGCTGCGCGAGCTGTTGGAGGAGCGGGCGGCGGAGCTGGGGAAGCCGCTGGCGGTTGAGTTGCGCCCGCTGGAGAATTTTTTCCCGGCAGAGGCGTATCATCAGGATTATTTGGAGCTGCGGCCGGACGGGTACTGCCATCTGGCGCCGGAGTTGTTTGCGGAGGCTAGGGCTTTTCGCCCGGCTTCCCGTTTTCACCGCCCGGATGATGAGACGCTGCGCCGCACGCTGACGCGCGAGCAGTATGCGGTGACGCAGGAGTCGGCGACGGAGAATCCTTTTTTCAACGCTTATTTCAAGGAGACGCGCGAGGGGATTTACGTGGATGTGACGACGGGCGAGCCGCTTTTCGTGTCGACGGATAAGTTTGAGTCGGGCTGCGGCTGGCCGGCTTTTTCCAAGCCTATTGATAGGAGTTTACTGACGGAGCATGAGGACCGTACGTATGCTCACCGCATTCGCACGGAGGTGCGGAGCGCAACGGGTGATGCGCACCTCGGCCATGTGTTCAATGACGGGCCGGCCGAGCTCGGGGGTTTGCGTTACTGCATCAACAGTGCGGCGCTGCGCTTTGTGCCCCGCGAGGAGATGGAGGCTCAGGGCTACGGGGATTATCTGGCGCTGCTTCCGGAGCGTTCCTGAGCTGTTCGGGGGCGCGGGGTTCGCTTTGTGGCGCAGCCGGCTGGGCATGGCCGGCTGCGCTGCGTCTTTTGTGCGCCGTCAGCGGGGCTTTTGCCGCTCGCGGGGTTGCTTTGTGGCGTTTGCGCCACGTTGGTGCCGGGGCGGCGTGGCGTTTTATTCACTCGAGGATGCTTGATTAATGCCGGGGTTCATGGTGAGATAGAGGCGCTGCGAGGGAGTGGTTCCCGCAGCACCAAGAAGTAAAGAAGTATATGGATATGGATCATATTGAAACGCCTGATTATTTCCCGGAACTCAGCCGCAAGGTGCGCGATCTGATCAACCGTGTTCGCGATGCGCTTTTCCGCGTCGATTCGCAGCTTTGCCTGCGCTTGATGGCGGAGTGCTCGGCGCTGCAGACGGAGACGCGCAAGGCGGAGGCAGATTGCAATGCGAATCTGCTGGTGGGGATGACGGACGCTGAGGATCGCCTGCAGTTGGTGCGCTGTGCGCAGCGCTGTAGCCGTCTGGGGCGCATCGTGCATCAGGCTCTCCAGATTGTGCAGAATGTGCACGAGATTGCGGATCAGATTGAGCCGTCGGATATTGAGGCGTTTAAGCCGATTTATCTGATGGCTGAGGTGGAGTTGCAGGATGCGGTGCTGTCGATTCTGCGCGATGATGAGCGCCTGGCTTACGGGGTTCGCTCGAAGGATGAGGAGCTGGATCAGATGTATGCCAAGGAGATGGAGCGGATTTTCCACAATACGTCTTCGGCGATGTTTTACAATTTTCACACGGGGACGAGTTTGCTGTTCATTCTGCGGGCGATCGAGCGTATCGGCGATCATGCGAAGGAGTTGGCGATTCCGTCTTTTTACCTGTTGACGGCAGGGGGACGCAGCGTCGGTGAGAAAAGGTGTGCGATTTGAGTTCTTTTCTGATACAATTGCGCCATGAATATTCTGATTGTCGAGGATGATGAGGATATCGCCGAGTTGGTGGCTTTCAATCTCGAGCGGCAGGGGTGGTCGGCTTCGATGGCTCACGAGGGAACGGAGGGGCTGGAGCTGATTCGCAGCACGCGCCCGGATCTCGTGATTCTCGATATTATGCTGCCGGGGATGGACGGGCTTGAGATTTACCGCGCGATGAAGGGCAGTCCGCTGACGGCGTCGATTCCGGTGCTTTTTCTGACGGCTCGTGCGCAGCTTGAGGATAGGCTGGCGGGGTTGAAGCTGGGGGCGGATGATTATGTGACGAAGCCTTTCAGCCCGAAGGAGTTGATGCTGCGCGTCCGCAATATCCTCTCGCGTGCGAATGCGGGGGCGGCGCGTTTGATTGTGCGCTCGGGGTCTCTGGTGCTCGACAAAAATACGCTGCACGCTTCGCTCGCAGGGGAGCCTCTCGATTTGACGACGGCCGAGTTCAAGCTTCTGGCTTATCTCATGGAGCGCCCCGGCAAGGTGCAGGATCGCTATGAGCTGCAGAAGATTCTCTTCGGCTATGCCGATACGACGCAGTCGCGCGCGCTCGATACGCACGTGAAGCGCCTGCGCCAGAAGCTCGGTTCTTATGCGGGCTGTATTGTGACGGAACGCGGCACGGGGTATTATTTCGAGCCGATGGCCGAGGGGGTCTGATCGGCGCGAGCCGACGGCTTGACGGATGTCATTGAGTACAAAACGGTGCGCCTTTGGGGGCGCACCGTTTTTGTTTTCGCACGCGCGTTGACCCCGCCTGCTCGCTCCGGATGCGACAGGGCGGATTTCCCGCAGCCGGAGGGGGGATATAATCGCCGGGGTGAAGGCTGCTCGGGAGAAACTGCGGGGAAAGCTGCTCGGGGAAGCCCGGCGCGATGGCGCCCCGGCGCGGGGGGAGTCCGGCGCGGGGAGATCCCGGCGCGGGTGCATCCCGGCCTGCTCGGCAAAAGACCGCCCCCGGCTGCTGCGCGGGGGCGGTCGATGAGAAGGGTGAAGCCCCCTGCTCTTGGGCCGAGGGCTTGAGAGGTTTTACTTCTCGACGATGTGGACGTCGTACTGACGGCCCATGATGTTGAGCGTCATGTCGTGGCCGTTGATGGAGGCGCTGACGCCGACGGAGTTCAGCGCGACCTGCGTGCCGAGGCTGGCCTGCGGGGCGCTTTCCTTGGGCTTGGCGGTCGGCGGCTCGGGGCGCTTGCCGGCGTAGTAGTCCTCCAGCTGCTGCGGGAACATGGCGTAGATGACGCAGTTCTCGTCGGTGACGGGCAGGCCCTTGGCGGCGAGTTTCTCGCGGAGGGCCGGCATGCCGGGCTTGATGAGGTCGGCGGGGCGGCAGGTGATGGGATCCTTGCCCATCTTCTTGGCGCAGAGGGCCTGAAGGTCTTTGTCCACCGGGGCGGGGGTGTGGCCGTAGTAGCCGAGGGCGACGTCGGCGCACTGCGGGGTGATGTTCTTCCAGCGGCCGAACTTGACGTTCATCATGGCCTGCACGCCGACGATCTGGGAGGTCGGGGTGACGAGCGGGATCCAGCCGAGGGCTTCGCGCACGACGGGGATTTCGGCGAACACTTCCTCGAACTTGTCGGTCATGTTCATCTCCTTGAGCTGGTTGCGGAAGTTCGAGAGCATGCCGCCGGGCACCTGATAGCGCAGCGTGTCGCTGTTGACGATTTCGTTCTTGTGGCTGGTGAAGCGCGAGAGGCTGTCGTAGATGGGCTGCAGGCGAGCCGAGAGGTCGGCGAGCTTGGCGCAGAAGTCGTCCGCCACGACCGGGCAGCGATCATAGCCCTTGAGAAGAGCAAGCATGCGCATGCAGTCGGGCTGGCCCGTGCCGTTGGCAAAGGGGGCAATGGAGCAGTCGACCGCATCGGCTCCGGCGTTGATGGCGGCAACGTAGGTGGCGGCACCCAAGCCGGCGGTATCGTGCGTGTGCACCCAGACGGGCAGGCCGACTTCCTTCTTGAGCATCGCCGTCAGGGCGGCGGCTTCGCTCGGGGGGATGAGGCCGGCCATGTCTTTGATGACGATGCCGTCAGCGCCCATGTCGGCAATCTTGCGGCCGAGCTTGCCGAAGTATTCGAGGTTGTGCACCGGGGAGGTGGTGTAGCAGATGGTGCCGTGGGCGGTGGCGCCGGCTTCCTTGGCTGCGCGGATGGAGGTGCGCATGTTTTCCGGATCGTTCAGGCAGTCGAAGATGCGGAAGATGTTCATGCCGTGCTTGGCGCTGAGCTTGACGAAGGCTTCGACGACGTCGTCGGCGTAGTTGGTGTAGCCGACCATGTTCTGACCGCGCAGCAGCATCATGTGCGGGGTCTTCGGCGCGAGCTTCTTGAGCGTGTCAAGGCGTTCGAAGGGGAGTTCGCCGAGGAAGCGGAGGCCGGCGTCGATGGAGGCGCCGCCCCAAGTCTCGAGGGCCGAGAAGCCCATCGTGTCCAGAATCGGTGCAAGATCGAGCATCTGCTCGGTGGACATGCGGGTGGCTGCGAGCGACTGGTGGCCGTCGCGCAGGACAGTGCAGTTGAATGTAGCGGGTTTCATGATGAAAAAAGGCTGCGGTGCCGCTGTTGCGGCTCTGCGGGAATCCTACCACAGTCGGCGGGTTGGCGTCAAGCAGGAAACGCAATTTGTCCGCTTGCTGACGTGCATCGCCGGACGCGGTCTCGACGGAGCTTTCGGCGGAGCTTTCGGCGCAGCTTCGAACGCGGTTTCGGCGCGGTTGCCGACGGCTGCGTCAGCGGTGGGAGCGCCGCAGGGCGGCAAAGTAGCGATTGGCGGCTTTGCAGATGCGCCGCGCGGTGGCAAAGACGTTGGTGTGCGAGCAGTCGAGCGAGAGGTGCGAGGCGGCGGCATAGGCGGCGCGGCGCTCGTTGAAGAGGCGCCTGAGGGTGCCTTCGGGGTCGGCGTTTTGCAGCAGGGGGCGATGGTTGCTGCCGGCGGTGCGCTGCAGCAGGATGCGGACGTCGACGTTGAGCCAGACGACGAAGCCGATGTGGCGCAGCAGGCGGCGGTTTTCGTCGCGGATGACGGTGCCGCCGCCCGTGGAGATGATGGGCGGTACGCGCGTTTCATCGTGCTGGGTGTCGAGGTAGCGCAGCAGGGCGGTTTCAAGGGCGCGAAAGTGGGCTTCGCCGTATTCGGCAAAGATGTCGGGGATGCTTTTGCCGATTTGCTCTTCGATGACGGCGTCCGTGTCGAGCAGGGGCATGCCGGTCTGGCGGCTGAGCTCTTTGCCGACGGTCGATTTGCCGCAGCCCATCAGTCCGACGAGGATGATGGGGCGACCGTTGGTGTTGATTTGGTAGCGCGGTGGCATGGAGGGGGCTGCTGCCGAGAGGAGGCGGCGGGACGGCTCGTCAGGACGGCTCGTCAGGACGGCTCGTCAGGATTGCTCGGCGGGATGGAGGCGGCGGAGCGCGGGGGATGACCATCTCCCGT
>DXFQ01000021.1 GCA_019114365.1 Candidatus Parakkermansia intestinigallinarum | reverse complement strand
GAAATTGATACAGCGACGCGCTTACGGCTATCGCAACTTCGCCAACTACCGACTACGCGTGCTCGTGGAGTGCAGCGGTGGCTCACTCGGTGGTCTGATATGCGGTTTCCACACACTTTGCGCTTGACCCTAATTTTATAGTTAAGTCATTGACATTTAAGAAAAATTATTAAAAACCCTCTAACGCATCGAGCGTTAGAGGGTTACGTATTTAGCTAGCAGGAGCGAGATTTGAACTCGCGACCAAAGGCTTATGAGTCCTCTGCTCTACCACTGAGCTATCCTGCCGTTTTCTGTGCCGTGAGCCGACTCGCTGAGTCAGCCCGTTCGGTGTGCGAGGAGTATAGCGGAGGAGCGGGGCGGAGTCAAGTCCCAAATGATGATTTTTTGAAAAAATGTGCCGAGCGCCGCCGCGTCGGGCGGGGCTGTGCCGGGAGAGGGCGCAGTCCCGCCCGCTTGCTTGCGGCGGGGTGGTCAGTCTTCGTCGTCGATGGGCCAGCCGACGGTCTGGTGGATGATGACGACTTCGCCGTCCTTGAGTTCTCCGGCCAGTTCTCGGGTGAGGGCGTCCGTGTCGATGAGGCCGCGCACGACGGTGGCCAGGCCTTTGGAGGTGGCGTAGAGGTAGACGTTCTGGTAGGCGGAGCCGACGTGGCAGCGCCCCCAGGTGTCGTCTTTGGCGGTGAAGAGCAGGTGCACGGGGGCGTCGTTGACGAAGCTTTGCCGCGCTGTTAGCGGGATGAGGTTTTTGTCGTTGACTTTGACGAGGGTGTTGGTCGCGGCTTCGTAGCGCCAGGTGCCTTCAGGGGTGAGGAGGTAGAGCCCCATGTTTTGCAGGTTGCGCGCGGTGGCGATGGTGCGCTTGCCGCCGCTGTTCATGCCCCAGGCAACCCAGAGGATTTCGCTGAGGGTTTGGTCGTCGATGCGACGCTCGGGGTCGTAGCTGCGCTCGGAGTGGCGCTGGTCGATGGCTTGCATCAGCGGAATGCCGCCTTTGATGTCGGGGGCAGGCAGTTGTTTCGTTTCTGCTGAGAGGGTGGGCAGGGCCAGGGCAAGGAGGCCCGTGAGTGTCAGGATGCCGGTGTGTTTCATGTTGTGCGTACGGGTGGTTTTGAAGGGTGGGGCGGCGGGGTTACGGTTGGCCGAGGGAGCGCAGGCGGTCGATGTAGAGCCGGCGGGCTTCTTCGACGCTCAGCGGGCCGCTCGGTGCGGCGTCCGGGTTGTTGCCGCTGTTCGGGCTGCCGGCTTTGTTGCCGTTGTTGTCGCTGTCGGGCCGGGTTGCGTCGGGGCTGTCGCTCGCGTCGTCCGGCTCGGGCAGGGGGCTGAGTTTATCGGGCAGGGCGGCGTCTTTCTCGGGGTAGCTGAAGGCGGATTTGCGGCCGCGCTCGGAGGCGGCTTGGACGAGTGCGTCGCAGGTGGCGAAGCGCACGCCGTAGCCTTCGACGCTGCCGATGAATTCGACTTCGACTTTGCCGTCATCGTTTTCGGTGTCGGCCTGCGGGTCGCGCATGACGGCTGTCCCTTTGATGAGGGGGCGCTTTGTTTGGTAGAGCCTCATGATGGAGCGCATGTCTTCGGATTCGATTTCTTCGCTGTTGTTGAGGCCGTATTCGGAGGCGATGGAGCTGACGCCGGAGGCGTTGCGTTTGATGTTGCGCCCGAGGCGGCAGTCGAGGCATTCGATGCGCGAGGCTGTCTCGAGGTTGACGGTTGTTTGCATGCGCGTGTAGCTGCGATGCGGGATTTCGACGGTGAGGCGCGTGCCGTCGATGCCGACGACGCGCCCGCGGTGCCGAATGCGTGCGACGGCGATGCATTCGACGGCGCTGGCGCCCAGCCAGCAGAAGGAGGAGGGGGTGTTGGCTTTGAGGACTTCGTCCAAGCAGATGACGTTGGCGGCGCGCCCGCCGCAGGTGATGCGCGCGCTGCTGGTTTCATACTCTCCCAGTAGTTTGATCAGGGCGGCGGTGACTTCCTGCACGGTGCCGGAGTCCGTTTTGCTGCCCGAGAGGACGAAGATGGCGCCGATTTGCCCGAGGCGGTCGGCCAGGGCAATGACGTCGCAGCCTCGGATGCGCATGCAGAGGACGAGGTCCTGCCCTTGCAGGGTGCTCTCCGGGATGTTGTATTGCAGTTGGTCGAGGGTGAGGCAGTCGCGCACGCGGCGTGCGGCTTCGGCCGTCGGGGCCAGTGACAGGACGAGGGCGGCTCCGGCGGCCAGGGCGGCGCAGAGGTGTTTTGCCGTGATGTCGAGGGGGGAGTGCATGGACGTGGCTGCCGTGCGGTCGGTGTTCGGGCGCCGCTTCGTTATTTGTGGCGCCTGTAGCCTTTGATGAGGCGACGGACGTATTTCTCCATGGCCGGGAGCTGGGCGCGGATGCTTTTGGCCAGTGCAAATTGGTTGCGGGCGCGCACGAGGTTGTGGTCGGGCTTGGAGACGCGGAAGTATTTGTCGCCGTCGAGGTAGTCGGTGAGGAAGCGGATGCCGATTTCGGTGGTGATCAGCCAGCCGGAGAAGGCGAGGTTGTCGACTTCTGCGTCGGTCAGGAAGTCGTGCGCGGCGTCGAGGTAGCCTTCGGCGAGGGATTCGAAGAAGGGGAGCTGCATGCTGACTTTGCTGAGGTCTTCTTCGTCTTCGTTGGCCGTGCAGGTGGCGGTGCGCACCATGTCGCCGAAGTCGTAGAGGACGAGGCCGGGCATGACGGTGTCGAGGTCGATGACGCAGACGGCGTTGTCGGTGTCTGCGTCGAGCATCACGTTGTTGATTTTGGTGTCGTTGTGCGTGATGCGGGTGGGGAGTTCGCCGCGCTGCTGCATGTCGACGAGGCGGCTGAGTTCGGGGGCCCAGGTGCGGAGGAGTTCGAGTTCGGCAACGCAGTCGGCGGCGCGCCCGACGATGTCTGCTTTCGCGCTGGCGAGCAGGGCTTCGTAGCGCTTGGGGGTGTTGTGGAAGTCGGGGATGGTTTCCTTGATGTCTTCCTGGTTCATGTCGGAGATGAGGTCCTGGAAGGAGCCGAAGGCGTAGCCGGCTTGGTAGGCTTGGCGGGTGTTTTCAACGACGTCGTAGGTGTGCGTGCCTTCGATGTTGTTGTAGCAGCGCCACATGCCGCCTTCTTCCGACAGGGTGATGTAGTTGCGCCCGCCTCGGGCCGGGAAGAGTTGCAGGGTTTGTCCGGCGGCGTCGCGGCGGCGGCGCAGGAGTTTCCAGGAGATGTGGCGGGTGACTTTTTCGATGTTGCGCATGACTTGCGCCGGGTCTTTGAAGACGTAGTCGTTGATGCGCTGGAGGATGTAGCGGTCTTCGTGGCCGTCTTCGGTGCGGTAGCAGGCGCGGTAGGTGGTGTTGATGTGGCCGTTGCGGAGTTCCTCGCCGTAGAGGAAGTCGCCGGTGACGGCAAAATGGTCGCCGATGTGCTCGATGCGTCGGGCAATGGCGTCGTTGGTGTGGTGGATGGGCATGGTTCGGTGAGCGGGCAGCGCGGGAATGGGGGAGGGGGAGGGGGCAGAAGCGCCGGCTGCTCGGTCGGGCAGCCGGCGTCGTTTGCATCAGCGGCGGGGGGCGCGGCGGCTGTCGTCCGCCAGCTGGACGTTGACCATGCGGACGTTGTTGCCGTCTTTGACGAGGATGGTGATTTGTGCCTGCCGATCGGAGACGACGAAGCGCGAGGAGCGGATGCGGCGCCGCTCGGGGTTCGCGCGGTCAGGTTGGTACTCGAGGAGGAAGGCTACGCCGTTTTCGCTGTTGTCGCCTCGGTAGCTCCAGATGCTGTCGCGGCCGAAGCCTCGGCTCTTGAGGTTGGCCGGTTTGATGAGCTGGCTCTTGGGTTTGTCGCTGAAGTCGCCCTTGGGGGAGATGGTCATGAAGGCGGGCCAGGGTGTCATGTTGATGACGTGCATGCCTTTGGCGGGGATGTCGCTCTCGGCGATGAAGTAGGTGGCGGGTTTGGCGTCCTTGCGCGGTACGATGATGCAGAGGGAGCGCGAGGGGGTGCCGGCGGGGACTTCGATTTCAAGGGTCGGCTTGGGGAGTTCGACTTTGGCGGCGGCGCCCCGGTTCGGTTTGTCGGTCGCATTTTCTTCCGCTTCGACGGAGGGGTCTTTGTCCCAGAATTTGACGACGTTGCCGCCGAAGGGCCTGATGCGGGGGCTGGGGGTGCGCCCGGCGATGCGGACGGGTTTGAATTCGTCTTTTTTCGTTTGATAATAGAGGGTGCCGGGCAGGGGATTGCCCGAGGTGCTGCAGACGACGAAGCGCACGCCGGAGCGGACTTCGGCTTCTTCTTTGGGAGCGGCGGAGGAGTCGGCTGAGCTCTGAGCGCTGAGGGGTAGTGCGGCGAGCAGGCTTCCCAGTAGGGCGGTGTAGAATGCGGCGTGTCTCATGGTCGGATTTATAGGTGCAGTATAATGATGCGGATGCTCTGAGGCAAGCAGAAAATGGGAGGGCGGTGTTTTTTGGTTGACGGATGGGGGTGCTATATCCTATCATCTTGACATGCGACGCTTCCCTCTGAGCTCCGTGTTGGGTTTCTTCGGTGCGGCCTGCGCCCTCGCGGCGCCTTCCGCTCCGGTGGAACAGTCGCCTTCGTTTATTCCCAAGCCGCTTGATTTGAGTCTCGAGTTGCAGAAGCCGGGCTTTTCGCTGTCCGGCGGTATTCGGGTGGATGATCGGACGAGCCGCAGTGAGGCCGGGCGTGCGGCGATCCGCGCGTTGCAGGCTGCCGGCTTCGAGGTTCTGCCCGAGGAGCGCACGGGCGATTTGAAGGTGCTGCAGGCTCGCGGCGTGAATCCGGAGTGGTACGCGATAGAGGTGACGCCCGAGGGAATCAGTATTGCCGTGAATGATCTTCGCGGTTTCCACCTCGCGGCTCAGACGCTGGCTCAGGCGGTGGTTCAGGATCGCGACGGGCGGAAGGCTCTCCCGGCGATGAAGGTGGAGGATGAGCCTCTGCTGCGCTACCGCGGGCTGATGATTGATGTGTCGCGCTATTTCCGCACGGTCGATGAGATGAAGCAGGTGATTCGCCTGATGGCTCGCTACAAGCTGAATTATTTGCATTGGCATTTGACGGATGATCAGGGCTGGCGCATCGAGATTAAGAAGTACCCGAAGCTTACGCAGCTGGGTTCTCAGCGCCCGGTTTCTCCGAGTGTGACGGATTTCCTCGTGCCGGGGGATCAGCCGCACGGCGGTTATTACACGCAGGAAGAGATTCGCGATGTGGTGGCCTATGCCGAGTTTCACGGTATTACGGTGATTCCGGAAATCGAGGTGCCCGGGCACAATTGCGCGCTGATTGCGTCGTACCCCGAGCTGGGCAATGATGATATTGAGGGCTTTGAGCCTCGGGTGGCGACGACTTGGGGCGTGCACCCCTACGTGATGGCGCCCAAGGAGGCGACTTTTACGTTTATTCGCGATGTGTTTGATGAGGTTTGTGCGCTGTTCCCTAAAGCTCCGTATATTCACATCGGCGGTGACGA
Organism: Candidatus Parakkermansia intestinigallinarum; assembly: GCA_019114365.1. Lineage (GTDB taxonomy): Bacteria > Verrucomicrobiota > Verrucomicrobiia > Verrucomicrobiales > Akkermansiaceae > Akkermansia > Akkermansia intestinigallinarum. The sequence continues at coordinate 5,965 of DXFQ01000021.1, read as the reverse complement.
GGTGCCTCGCGACCAGTGGCAGAAGAGTAAGGGTGCTCACCGCTTTATGGAGGAGCACGGGATGAAGAGCTGCGGTGAGATTCAGCAGTATTTTACGCATTTCTGCGTGGAGGATCTCGCCGAGCACGATCGCCGCATCATCGGCTGGGATGAGATTATGGAGGGTAGCCAGATTCCGGCCTCTGCCGTGGTGATGGTCTGGCGCAATTTGCAGTACGCGTACCCCGCGGTGAAGAAGGGGCACGATGTGATTCTGACGCCGAACTCGCATTTCTATCTCGACTACGGGCAGGGGAAGTTCCCGGCGGATCCGAGCTATCGCGGCATCGGGACGTCGACGGATTTCGACTGGCAGAGGGTTTATAGTTTCGACCCCGTGCTGCCGAATCTCACGCCTGAGGAGCAGCGGCATGTGCTGGGGGTGCAGGGGAATCTCTGGAGTGAGTACTTGCACAGCCCGCTCAAGTTCCAATACCAGCTGGTGCCCCGCATCTGCGCCGTGGCGGAGGTGGCGTGGCTGCCCAAGGCGAAGCGCGATGAGGCGGATTTTGCGCTGCGTCTCAAGGGTCAGTATCCTTATTTCGACAGTGAGAAGCTCAATTTCCGCGAGGAGGACGGCACGCCGCGCATCGACCGCGAGGCGATGACGCGTCCGCATCCGCTAGGGGCTCCGGCTCCGGCTGCGGCGGACAAGGCGTCCGGCAAGTGAGCCTGCGCTGTTTGCACTGTTTCGAGCTCCCGCGGCTGCAGTTCGGCAGTCGCGGGTTTTCGTTGCGATGCTGCCGACAAAGGGGCGATTCGGCAGATGCTTGACTTATCTTGAGCTTTTTGCCTTGGCGCGAAGAAGGCGTAGGGGCGCCGGAAGAGCCCGACATACTACATCTTGTATGCTTTTTGCTCTGATGCCGGAAAATATGGCGGTCGTATGTTTTTTTGCTTGCCTGATGGCGGGTTGCCCGCTAAAATAATCGCAAACCGAAGGATTCACGTATGAAAATTGCTCTTGCCAAACAAGTTCTGCTCGATGGGCTCAACAAGGTGACCGGCGTGGTTTCCACGCGTGCGAGCCTGCCCATTCTCTCCAATGTTCTGCTCGAGGCCGCGGATGGCGAGTTGCGCCTGACGACGACCAACATGGAGTTGACGATTCTCACGAAGCTTCCCTGCATGGTGATGGAGCCCGGCGCCATCACGCTGCCGGCCAAGAGCCTGCAGGCGATTATCGGCGCGATGCGCGACGGCGAGGTTTCGATTGAGCGCTCGGGGACGGTGGCGACGATTCGTTGCAATCGCGCGCTCTTCAAGCTCAACGGTCTGCCGGCGGAGGAGTTCCCGAAGCTGCCGGTGTTCAAGGAGTCGCGCGAGTTCCGCGTGCCTCAGGCGATGCTCAATCGCGGGTTCCGCTACACGGAGTTTGCGATTTCGAAGGATATTTCGCGCTACGTGCTCAACGGTATTTACACCTGCTTTCAGGATGGCAAGCTGACGATGGTGGCGTCCGACGGCCGCCGTCTTTCGCTGTTTGAGAACGAGCTGGAGTTCCCGGAGTCGCAGCAGGTGTGCATTGATCTTCCCAGCCGCGCGGTGGGTGAGATTCACCGCTTGCTCAGCGACAGCGGCGATGTGATGGTGCGCATCACGACGAATCAGGCCGCCTTTGATTTCGAGGATACGCTGCTGATTACCAAGATTATCGACGGCAAGTATCCGAATTACCGCGAGGTGATTCCCGGCCGCTACAATGAGCGTATTGAGATTAAGGCGCAGGATCTCAGCGAGACGGTGCGCCGCGTGTCGCTGCTGGCCGCCAAGAAGACGAATCTCGTGCGCTTCCGCTTTGCTCCGGGTTCGATGGAGGTGCTCACGGGCTCGACGGATCTCGGCGAGGCCAATGAGGAGCTGCCCATCAACTACGACGGCCGCGAGCTGACGATCGCTTTCAATGTGGACTACATTCTCGACCCGCTCAAGGCGGTGGGCGAGGGCGATGTGTCCATCGACCTGATTGATTCCTCAGGTCCCTGTGTGATGCGCGTGGCGGATGAGTTCCTCTACGTGCTCATGCCGATGCACTATTGATGAGTTGTGTTTGTTATGTTTTGCGGGCGGCACGGCGCAAGCGGTGCCGCCCGTTTTTTGCCCTCATGCGCGGGCATGCGCAGGCGGGTGCCGAGGCAGAATGAGGGCGTCGACGAGGCGCGGGGCGGGGGCTCGGCTCCTCGTTTCCCGTCGGGGCGGGGCTTGGCTCATCATCTCTCGCCGGGGCGGGTGAGAGCCGAGGGCGCGAGCTGCGTGGGCGAGCTGCGGGCGCGGCGTCAGCGCAGTTCAAGGATGGCGACTTCGGGGCGGCAGTGCAGGCGCAGGGGCGCCCGGCTCCAGCCGATGCCGCGCGTGATGAAGAGGTGGCGGCCGTTCGGGGTCTTTTTGAGCCCGGCGCGCAGGCGCTCGGTCGACATGCCGTGCAGCGAGACCAGCGGAACGCCGTCCGCATTGCAGATCTGCCCGCCGTGGGTGTGCCCCGCGATGACGAGGTCGAGATCCAGAGGCTGCACGTCGAAGCCGATGGGGGTGTGGCAGAGCACGACGAGGGGCACGGCGGCGTCGCGCGGTTGGCTGAAGAGCTTGTTGAGCGGCTTGTTTTCGCTCTCGTAGTAGCCCACGCCCTGCAGGTCCATGCTGCGCCCGTGCGAGAGCGTGAGGCGCAGGCGCTGCCCCTCGACGAAGGTGAAGCCGACCTTGTTGAAGGCGTGTTTCACGTGGTGTGCCGGGGCGCTGAGGTCGTGGTTGCCCAGCACGTAATAGGTCGGTGCGATGTCGGCCAGAGGCGCCAAGGCGGCAGCGATGTCGTCGATGGGCATGGCGTCCTTTCGGCGCACGCCTTCCACGTAGTCTCCGGCGAGCATGATGAGATCGGGCTTGGCCTCTCGAATGGCCTCGACGACGTCCGCCATTTGCTGCTTGTCCCAGCGCTTGACGTGCAGGTCGGCGATGACGGCGATGCGCACGGGTTGCAGGTCGTCCGCCCACTGCTCTATCGGGACGGTGTAGGTATCGACGCTCAGCGAGCGGCTCTCGGCATAGACCGCGCAGCACAGCGCCAGAAAGAGACAGACGGTGAGCGCCAGACTCAGCAGCAGGGGGTGGATGATGTGTTTGACCATGGGGCGGCGGTGGGCGGAAGGGGCGTCGGGCGGGCGCCGCGTTTCGCGGCGCAGGCGGGGCTCGGCGCAGAACTCAGCGCAGAACTCAGCGCAGAACGAGCGAAATCGGGCAGTGGTCGGATCCCGTGACGTCGGCGTGAATGCCGGCCTCGGCGATGCGGTCGACCATGCCGTTGCTCACGCAGAAGTAGTCGATGCGCCAGCCGACGTTCCGCGCGCGTGCACCGCCGCGGAAGCTCCACCACGAGTAGGCGTCTCGGGCGTCGGGGTGGAGGTGGCGGAAGCTGTCGGTGAAGCCGGCGGCGAGCAGGCGGCTGAAGCCGGCGCGTTCTTCGTCGGAGAATCCCGCGCTGAAGTGGTTGGCATCAGGGCGCGCCAAGTCGATTTCTTCGTGGGCGACGTTTAGATCGCCGCAGAGGACGACGGGCTTGGTCTCGGCCAGGCGGCAGACGTAGTCGCGGAAGGCGGCGTCCCATTCTTGGCGGTAGGGCAGGCGCGCGAGCTCGTTTTGGGAGTTGGGGGTGTAGCAGCCGACGAAGTAAAAGTCGTCGAACTCCATGGTGGCGACGCGTCCTTCGGCATCGTGTTCGGGTTGGCCGATGCCGAGGCTCGTGCTCAGCGGCGGCAGCTTGGAGAGGATGAGCACGCCGGAGTAGCCCGGGCGCTGCGCCGGATTCCAGAGGGCGTGCGGCCAAGCGTTGATCCAGTCATCCTTGACTTGTTCGGGGCGGGCTTTGATTTCCTGCAGGCAGAGCAGGTCGGGGGCAAGGGCGTCCATCTTTTCCGCCAAGCCTTTGCCGAGGGTGGCGCGCAGTCCGTTGACATTCCAGCTCACGAGCTTCATGTCGCGAAGTTTACCGTGTGTCTCTCGCGATGTCAATCATCAACTGTGTCGCGTCTTCAGGCTGTTTGGGCTTGCATCACAGAGGCTGATGCGCTATGGTTGAGCCTGCCGCTCCCCGTTGCCGCTCCCGGTCGTGCCGCGGCGTTTCTCTGAGCTCCTGCCTGACATGAAAAAGCCCCGTATTCGCATTACCCTGATTGATCGCAAAGGCCCTCGCGGCTGCCACCGCGGGCACTGCATCGGCGATCGTTTCGATTTTGACACCGAACGCGGCAAGCTCTGCCCGATGGCGATGCACGTCGGCTTCCTCTACGCGGATATCCTGCGCTACGGCGGCAGCATCCCCGGGGAAGAGCCCGGCACGGCGCGCTTCTGCTGCCCCGATCCCGACACGATCAACGTCTTTCGCATCGAGACGCTGAGCGATGACGACGAGGGCTGAGCCGCAGCCGCATCGCTTTTCCCTCCCGCACCCTGCCGCCTGCGTCCTTCTGCTTGCGGCTCTCCGCCTGCACCCTGCCGCCTGCGGGCAGGTCTAAAAGAAGGGAGCCCGCACCGGCGCCGCCGAGCCTCAGCGGTGGGCATGCCGCCCGCCGATATCGGGCGAACGGCCTGATTCCGGCACGCCCCAGGGTGTTTCTCCGAGGGTCTCGGGGTGTCTCAACGGCCGCGGGGTGCCTCAGCGGGCCTCAGGGTGTTTCTCCGGGGGGGGCTCGGGGTGTGTCTCAGCAGCCTCAGGGTGCCTCGCCGATGGCTTCGCGCAGCGCCTCAGAGCCGTAGAAGGACTCCTTGCTGAGGCGCTCTTCCTGTTCGCGGACGCGCAGCCAGGGGCCGCTCAGACCGACGCTGCAGGCGGCGGCTCGCGCCAGCTCCTCCTCGTCCTTCTCACCCTGCGGCGACGTGATGAAGGTCATCGACTCCTCGTGCAGCTTGCGGCCGCGTGTGCGCAGATCGAGAATTTTCGGCGCAGCGGCATCCGCACTCTCGCGGTCCGTGACCTTTTCGAGAATCTCCGCTCCCTGATTCAGCATATCCGCCGTCTCGCGGAGCCGCGATTCGATGGGCTCGATGCGCCGCAGCATGTCATCGCTCAGCTCGCTGCGCAGAACGAAGCCGCGGCGGGCGTAGAGGCTCTTCTCAATGAGGCTCTTGAGCTCGGCGGGCGTGTCGGCGGCGTTCATGTAATACGAGAACTGGTCGCGAATGACCCGCGCCGTCACGATGAGCGCGTTGGCGGCGCGACGCAGGCGGACGTGCCCCTGCAGGCAGTCCTTGATCGTGCCGTCGGCAACAGCCTGCCCGAAGGTCTCATCGGAGCGTTCGAGCAGCTCCTTGAGCTTCGGCAGCGCCTCGCTGAGACCGATGCGACCCCAGCGCAGGTGCAGCACGAGCTCGGCCGTCTCACTCTGAAGCTCATTGGCCTCGTTGAGCAGTTGCAGACGCGTCGTCACCTCCTTATCGGCGGCCTCGGGAGTCGGCGTGTCGAGAGCGGCGTCGACGGGAGCGACCGCCTCGGGTGCGTCGGCGCTCGGCGCGGAATTCTCCGGCGAGGACGGCAGGGGTGCAGGGGTGGGGGGCAGGGGCTCGGCCGGCAACAGGGCGAGCCCGACGCGTCCTGCCGCAGCGGGAAGGCTCAACAGCAGGCTCAGGGGGATCAGTCTGAAAGCTTTGTTCATGGGATGGGGGTGGTTCGCATGGCTCTCCGAGCCGTTCCTCATTGTAGCAGGCAGGTGAGCCGCGTCAAGATAAAAACTGCGGAGCCTCGGGGCTTTTGCACACCTGTCCCAAAGTTTGAGCAGAGGGAAAAAGGATGCAGTAATCATGCGGGGTGTCGGGCAAGGAGAGGGCAAAACTGGTACTGTACCAAGACATAGGTTACAAAAAAGTATCAGGACATAGGTTACAGAAGTTCCAAGACATCGGTAACACTTTTGGCTGAAATATGGCATGATAAAACCAT
>DXFQ01000020.1 GCA_019114365.1 Candidatus Parakkermansia intestinigallinarum | reverse complement strand
CGTGGCGGCGATGAATTGCTTCCTGCGCGCGGCTCAGCTCAACAACCGAGCGGCGCAGTACAACCTCGGCCGCTGCTACTTCCACGGCCTCGGCACGCCGAAGGATGAGCAGGCAGCCCGGTTCTGGATTTCAAAGGCGGCTGAGGCCGGTCACGCCGACGCGCGCGCCTTCATGCAGGATCATCACTGGGGCGCCGTGCTCTGAGAACTCGGGCGCCCGAAGCACGCCTCGAGCGCGCTTCGCCCCGTTTCTTCTCCCCCGGGCCGTTGAGGCGGCTCGGGGGCTTTTTCTCTTGCCGCTCGCGCGCCGATGCGGCAAAAGCCGACACGCGCGAGCCCGCACCCGCGAGCCGACACGGGCGCTCCCGACCTCAAACGGGGCTGCGCCGTCCGCCGCGTGCGCGACGATGCGGCGGCCTCAGGCGATCAGTTGGTATCGGCATCGTCGAGAAGATTGCCGTAGCGCGCGGTGCGGCGCGTGACGACCAACTCGCGGAGATAGTGCAGCATCTCGATGCGCCCGTTGGCTACGACGCGCGCCGTGTCGAGCCGCAGGCCGCAGTCTTTGGCGGCGGCGATGGTCTCAGCCGTCGCGAAGCAGTCGCGCACGCGCACGCCGCGCTTGGCAAAATCGCTGAAGCGCTGCAGGTAATCGCTGCGGCTCTCTTCGGTGACGCTGACTTTCAGCGGCGTGAGCTCGCGGAGCATCCAGGGGCGCATGCTCTCGCAGCTCAGCTCGATGTCGCAGCCGAGGCGCAGAGCCGCCATGAGAGCGATGCCGAGATCGGCGTCGCTGCAAGCATCGTCCGCCCTCAGGCAGACGGGGCAGGCTTTGTAGCTCAGCTCGGTCGTTTCTCCCGGCTTGGAATCCAGCAGGTGGCGCGTGCTGAACTCCTGCGTCCACCAATAGGAAATCGAATCGGCGGCAGCCGTGAGCCTCGTGAAGTCTTCCGGGTCGGGCTTGGGTTGCAGTTGCTCCCAAGGCGCAAAGGGCACATCGCGCTGCTTGCCGCGGCGCTGCGGGCGCCCCGTTTCATCCCAGCGGCAGAGAGCCGTGAGGTAGTTCACGCTGCCGGCCTTGGGCGTAAAGCCGTTGCATGCTTCGCGCCACCCGCCGAAGGGAATGAGACCGGGCTGAGGCTCGGGGCAGCAGTTGATGCCCTGATTGCCCACGCGAATCTTTTTGCGCCAGAGCTTGCGAACCTCGTTGCTGAGCGTGTAGACAATGGCCATCTGCCCGCCGCTGAGCTTGTTTTGTAGCTCGATCGCCTCCTCGGCATCGGCCACCTTCATGAGAGCGATGATGGGCAGATTGCGGCAGTTGCGCGCGTAGAGACCGTCGCGTCGAATGTTGATGCGCACGCCCGGCGTGCGAATCTGCGTGCCCACCGTAGCGAGGTAGGGCTGCACCAGCCACTCGCCGTCACCCTCCACGCCGCTGAGCAGCTCCAGCGCCTCCTCCGAAGGAGCCGCGGCCATCGGGCCGAGGTCGCATCCCTCGACCCAGCCGGGCTCGGCCGTCAGCGAGGTCACGAGATCGTGCAGCGCCGCGATGAAATGCTGATTGTCGCAGAGCGCGGCATGCACCAGCACAACGTGCGGGCAGCTCACGCAACGGCCGCTTCGCCTCAGCGCGGCACGGCTCAGGTCGCGCACGGCCTGCCTCCAGTCGCACTGGGCATCGAGGTAGGCCACGCACTGGCCGAGGTCGGCCTCAATCAGGTGACAGGCGGGGTTGGCCTCCAGCAGGCGCCGACGGCTGCGCGGACTCAGCGCCGCGATGACGGCACTGACGCGCGGATCGCTCATGAGGCAATGAGCCATCTCATTGTCCAGACAGGGAACGAGCTGCAAAGCCGGATCATTCATGCCGACCTTCCTCATCAGGTCGCAGAGCCTCAGGCCGAGCATCATCGAGGCCATGGCCGGCTTGTAGATGATGACGTTGCCCGTGACCCAAGCCGCGGCTATGGCGGAAACGGCCTCCTCGACCGGGCGGTTGGGCGACGGCGCCACCACGACAAGACCCAGCGGCGCCGGGCGCGTCCCGTCCGGGAAGCCGTCCTGCGTGATGGCGCGGGCATAGAGGCGGCAGGCGTCGGCAGCATTTCTCAGCTCCGCATCGGCTTGGCTGAGCGTATAGCCCGCATCCTTGACCATGAGGCCGGCGAGCTCTTCGCAGGCATCCTCCAGCACGCGGGCGAGCCGCAGCAGGGTTTTGGCGCGCTGCTCGGCCGGCAGAGGCTCGCCTCGGGCGGCCTCCGCAGCGCGGTTGAGCACGCGGCGCAGCCCCTTGTAATCCGCCACACTAAAGCGGTATTCCACCAGACCGGGCACCGTCAGCGAGCGGTGCACGTATGTCAGATTGCTCGTGTACGGCTCGCCGGCAATGTTAATCTGAAGCGTGTCAGGCTGCATCTCGCGGGCCTTGTTGGCCTCGTGATAGAGCGCATCGATGTGCGAGCGTTCCAGCATGCGCGCCAGCCCCGTGCTCTCGAAGGTCGCCGATTCGTGGCGCCCCGTCTGCGAATCGCTCGCGCGATCAATCGAAGCGAGGAAGTGCTGCCGCATCTTGTTCCACTCCATCGAGTCCGTTTCAACCGCATAGCCGGCCGAGAGAAAACCGTCGGGCAGAGCCAGCTCGTTGAGCAGCGTAATGAGATAGTGCTCGAACTCCGCTTCCGCGCCCGTCGCCGTCGCGAAACTGCGCAGCGTAACATCCGCCCCCTGCTTGGCCAGCAGGCGCGCCTGGTGATTGCCCAAGCCCGCCGTGAGGAGAATGCCCGGCATGCCCTTCTTGCCGCTGCTGGCCCAGAGCAGAAGCCCGTAGGCGAGATCAAAGCAGCTGTGCGTACCGATCATCGGCACAATCGCCCCCTTCGACTCGACCATAGCCACGCGCAGCAGGCGCTTGAAGCGGCGATCCGTCTCGAGCTTGTTGCGACTCAGCGGCGCGCGCTGACCGTAGAGGTGGTTGAGCTGCTGCTCCTCCATGAGGTGAGAGCCCTTGATGATGGCCACCGGCAGAGGCGGCTTGCCCTTGGCGCAACGCGCCGAAGCCCAGTTAATGAGATCCCGCAGCGCCGTCTGCGACGAACTCAGATAAGCCGGCAGCTCAATCACAAGCTCCGCGGGCATCTTCGGCAGCTCCTCATACACGCGGCAGAAGGCATCGATCACGATGGCCATCACATCAGAGCGCCCCGCCTCCAGCAGCAGACGCCTCCCCGACGGCGAACCGCCGGCCGCCTTGAGCAGGTGCAGCAGCTTCTCCTTGAGCTTGGCAGCCCCCTGTTCCGGCGAATAGGCCGAGAGCAGGGGGCAGAGACGCAGCGGATCAATCACAATGCCCGCCTCCTGCTGCTTGCTGAGAATGCCCTCGAGATTGCGTTGGTATTTTTCGGCGCCGGCGTTGCCGAAAGTGTCCGGCGCAAGCGGGGCGACAACCGAGCGAATACCCGCCTTGTTCAGCTCGCGAATGCGCTTGGACGCCTTGTCCAGCTCGGGCGGCAGCGTCAACTCGCCGAAGGTCGCTTGGAAAACGCGCCTCACCTCAGACATGGCCGCAGCCTGAAGACTGCGCGGCGCGATCGCGGCCCCCTTGAGCCTGATCTTGCCCATCGTGCTGAAGAGATTCGGGATGCCGTTGAACTCCGCGATGAGCTTGCGCAGCTGTTCGGAGCGGGACTGAAGATCCGAGCTGAAAAACACCAGCGAGCAGAGACTGCGGACGAAGCGCCGATTGCGCTTCTCCGTCGCCAAGCGACTCAGCGCCGCCAGCAAAACACGCTCCGAAGAATTGAGCTGGCGCAGAGCACTCTTCTGCAATTCGGCCGCAAGGGGAAGCGCCTGCCGAGCCAGGCTTTGGTCATCCCATTTTCTCTTTCGGATTTGTTCGAGATGAAAACTGATGTCAGATGCGGCCATAAGTTGAGAGGATAGTATCACTGGCGAACCCCGTTACGCAAGCGAAAACTGTGCCTTCAGCCCGCTCGGCGGGCAAGAAAATCATCGGGATGGGCCTTCGTTTTCGAGCAACTCGGGCATCAGATCCGCGATGAGTTGCCGCAGTCGTTCGTCGGTTCTCGCCTCGCCCTCGGGATCGTCGGGGCGGTACGAACCGCCGACTTGGAAGTAGGCCCAGCGCTGCACCTTCCCCTTAAACACGCGGTCGCAGATGTCCAGAAAGGTGCGCATGAGGTGCGAGGAGCAAACGTGACCGTGGCCGACGAAGACGTAATAGTGAATATAGCGCACGCGCTCCTTGCGCTCTCCCTCTTCGCGAATGACCGTCGAAGTGAGGCGCGTGAAAGTCAGGCTGCGCCCGTCTCTGAGCGTCAGCTCACGTGCCGAGCCGAGCAGGTTGATATGCCCTTGAGCCGGGAGACAGCGCTCGGGGCGGTGAATGGACGAGTTCATATCATTGCCCGAGTAAATAATCGAAACGACCAGCGGCTCATCGTCGATCTCCCGAGTAATGGGGTTAACCCGGCAATAGATGGCCTTGCTGAAGCGCGTATCGGCAGCGAGGATGGCGCGTTCCTGCTCGCTTTCCTGCGTGCGATGGCCGTACCAGCCTGCCGGGGCAAAGCCCGTCGGCAGATCGGGGCTGATATCCGACTCGAGAATCGTGAGTTCGCGGGGCAGCACCCAGATCATGCCGAGCACGAATGACAGCAGCAGAGCCGGGCTCAGCGCCCTCAGCCATGCCCCCAAGGCGGTGCATCGCTTCATTGCTTCTCCTCCTTTCCTTCACCGCGGACGCGCTCGCTCGGCTCATCGAGCGGCCTTTGCTTCGTCACCTCCGGCAAATCGCCGTCCTCCTCTCCGTGGTTCTCCTCTCCGTGGTTCCCGTGGCGCCGCATCACCACGCGCCCGCGGTGCAGCCAAACCCATTCGCCCGCCAGCAAGCTGTGCAGCAAAGCCAGACAGACCAAACTCGCCGGGAAGAAAAACAGCAGACCCGACCAGTCATGCCAAGTCTTGCCCGCGAAAGCCGGGCTCACGTACTCGGCGCAGATGAAGATACTCGCCACGCGAATGGCGTTGGCGACAATCGAGATCGGAATCGCGGAAAGCCCCAGCACAAGGCGCTTCCAGAGGCTGAGCCCGTCTGCCAGATACCCCCAAGCGGCGGAAATCATCAGCAGAGCCATCAGCGAGCGCATGCCCGAGCAACCGCCGGCGATATTGAAAGCATCCCAATCCCCCGAAGCCGAACTCACATTCGTGCCCTCCAGAATCGTCTCGACCCCGAAGAACCCCGCCAGCAAGTGCGACCCCTTCGCCGCCATCAGCTGAAGCCCCACCGTCGCCTGCTGAAAACCCGGCAGCGGAATAGCCAGCCACAAAAAGAAACAGGGAAAAGCGCAGTGCAACGCCGCGCGCCGCCCCGAGCGGCACCACACCAGCCCGCACAGCAGAAAGGGAAGAGCCCCCCAAGCCACGCGCGGCTGCTGCGAGCGCACCGCCAACAGGCAGAGCAAAGCCCCGAGCAGCAGCACCCAGAGCCCCGTCAGACTGCCCTTGAGCTCCGCCCCCTTCAGACCGTTGAAGGCGTGAATAAAGAGGTAGACGGCAAAGACCGGAACCAAGCCGCCATGCTCGTAATCGTTCTCCTTATTCCAAGCGGAAAGCAGCCACGTGACCGCATCCTGACTCCCCTGCACGTAGGCGGGATAGGTGAAATAAAACAGGAGCAGGATAAGCGCGCAGAGGGCGATATTGATGTTATCTTTTGATAATAATGACAATAGAGAAAAATTCCTCTGGGGCGGAGAATCGGACATGCGAAAAAAATCAGCGACGTTGCGCTTTTAGTATTGCTATTTTCGCCAAAATGTCAAGAATAGACGGCGCACACACTTCCCCCCCCTCAATCATCAGCATATGAAAATCATCAGCGGCACTGCACATCCCCAATTAGCCAAGGACATTGCCAACGAGCTGGGTCTACCGCTCTGCGACGCGATGGTCACCACCTTCCCCGATGGCGAGAGCTTCGTCCAGATCGAGGAGTCCATCCGCGGTGAAGACGTCTTCATCGTTCAGCCGACCTGCCCGCCGACGAACCACAACCTCATGGAGCTGCTCGTGATGGTGGATGCCGTGCGCCGCGCCAGCGCCAGCCGCATCACCGCCGTGATGCCCTTCTACGGCTATGCGCGTCAGGATCGCAAAGACAAGCCCAGAGTGCCCATCACCTCCAAGCTCGTCGCCAACCTGCTGACGGCCGCCGGCGTCAACCGCGTGCTGACCATGGATCTGCACGCAGCCCAGATTCAGGGCTTCTTCGAGATTCCCGTCGATCACCTGGTCTCCGTCCCCGTTCTCATTCACCACCTGCGCGAGCACTACGTCACCGACCTCGACAACCTCGTCGTCGTCTCGCCCGACATCGGCGGCGTGAAGAACGCCAAGAGCTACGCCAACCTGCTGGGTACCCAGCTGGCCATCGTCGCCAAGCAGCGCATCTCGGCCACGGAAGTCGATGCCCACGCCGTCATCGGCGACGTCGCCGGCAAAGACGTGATCATGGTTGATGACATGACCGAGTCGGGCGGCACCCTTTGCGCCGCCGCCGCCGTGCTCAAAGAACACGGCGCTGCCCGCATCTTCGCCGGCGTCTCCCACGGCGTGCTCAACGACACGGCTCGCGAACGCCTGGCCAAGAGCCCCATCGAGCGACTCCTCTGCTCGGACTCCGTCCCCATGGCCTGGGGCGAACAGGTTGACACCGTCAGCATCGCACCGCTCTTCGCCAAGGCCATTCAGAGCATCCACGACAACTCTTCCGTCACCCACCTCTTCGAGGTGTGAGCGCACCCCTTGCCCCCGGCTGCGAGGCTCCGCCCTCCCCGCCGCTCGGCAAGAAAACGCGACACAAAACCGCCGCCCCGACATCGGGACGGCGGTTTTGCATCTCAGCGAAAGCACGCCTCAGCGCGACCCCGGCTCACGGCCCTGACGCAGAGCCCGGACAGCGCTGCGGCAACCCTGACGCAACCCTGACGCCGCACGGCCTCACTGCGGCCTCACCGATTCGCGAATCTCGCGCAAGAGAGACTCGAAGCGCTGCAACTGCTCGGCGGGCGCCGCCGGAGCCAGATCCCTCTCCTCCCGCGGATCGCGGCTCAGATCATAAAGCCGCGCCGGCTGACGGCGCCACGGCTCCACATACTTGAGCGCACCGACGCGCAGCGCCAAGCGATTATTCATCGCCTGATGCTCTACCAAGCAGCCTCGCCCCTGCGCATCGCGCCCCATCAGCGCATCCAGCTGCACCTCACTGTCCGGCATCGAACCCTCGGGCACCTCCACGCCCGCCAGCACGGCCAGCGAACGCGCGAGATCAACCTGACTCACCAAAGCCGCCGAGCGCCCCGGAGCCACCCTCCCCGGCCAGCACACCACAAACGGAACACGCGTCCCGCCCTCGAGAATACCGTACTTGCCCCCTGCGTGCGGAGCAGCCGGGTTGTGATTGGCGCAGGCTTCATGCGAACCGTCGAGGTAACCGTCATTGATCACCGGGCCATTGTCACTCGTGAAAATGAAAAGACAATCATCCGCGTACCCGGCCTCCTCGAGAGCCCGGCGGATGCGCCCCAGCGAATCATCCATCTGCAGCGTCACATCACCGCGAATACCCAAGCCGCTCTTGCCGCGGAAGCGCCGGTGCGGGTCGCGCGGCACGTGGATATCATTCGTGCAGAAATAAAGAAAAATCGGCCGCCCCGCACTCTCGCGGATAAAATTCACCGCCTCATCCGTGATCCGATCGGCAAGATCCTGATCCCGCCAAAGCGCGGCTGAGCCGCCCCGCATATGCCCGATGCGCGAAATACCGTCGATAATCGTGCAGGCGTGCTGCGCGTTGCGCGGACGCCCCCAGGGCTTGAGCAACTCCGGATGCGTCTCCGCCGTCCTCTCCTCATCAAAGCGGAATCCCGGCTCGTAACTCACCTCGATGGGATCCTTCGGGTCGAGCCCCACCACCGTACCGTTGCGCAAAAAAACACAGGGAACGCGATCCGCCGTCGCCGCCATGATAAACGAATAATCGAAGCCCACCTCACGAGGCCCGGGCGCAATCGGCGCATTCCAATTCGTCGGCTGATTGCCGCGCCCCAACCCGAGGTGCCACTTGCCGATAGCCGCCGTGCGGTAGCCTGCCAGCTGCATCGCGGCAGGCAGCGTCAGCGCCTCCTGCTTCGTCGGCAGAATCAACTTGGCGTCGCCGTCGAGGACACCCGTACCCCGCTGGCGCCAAGCATACTTGCCCGTCAGCAACGAGAAACGCGACGGCGTGCAGACCGACGTCGTACTGTGAGCATCCGTGAAGAGTAAACCCTCGCCCGCCAGTCGATCCAGATTCGGGCAAGGAACCTCGGCACAACCATAAGTCGACGTATCGTGCAGACCGAGATCATCGGCAAGAAAAATCACGATCGCACGCGGCCTGTCGGGCTGAGCAGGGTGCTGCTCAGCAGTCGAATCCGCGTGCAAGGGCAGCAGACTCAAAACGGCAAAGATAACGGAAAAGAACAGCCTGAACATGCCCCCAGTCTAGCACAGAGAGCCCAGCGTGTCAACCCGCAATCCCGCCGCACTTTCTCGGCATGCTCAATCAATGCGATCCGTATCCTGCTTGCATAAACGGATGAGGCATGCAATCATCAGCCCCCAGACGGCGCTGATGGAAAGAATCATCGTAACAATACCGGCAAAGGTCATGAAATCGGAATGCGATCAGTTTCAGGTTGTTTCTCGAGCTTGCGTTTGTGGCGGTAGCGAGACGTGCGCACCACAAAGGTCATAAAGACACCCGTGAGCAGAACCCAGCCGAGCGGAATCAACGCCCCGGGCTCAGCATGGAGAATATTGCGAATCTGGGGGCAGAGCGTCACAAAGGCATTCTGATACACCCAGGAAGCAAAAATAGCGAAAAGAATCAGCGGCGTCACCCAGTTGAGCACAAAGCCGAGCGCACGCGGAATCGGCAGCAGCGCGCCGCGCTGTAGCTCGCGCAGCCCGTTCTTCGTGCCCCAGATAAAGCGGAAAATCACCAGATAAAGCGTCGTAATGATGTAGAGGAACATCGTGCCGATCCAGAAATCCATCGTATCGAGCGCCATCATCCCCCCGCCCGTGAACCAGGAAACAATCAGCGCCCCGGCCGTCATCAACGCAGCCACCAGCGTTGTGCTCTGCGTGCGCTTCAGATCCCAGAACTCCTCGAGGAAAGCCATTGCCGGCTGAAGCAGAGAAATCGAACTCGTCACCGCCGCGAGCGAAAGCAAAACGAAAAACAAGGTGCCGAAAAGCTGCCCGGCCGGCATACTCGCAAAAACCTGCGGCAGCACATTAAAGCCCAGCCCGAAGGTACTCGCCCCCGCCGCTGCCGCCACACCCAGCAGCGAAACCGTCGCCGGCACAATCATCATCCCCGCAATACCCACCTCCACCACCTCATTGGCAGCGTTGGCCGTCAGCGAGCCCAGAGCAATATCGTGCCCGCGCGGCACGTAACTCGCGTACGTACAAATCGTCCCGAACCCGATGGAAAGCGAGAAGAAAATCTGCCCGGCCGCCGTAATCCAGAGCTGCGGGTTGAGCAGGCTTTGACCGAGCGAAAGACGGCGCTCCTCGATGCGAGCATCAGGGAAGTCGGCCTGCGTTCGCTCGATAAGCTCGCGGCGCTGCTCGGGCGTAGCCGTATGCGGAATCATATTCACCGTGCGCTCCGTCGTCCGTCCGTCCGCCTCACTGACCGCCACCAGCATCGTCTTGGCGGGATTCCACATATAACCGAGCCCCTCATTGACATTGCGTTCGGGATGCGACGCATCCGGCGTACCGAGCGTCAGCACGCGCACCATCACGATAATCGCCGTCAACAGCAGCACCGGAATACTCCACTTGCAGAACCACTCGATGCCCTTCGTCACCCCGCGGTAAACCAAAAAGAGATTCAGCAGCAGCGCCATACCGAAAAAAATCAGCAGCGTACTCTGCCCCGGCTCAAAAATGGCACCGTCGTGCGACGCCCCCACGAAAGACGAGAAAAACGCGCCGAACTCCTCGCTGCTACTCAGGTTGAGATCCCCGACCGCCGTGTGGTAGGCGTAGCCCAGCGTCCATCCCTCCAGATACATGTAATACATGCTGATGCTCAGCGGAGCCAGCACCGCGAAAATTCCCAGATACTTCCACACGTGCGAGCGCGTGATATTGAAGAAAATCGAAGCCGTCGAGTGGCCGCCGCCGATGCCGCCGCGGCGTCCCAGCGTCCATTCCACCCACGAAAGCGGAATACCCAGCAGCAGAAAAGCCGTAAAGTAGGCAATCATGAAGGCCCCGCCGCCGTACTGAGCCGCCAGTCCCGGGAAGCGCAGAAAGTTGCCGAAGCCGATCGCACTGCCCGCCACGGCCAGAATGACGCCGAGCTTCGAGTTCCAGTTTTCAGAATGCTTCTGAGCAGGCATAGGCAACATCATACCATGCTAAAGCCATAAGTCAAGCCCGTAGCGCAGGCGGCGAACGCTCGAGCAAACGACAATGTATGAGAGACAGGGCGGCGGGGAAGGGGACTCCGGTCTCGCTGCCGCAGAAGGCTACACGCTGTTTCCGCGCTGACTTTGCACGGAATCGGTCGCCCGCTCGCGCTGCCGGAGGCGTGCGGCTCCGACACGCGCGAGCCGAAAAAAAGCGCGCGGCTGAATGCAGCCGCGCGCGTCATATGGATGAGTAACTCAGCGAGCGAGAACTCAGATCTGGCCGAAGAGCGTCTTGCCCTCGGAGAGCAGATCGGAGGCAGCGACCTTGAGGCGCTCGCAGATACCCTGCTCACCCTTCTTCAGGTAAGAGCGCGGATCGTAGACCTTCTTGTTGCCGACCTCGCCGTCGATCTTGAGCATGCCGTCAATGTTCTGGCACATGTGCATCACGATCGGCTTCGAGAAAGCGTACTGCGTATCCGTGTCGATGTTCATCTTGACCACGCCGTAGGAGATAGCCTCGCGGATGTCGCAGAGATCGGAGCCGGAACCGCCGTGGAACACCAGGCGCATATCCTTGCCGTACTTGTCCATCACAGCCTTCTGACCGTCGCGGAGAATCTTGGGCTCCAGCTTCACGGCACCGGGCTTGTAGACGCCGTGCACATTGCCGAAGGTGGCAGCCAGCATGAACTCGCCGAGACCGTTGAGCGTCTCGTAGGTCAGCAGCATATCCTCGGGCGAGGTGTAGAGCTTGGCAGCGTGCTGGCCGGAGTTGTCAACACCGTCTTCCTCACCGCCGACAACACCGATCTCGATCTCGAGAACGATGCCGACCTCGGCGCACTCCTTGAGCATCTGCTTGGAGATCTCGAGGTTCTTGGCCATGGGCAGGGCGGAAGCGTCAAGCATGTGGGAGTTGAAGAGCGGGCCCTGGCCGGCGGCGATGCGCTTCTTGGACTCGGCGATCAGGGGGCGCAGGAAGCTGTCGATCTTATCGGCCTGGCAGTGGTCGGTGTGCAGAGCCACCAGCACATCGTACTTCTCAGCGAGGCGATGCACGGCCTCAGCGAGCACGATGGCACCCGTGGCGGAATCCTTCACGGCCGTGCCGGAAGCAAACTGACCGCCGCCGAGGGAAATCTGGATGATACCGTCGGACTTGGCCTCAGCGAAAGCCTTGAGAGCGCCGTTGATGACCTCGATCGTGGTGACATTGATGGCCGGGTAGGCATAGCCCTTCTCCTTGGCCGTGTTGAGCATCTTGATGTACTGTTCTTGAGTAGGTACAGGCATGATCTGAATGGGGTTGAATGTTGAGTGTGCCGGGCACACCTTTCGCGGCTGCATTTTAGCGCATATCGGAATGTTTGGCAAGAAGAAATTAAAGAGCGGCAGCGCAAAAGCAGGAAGGCTCATCCGCATCGGGATGAGCCTTCAGGCGTACGGGGGATAGGACTCGAACCTACGACCTCCACCATGTCAAGGTGTTGCTCTACCAACTGAGCTACCTCCGCTTTGGAGAATGGGCAGGGATGGATTCGAACCATCGAAAGCAAACGCTAGCAGATTTACAGTCTGCCCCCTTTGACCGCTCGGGAACCTACCCATTTCTGTTTTGCAGGCCACCGATGTGGCGTGCGGGGGCATTTTACACGCAGCCGGCCTACTTGGCAAGCTTTTTTTTCACTTTTTTTCGATCAGCGTCATTTTTTCGGCTTTGGCGCGGCGGTAAGACGAGACGGCAAAGCCGATGCCCAAGACGACCAGACCCAGCGAAAGGAGCTGACCCTGAGTGATTCCGTGCCACACGCCGGCATCGGGCTCCTTGAGGCATTCCGAGGCGATGCGCGCGATCGCGTAGATGAAACAGAAGAGAGCGCAGAAAGTGCCGTCCGGGGCATTCTTCCACTTGATGCGCGTCACAATGAGCACGGCAAAGAGCAGCAGACCCTCGCTCGCCGCCTCAAAAAGCTGGCTGGGCCAGCGGTAGTGAAGAAAAGGCTCCACCGCCGCGCAGACCGCATCATTCGTGCGGCAGAGCTCCGCAATCATCCCCGGCGTGTGAATCGCCGTCTCGGGCGCCGCCTGCTGCGCGGCCACGGCTGCCTGCATCAGCTGATCGGGAGCCAGCTCATAAATCTCCTGCGGGAACTTCATCGCCAGCGGATTGTCCGCCGACGTGATGCGCCCGTAGAGCTCCCCGTTGATGAAATTCGCCAGTCGGCCGAAGAAGAGGCCGATGGGCGCCACAATGGCCAAGCCGTCCAGCACCCCGGGGAAGGAGAGCTTGTGGCTGCGCGCATAAAACAGCGCCACCAGCAGCACGCCGAGCATGCCGCCGTGAGACGCCATACCGCCCTCCCACACGCGGAAAACCCAAGTCGGATCCTCCGCCAGACCGCTCAAACCCTTCTCGGGCAGCCAGTAGAAGAAAAACTCCCCGAGCCGTCCGCCGGCCAGCACCCCCAGCAGGCAGACCCACGTGATGAAATCGCCCAGCTTGTCGGGCTTGACGCAGTAGAGCCCCCGGCGCGAAATCTTGAGCAGAGCCCAATAGCCCAAGAGAAAACCGCAGACATAGGCGAGACCGTACCACCGGACCGCCAGCGGCGTATCGGGAATCTCTATCAGAACGGGATTGAGACGATGAACGTAGGTGGCGAGAATGTTCATGACGAGGGCGCTTATAACACAGAAACGCAGGCGCTGCAAGGCTAAAAGTCGGGCAGAAACGCCCCCGGCGCCCGTGAACAAGAGCCGCCCCGCGCTGTCGCCTTGGGGTGCCTCGGCGCCGTGCTTACTCACTCATACGTCGAAAGCGGCGCACATCTTTCAAAAAAAATGAGAGTTCTGCAAGATTCTTCTCGCCAAAGGGCTCCCCCTTATGCTATATAAATACCACACATCTGACTTTTGCCATGAAAAACATCCTGCTTACCGCCATAACCGCCGTGATCTGCGGCTCAACCCTGCTCAACGCTGAAGACGTCACCAAGCTCAGAGTCGGACTCGCGGACAACGCACCGAAAACACTGGCGCCTCAGCCTGTAGCCATCCCCCAGATTCCCGCACTGGCCGCCGGTAAGCGCAAAGACGCCGTCGATGATTGGTACGTGATCAACGTGCCCGTGCAATTCGTCGGCACCGCCCCCTCCAGCAAAGAGAAGAACGCCTGGGTGACCGACGTAACGCTGCGTATCCACCTGCGCGCCGAGGGCAAGGACGGCAAGAGCGTCCACCTGACCAAGACGCTCGCTCTCTCCGACGTGCCGCTGCGGAGCGGATCCGGAGACAAGGGCAGCTACAAGGGCAGCTACAACATCGGCATCTTCCTGCCGCAGCGCAGCTACGAGATGATCGCCGGCAGCGAAAAGGGCAAGATTAAAGTGTTCGCCTACGCCGTAGAGGCCGCCTTCAACGGCGAAGTCTGCAAGCGCCCCAAGGACAGCGTCGTCGAGACGCATGACAGCTCCGTCAAGCTCAAGCCCACTTGGTACAAGCGCTCCAAGTCCAAGGCGAGCTCGGCCAAGGTCTACGCCATCTCCGAAACACCCTTTGCTCCGTACTACGGAGCAGCTTACCCGCGCCCGAATCCGATCTACGGAGCACCCGTTGTCGACGAGTCCGTCTTCGACAAGGGTGACGAGGCCGGCGATGGCGCCTCCGAGAGCAGCGATGCCGAATCGTAAGCCCTCCGACCCGTCACCTTCTCATCAAACCCCATCCCCATACTGATTCAAACATATGGCTGATTTCAAAACGACTGTCGCCCTAGAGATAGGCGCACAGAGCGTGAGCATGGCCGTCTTCACACCGGTCGGCAAAGGCTTCGCGCTCTCTCGCTACGCGCGCCGCGACGTGCTGCTCGACCCGGTGGAAGAAGGCATGCGCATCGATTACGTGAGCAACGCCATCGGCGAAATGGTGGAAGAACTCAAGGTGCGAGGTAGCGAAGTTCGCAACGTCGTCTCGGGCCAGCAAGTCTTCATGCGCTTCATCAAGCTGCCTGCGCTCGACATGAACGACATCTCCGAGCAGGTCGGGTACGAAGCGCAGCAGCACATCCCGTTCCCCATCGACGACATCGTCTACTCCTATCAGGAGCTCGGCGAAAGCCCCGACGGCGAGCGCGAAGTCCTGCTCGTGGCCATCAAGAAAGACCTGCTGGACAGCCTCAACAGCCAGGTGGAAGGCAACGGCCTGCGCACCCGCAGCGTCGACTGCTCCATCACCTCGCTCTACAACGCCTACCGCATCAGCTATCCGGAAGAGACCGAGTCCGTCGTCATTCTGGACATCGGCGCCAAGACCACCGACATCATCTTCTCGGAGAACGGGCGCTTCTTCACCCGCTCCGTCACCGCGGCCGGCTCCTTCGTCACCAACTCCATCTCCCGCGAGTTCGGCATGAGCTTCCGCGAGGCTGAGAAATTCAAGATCGAGCACGGCCAGATCTCGCTGGGCAACGGGCACACCGACAGCATGAGCGAAGAAGACGCCGCGCTCGCCACCGTCATCCGCACGGCCATGAACCGCCTCAGCTCGGAAGTGCAGCGCACCATCAACCACTACCGCGCGCAGTACAAAGGCAACCAGCCCTCCAAGGTCTACATCTGCGGCGGCGGCGCCCGCATCCCCTATGCCGTCGAGTTCCTGCAGTCCGCGCTCAACCTGCCCGTTGAGTTCCTCAACCCGCTGGCCGCCTTCTCCGTCGGCAGCAAGGTCGATGCGGAAGCCCTTGCGCTCGACGCGCTCTGCCTCGGCCCCGTTGCCGGTGCAGCCGTCACGGGCGCGAAGTGCGGCGAGTTCAACATCGACCTCGTTCCCACGAGCGTCGGCAAAGACCGCGCCGAAAAGCAGCTCATCCCCTGGACGGTGGCCGCCGGCCTCATCGCCGTCGTCGGCGCCGGCGTCTACGCCTATTCGGCCGACGCGCGGCTCAGCGAACTCAACGACGCCCTCAGCGCGGCCAAGACCGAGATTCGCAGCGTCGACCGCATCAGCTCCGAAATCGAAGAGCTTCAGGCCGGCATCGAAGGCGACTCCGCCGTCCTCGATGAAATCAACGGCATTGAAACACAGCGCCGCGTCTACGCCGCCCTGATGCGCCAGCTCTCGGATCGCACCTCGTCCTACAAGTTCTGGATCACCGAGTTCTGCCCGCTCGTCAACTACAAGACGCAGCCCGTCAACCCGCAGGCCCTCGCCTCGTACCGCCTCATTCGCGAGCGCAACCAGCAGAAGCAGGGCAGCAGCATCGTCACCCCCGGGTCGAGCGGCGAGGAAGAAGAAGCCTCCGCGCCTGAGGTCACCGCGATCTACATCAGCGGCTATACCCTCTGCGACCCGACGAAGGGCGACAGCGACAAAACGCACCAGAACGCCGTGCGCGACGCCGTCATCAACCGACTGGAGACCGACAGCTACGGCGAATCCTACTTCGACCTGACGGCCAACGACGTGAGCAACAACGAAGCCCTCTACATCAAGTTCGATACCGGTGACGACAAGAAATCCCGCGGCGCCTCGGCCGCCTACGCCCAGCGCTTCCACATGGTGCTGCCGCTGCGCGAACCCGTTGCCGTCCCCGAGCTGCAAACACCCGAGAACTGAAACCTAAGGCCTTAGCACATCCATGAATATCAGCGAAAACAAACGCGTGATCGGCATCTCAGCCCTTTTCCTGATCGCCTTCGGCGGCCTGATGTACGTCGGCTACAGCGCGAGCAGCGAAGCGAGCGTCTGCGAGGAAGAGCTCCTGAAGATCTCGGACAAAAACAAAAAATACAGCAGCGCGGAAATCAGCCCGACTCCCGGCAACGTCAAGCGACTGGAAGAAATCGCCAAGACCCTCTCCTCCGAGCGCAAAGCCGCTGCCGAAGAGTTTGACGCCTACCGCCGCCACTGCATCAAGTGCAGCGCCGTCGACAAGGGAACGGACTACCAGACCCTCCTGCTGACCGACCGCGGCGCCTACCAAGCCCTCGCGAAGGAGAAAGGCTGCCAGCTCAACGGCAACACGGGCGACTACTCCCTGCCGCAAAACCACTTCAACGGCCAGCCCGAGCGCTCCCGCCTGCCCGTCCTGAGCTTCCAGCACCACGTGCTGCACGATCTGCTCACCGGCATGATCAACGACGGCATCAAAGCCGTCGACGGCATCTACATCGCCCCGGCGCCCGTCAACACCTATGAGGACGGCGACGACGAATGGAACTACGAGCCGCTCAGCTTTGAAATAGACATACGCGTTCCGCGCGGCGTCCTGCCCAAAGTACTCAACCGCCTCGTCAACGATCGGCAATACCTCGTCACCCTCACCGGCATCTCCGTGAGCAACAAATCGCCGCTCGATCCGCTCGACGCCGTGGCTCCGACCGTGATGGATGCGGACGGCAACGTCCCCGCCACGGCCCCCGACAAAGAAATCGCCGTCATCAAGGCCGGACGCCCCGATGAGACCGTGTACGTGCACCTCAACCTCAGCGTGCTCTACTTCAACAACAAAGCTCAGTAACTCAAACGTTCTCAAACGATATGGCAGACAATAACAACGTCAAGGCGAAAGTTACGGCACTGACCGTCGGGTCCGTGCTGGGCATCATCGGCCTTGGGCTCGGCGCGGTGAATCTCATGGGAGACAAAGCCGGCGTCGCCCGCTTCGCGCCCTCGAAGATGGATCGCGAGACTGCTGCGGAACTGAGCAGCTCGCTCGATGCCCTTCGCGAAACGCAAGCCATCAACGCCACCGTGGCGGAGGTCGCGCCGCTCGAAGTTCGCAAAAAAACGACCGGCGGCAAACCCCCGCGGCTGGCACCCATCTTCTTTGCCCCTCAGCTCTGGCAGATCCGGCAGGGAGACCACAACACCGTCGTCGATATCTACGACGAACAATCCCCCACCATCCACGAAGGCATCCCGAACCTCTGGTTCATCGAGAACGGCCTGATGGCCGACATGGGCAAGGCCGGAGCCGCTGACATGGACAGCGACGGCGACGGCTTCACCAATCGCGAGGAGTACACCGCACAGACCAACCCCTCCGACCCCGACTCCTGCCCGCCCGTCGTAGGCGGCAGCATCGTCAAACTCGAAGCCACCAAGGTCGAGACCACGCGGGCCCAGCTCCTGCTTGAGGCCATGTTCGCCGACCCGAGCTACAAGACGGACACCGTCGGCATCACCGTGACGCGCCTCACCAAGAAAGGACTGCCCACCAAGGACAGCGAGAAGAAGGACTACAAAGTCGGCGACGACGTCAAAGTCCTCAAAGAAGCGAAGCGCTTCCGCGTCAAGGAATTCGCCACCAAGGAATTCCCGGCCGCCTACGACCCGTCCGTCAAGGAGACCGAGCGCGTCCTTGTCCTCGAAGACTGCTACAACCCGAAGGCCGCGCCCATTTCCGTGCGCGCCGGCAGGCCCCGCGCCAACGAGCACGCTGAGCATCGCCACGGCATGGACATAGCCGACACGGCCGTCACCTTCCGCATCACCGCCGGCAAAGACCGCGGCAAGGAGTTCAAAGTTCTGCTCGGTCAGGGCTTCACCGTGCCGGGCTGCCAAGCAGCCTGCACCCTCCGTGAAGTTAACGAAGTGCAGAACTCCGTCACCATCTCCGTGCAGGGCGTCGAAAGCCCCATCAACGTGCCGATGGCTGCGGAAACAGCAAATAACAGCGCAGAATAATCTAAAATCGAAGAATAATCCCACTTTTTTCAACTGTAGACTTTACATCCGGGCAAATTTCTGTCATAAGTAATCCATTACCATGAACCACGCACCTCTCACAATCACGAAGCGGACGCTGACTCTCATGGCCATCGCGGCGAGCTGCCCCTTTGCGCAGGCAGACACGCAAGGCTATCTGAGCACCTCCACTGCCGCAGGCACGAGTGTGGTAGGGCCGACAGCCGCCTACAGCGGCACGGGCTCGGCCAGCATTGACACTCGCGAAAAAGCACGTCGCAAGGCGTTGATGGATGAAGCCAAGATCCTCCTTCAGGAGGGCCGCACGGCGTACGAGGCCAAGAAGTACAAGATGGCCCTCGAGAAGTTCCAGGCGGCTTGGGAGCGCATCCCGAAGGCACCTGCCACCGCCAAATGGCAGGAGCACATCATTGAGTGCATCGGCGATGCCTCAATTGCCGTCTCGATGGAATACGCCAAGATCGGTCGCTACGATGACGCCGAACAGCTTCTGCTCGACGTCCTGCAGCGCGACCCGAACAACCGCCTTGCCCAGCGCCGCCTCGAAGAGCTGCGTGACCCCATTCGCAACAACCCCGCGCTGACGCCCGAGCACGTCAAGAACGTTGAGGAAGTGCAGCGCCTGCTCACCTTGGGCCACGGCTACTACAACCTCGGCCAGTTCGACCAGGCCTACCAGACCTTCAATCAGGTTCTCAAGATTGACCCGTACAACAGCGCTGCCCGCCGCGGTCAGGAGGCCGTCAGCCAGCGCAAGCAGATGTACTACGGCACTGCTCGCGATGCCTACCGCGCCAAGGCTCTCTCCGACGTTGACGCCATGTGGGAGGAAGCTCTGCCGCAGGACACGCCCAGCATTGAGATGGGCGGCAGCGTGGCCGAGCCGATTTCGCCCAACCAGCTGCGCAACAACGAGTACCTGATGAACATGCGCATCTCGTCCGTCAACCTGCAGGAAGTGCCCATGTCCGAGGCTCTCGACTTCCTGCGCGGCGAGGCTCGCAAGAACAACATCGCGCTCAACTTTGTCTTTGAGAAGCCCAAGGCTCCGGCCGCAGCTCCCGCCGCTTCGTACGACGATGACGACACCATCGACGAAGAAGAAGAGGTCGAAGTCACCGTCGTGCAGCAGCCCACAGAGGCCATCATCCCCGAGCTCAAGGTGCAGGATATCAGCGCCAAGGACCTCCTTGAGATGATGTGCAACGTCTCCGGCTGCCAGTACCGCGTTGAGGACAACGCCATCGTCGTCTACCAGACCGGCTCCAGCGAGAAGATGTTCCGCCGCCAGTGGAAGGTGCCGCGCAGCTTCTTCGTCGACTCCGAGCAGAGCAGCGGTGAAGACGACTACTATGAGGAAGACCTTGATGATGGCGGCCTTGGTTCCGGCTCCAAACCCGGCATTGACGCTCTCGCCACTCTCAAGAACGCGGGCGTGAACTTCCGCGGCGACGCCAGCGCGAAGTACTCGACCAGCACGGGCATGCTGACCGTCTACAACACGCCGGACAACCTCGATGCCGTCGAAGAAGCCATCTCTGCATGGCGCCGCAAGATGCCGCAGATGGTCAAGGTGAGCACCAAGTTCGTGGAGGTCTCGCAGACCAACGAAGATGAACTGAGCTTTGACTGGGTGGTCAATCCCTTCTCCATCAACAACTCGGGTAACCTCTACCTCGGTGGTGTGAACGGCTCCGGCTCGTCCCCGACGCGCACGGAGGGTGACTTCGTGAGCAGCGGCGGCAGTGCTTTCGGCAACAACTACAACGGCAACGGCTCCTGGCCCATCAGCAACACGGGCGGCCTTACGGACGCCTCGTCGCCCATCAGCAACGGCCTCATGACCGGCGGTCTGCGCTCGGGCACCGGTGCTATGAGCGTCGGCAAGCTTGACTCCCTGCTCAGCTCTGCTTCGAAGGACGCGGCGGCCAGCTCCTCGCCTGCTCCCGGCATCCTCTCGCTGACGGGTATCTTCGACAGCGGCTCGTATCAGATGATCATGCGCGGCCTCTCGCAGAAGAAGGGCGTGGACGTCATGTCCGCCCCGAGCTTGGTGGCTCGTCCCGGCGAGCTCGAGTACACGCCGGATCCCGATCCCCTGGCCTCTGACCAGAACGGCGACAACGGCTGCGCCAAGATCGAAGTGGTGCGTCGCTTCATCTACGCTTCGAACTACGACCCGCCCGAGATTGACGCCGGCGGCAACAACAACTGGAACAACAACAATAACAACAATAACAACGGTGGCGGCGGCATGCCCATTGCCTCTCCGGCCAACCCCTCCGAATGGGCCGTTGAAGAAGTTGGTATCGTGATGCGCTTCAAGGTCGCCGAACTCAGCGAAGAGAGCGACATCATCCAGTTCGACCAGTTTGAAATCAAGGTGGTGGACTTCGAAGGCTTCATCAACTACGGTTCGCCGATTACCGCCGGTATCACGAACCAGACGAAGATCGAGCACATCACGCTGACGGAGAACCGCATCGACATGCCTGTGTTCAGCCGCCGCTACATCAACTCGAACCCCTGCATCTACGACGGCTACACCATCGCGATCGGCGGTTTGATTGAGGACAACGTGCAGAAGGTTGAAGACCGCGTGCCCGTGTTCGGTGACCTGCCCCTCGTCGGTCGCTTCTTCCGCAGCAACGCCGAGTCGCATGTCCGCAAGAACATGATTGTCTTCGTCACGGCTGAGAAGATCGACCCCACGGGTAAACCCACCCGCCATCGCGACAAGGGCACGGGCGACGCCCCGACCCAGCCTGAGGCTCCCAGCCTCTTCCCCGATGACGGCTTGGCCAATCCCTGATCAACAAGGTTCACGGTAAAGGGAGCACCCCATCCTGCACAGGCAGGGTGGGGTGTTGCTTCTTTGACGGGGAAGGGGGGGCGGCTTGCTCGCGGTCGCGCGTTGCGCGTAGGGTCAGCGGCGCAAACAACAGCGTTGCCCATGAGCGGCGGCACAGACAATGGCGGCGCAAAGAGCGGCGATCAGGGGCTCGCCGTCGGCAGCGCACCTCGCTCCACGGGACTGCGTGCTCGCGCTCTCGGCGAAGAGCCGGCCGCCGCGCCCGGCCGCCGCGCCCGGCAGACTCAGCCCCTCGAGCCGTCTCCCTGCGCTCGCGCCGACGGA
>DXFQ01000019.1 GCA_019114365.1 Candidatus Parakkermansia intestinigallinarum | reverse complement strand
CGGCGGCTTCAGCCGAAGAGTCCCCCGCCCTTTCCGTTCCGACGGGCTTTGCCACGATCATCGGCTCGCTCTTCCTCGGCGGTCTCATTCTGAACCTGATGCCCTGCGTCTTCCCGGTCATCGGCCTCAAGATCATGAGCTTTGTCGAGATGGGCGGCGGGGATCGCCGCAAGGTGTTTGTGCACTCGCTGGCCTTCTCGCTGGGCATTCTGGTTTCGTTCTGGATTCTCGCGCTTCTCATTGTCATCTTCACCAACCTCGATACCTTCAGCGAGCTGCCGTGGACGCAGTGGTTCTCGGCCATTGTGAACGACAGCGGCTCCTCCGCCCGCTCCTGGGCCTCGTGGATGCAGAATCCCTGGGTCGTGTACGTGCTGGTGCTGCTGCTCATCACCCTCGGCCTGAGCATGTTCGGCCTCTTTGAAATCGGCGTGAGCGCGACCGGAGCCGGCCAGAACCTGCAGAACAAAGGCGGCCTCACGGGCTCCTTCTTCCAAGGGCTCTTCGTCACCGTCGTCGCCACCCCCTGCAGCGGCCCCTGCCTCGGCACGGCACTGCCGGCAGCCATGGCGATGCCCGGCATGTGGATGATTCTGGCGCTGACCTTCATGGCTCTCGGCCTCGCCTCGCCCTACATCGTCATGGGGCTCTTCCCCGCTCTGGCCAGCAAATTGCCCCGCCCGGGCGCATGGATGGAGTCGCTCAAGCAGGCGCTCTCCTTCCTGCTCTTCGCGGCCGCGGGCTGGTTCCTCGTCGTCTACCTCGCCTTCGTTCCCGATGCGGAAAGCGCGAAACTGCCGTGGATGCTCATGTCGCTCGTCGTCTACTGCGCGGCTTGGTGGGTCTACGGCCGCTGGTGCCCGCTGTACCGCAGCAAGCGCTCACGGGTCATCGGGCTTGTTGTCGCGCTGGCACTCGCCTTTGTCGGCGTCAAGTACTCGATGCCCGTCTTCCATTACGACAGCGATGAGGCAATCGAAGCGGCCAAGGGAGAGGCCGGCTACATCCTCGCTCAAGGGGAACACCCCGTCTGGAACACCTGGAGCTCGGAGCTCATGAACAAGGCCCTCAACGACGGCCACCCCGTCTACGTCGACTTCACCGCCACGTGGTGCGGCACCTGCCAAGTCAACAAGCAGGTCGCCTACACCAAGGAGGTCTGTGAGCTCTTCGAGAAAAACGGTGTCGTCCTCATGCGGGCCGACAAGACCAAGCCCAGCCCGGCCATCGACGCCGAACTGCGGCGCCTCAAGCGCGGCTCCGTGCCCACCAACGCTCTCTACCTGCCCGCCGAGCCCGCCGTCACGGCCGAGGTGCTCACGCCGGGCTACATGGTGGACTTCCTCAACTCGCATCTGAGCAACAATCAATGAGGCATCTCCTCCCGTAACGAAAAACCCGGGTTCCTCCGTGCAGGAACCCGGGTTTTTCGTCTTTCGCTCCCTGTGCGCCGCATCATCCGCACGCCCCGTTTCCCGCGGGAGCAATCCGACCGTTTCGCGCGGGAGCCGTCCGGCAGTTCAGGGAGGAGCCTCGGGGGTTTGTTCGCCTAGCCGACGAGCTGTTGCTCCAGCCGCTCCCTGAGAGCCGTGAGATTCGGCAGGCGGCAGGCGGCGCGAGAGAAGTCGGAGGCTGCCGTCATGCGGTTCGGCACGGCGACGCAGGGAATGCCGGCGTTGGCCGCGGAGATAGTGCCGTTTTCAGAGTCTTCGACGACGAGACACTGCTCGCAGGGCAGGCCCAAACAATGCTGAGCCGCCAGAAAGAGGGCGGGATTCGGCTTGACGGGGTAGCCGTCGGTGCGCGTAAAGACGCCCTTGAAGCGGTTGATGATGCCGAGGCGCTCCAGCCAGCCGCCGACCCAGCGACGCGAGGAGGAGGAGGCGACGGTAAGCCCGATGCCCGCATCGCGGCACCAGTCGAGCAGCTCCCGAGCACCGGGCATGAGCCCCTGCTCGGCCAGATCGGCCTCGATCTGCGCTTGCCGGGCGGGAGTTTCGCGCTCCCAGTCGTAGTGTTTGCCGGTGAGGCTCTCCAAATGGCGGGCGGGATCCCAGTGCGAGTAGCCTGCCCCGAGGCAGGGGGCGTAGGTTTCGATGCTGATGTGCTGGCCCTCGCGCTCATAGAGCCGCACCCATGACTGATAAATGGCCCACTCGGTGTCGACGAGCACGCCGTCGAAGTCGAAGATGATGCCTCGGGTGTTTTTCATGGGGGTGATCGCGGCGCCTCACGGTATCAGGGGCGCCCGTGGACTTTGGCGGAAAGCCATTCGCGGAAGCTGCGGTGCGCGAGGTTGCGGCGGAAGAGGTAGAGAGCGACGCAGATATAGATGATGTTGGGCAGCCAGGCGCTCAGCCAGGCGGGCAACAGCCCCGACGCCCCCAGCGAGGGGAAGACGCGGTAACAGAAGAGCATGAGAGCCGCCAGCAAAATGGCGATACCGATACCCTTCATCGCTCCGCGCCGCTGGAAAGTGACGGAGCTGGGGATGGCCAGCAGGACGAGCACGATGCAGGAGAAGATGCGCGCGATGCGCACGTGCCACTCGGTGCGGTAGTTGCGGCGGTCTTCGCGCGAGCCCGAGCCCGAGGCGATGAACTCATACATGGCGGAGGTGCCCATCGAGTCGACGCGGCCGCCGGTGGCGGGGCTGATGATCTGGTAGGGCTTTTCATCGAAGGCGCAGACGAGCTCGCCATGGTGGGCTTCGTCGCCGGGGCGCTCGGTTCGGGCGTGCTCGAGGTCGCGCACGTAGGCGTTGTGCAGGGTCCAAGTGGCATCCTGCTTGTTCCAAACGGCGCTCTCGGCGATGTATTGCAGGATGAGTTTGCCGGGGTTCTTGGGGTCAAACTGCTCGATGATGACGTCTTCCATGGGGCGGCCGGGGTCGGAGAAGCCGGCCGGGCGAGCGATGCGCCAGATGCGCGATTGGGCGTCGCTGCGGTAGACGATGGGAGCTTCGCTGCCGTCCTCACGCTGCTCCTGTTTGAGCATGATCTGGCGGTAGAGGAAGCCGTTGGGAGCCCAGTGGAAACCGAAAATGCCGTAGGCAAGCGCCCCGAGAGCGGAGAAGATGAAGATGGGAACGCAGAGGCGCACCAGAGAGCGCCCCGATTGCAGCATGCCCGTCAGCTCGCTGGTGCCCGAGAGGCGACTGAGGCACCAGAGCGCCCCCAGAAACAGGGTGTAGGGGAGGATCTGGTAGAGGAACATGGGCAGCTGCGTGCCGTAGAAGACGAAGGTTTCCAGCAGCGGGTTGTCGAAGCGCGTGCGGAACTTCTCCATATTGGCCGTGAAGTCCGCCAGCGTGTAGATCACCAGCAGAATGAGGGTGCAGAGCAGGAAGTAGTTGATGAAGTTGCGCGAAATGTAGCGATCCATCGTCCCCATGCAGACGTAGATCAGCGAGCCGATGAAGGGCAGAAAGCTCAACACGAGCAACAGAATGGGGCGGAAGAGCTGCTCGAGGGGGTAGCTTTCCGGCATGCCCGGCACCTCCCAGTGCATCTGCTCGAGCTCGCGCGGCACCAGCATGAAGGCCAGAGCTATGCCCAGCAGCAAAAAGAGCAGAGAGGGCAGGCACTTGCGTAGGAGGGTTTGCATCGCCGGAGGGGGGGGTGTTTGGAGGGAGAAGAGAGGGAGGAGAGAGGAGCCGCGGGGTGGATGGGGGGCGGGGCGAGGGAGCAGCGCAGAGAGTTTTCAGCAGCCGCGGGCGAGGCGATCCGCGAGGTATTCGGGCAGGCCCACGGCGCGCACGGCCTCCTGTGCCGCCGCGACGTCGTAGACGACGCGCTTGATCTTGACGCTGTGGTTCTCGGGGTCGTAAATGGCGTAGCAGGCGCGCGGGTCGTTGTCGCGGGGCTGGCCGACGGAGCCGACGTTGATGAAGTATTTGAAGTCGGGGTTGAGGACGAACTGCGTCTCTCCGCTGATGTAGAGGGCGTGACGCGAGTCGGTATCCTCAAAGGTGCGGTTGGAGGCCTTGTCCATGCAGAAGATGCGCGGCACATGCGTGTGGCCGTGAAAACAGAGGTTGGTGAACTGGCGACGGAAATTGGCCGTCGCGTCGTTGGCGTTGATGATGTAGTTCCAGGACTTGGGATAATCGAGCGACGAATGAACGATGGTGAACTTGGCCGATGCGGGCAGCGAGCCGCCCACCATGCGCATGTACTGCAGGCGCGACAGCCAAGTGAGCTGGTCTTCACTGAGTCGGCTGCGGGTCCATTCCATCGCCGCGCGGGCGAGGTCGTTCATGTTCATCTGCGTCGTCACGACGACCTCGGAGTCGTGGTTTCCCTTCACGACATCGCAGTTGCAGGAGCGGATGTAATCGAGGCATTCGGCCGGGTAGGCGTTGTAGCCCACGACGTCTCCCAAACACACCATGGAGTCACACTGCTCGGCCTGCACGTCTTCCATCACGGCATGCAAGGCGTGGAGGTTGGCGTGAATATCGCTTATAACCGCTATTCTTGACATCTTCTTGGGGTATTATTTCACAAAGTGCACGGCATGGCAAGCTCATTTTCGCCCGTTCCACACCTGTCCCACACCTGTCCCAAAGTTTGAGCAGGGGGGAAAAGGGATGCAGTAATCATGCGGGTTGTCGGGCAAGGAGAGGGCAAAACTGGTACTGTACCAAGACATAGGTTACAAAAAAGTATCAGGACATAGGTTACAGAAGTTCCAAGACATCGGTAACACTTTTGGCTGA
>DXFQ01000018.1 GCA_019114365.1 Candidatus Parakkermansia intestinigallinarum | reverse complement strand
AAGGGGGGGGGGAGCGGAGGGTCGGAGCGGACGCTTTCGTCCGCCGCCCGCGGGCAGCTCACCCGGCGGCAGGCAGAGGCCTCAGAGACAACATTCGCGCAGCATGTCATCGAGGCGGTAGGTCATCTCGGTGAGCGCTTCGCGGGCCTGAGATTCGGGCAGCAGCCAGAGCACCTCGCGGGCTTCTTCGTTGCGCGAGATACCCTCGTCGACCGATCGGCGAATGGCCTCGCGGAAGGCCTCGGTCTTGCGCAGGCGGTTGAAGTCGATTTCCCGGCGCTGCTCGATGCAGTCGCGCACGTAGGCGGCGACGTCCTCTTGGTCGGACTCCATCAGGAAGAAGACGGGCAGCGTGAGCTTGCCCTTCTCATTGTCCGTTCCGAGCGTCTTGCCGGCCTCTTCATCCTGCCCCGTGAGGTCGAGGCAGTCATCGTAGATCTGGTAAGAGACGCCCAGCAGCATGCCCATGCGGTTGAGATGCTCGATCATCTCTTCATCGAGCCCCTGCAGATAGGCCGCCCCGGCCATGGAGACGGCAAAAAGCGTGGCCGTCTTGCGGCGGATGAGCTCGTAGTAGTCATCGCGCGTCATCTCGACATCCCAGAGGCGGCTCGATTGCTCCACCTCGCCTTGGCAGAGGTCGCGCACGGCCAGGGCCATGCGGCGGCAGAAGCGCCCGTCCGAGATCTCGGAGCCCATGACCATGGCCTGCGAGAGCAGCGTATCGCCCAGCAACACCGCCAGTTCGTTGCCCCAGAGGGCATTCGGCGTGGGCTGGTCGCGGCGCGTATCGGCCTTGTCGAGCACGTCGTCGTGAATGAGCGAGGCCATGTGAATCATCTCCATGATAGCGCCGAAGATGATGTGCTCGCGCTTGATGCCGCCGGTCGCTGCCGCCGTGAGCAAGACAAGACCCGGCCTAATCATCTTGCCGCGCGCCCGGCAGATGCGGCGCATGTAGTCGCGCACGTAGGGCTCAAACTGCTCGGTCTGCTCGGCCATGACGTCGCGCACTTTCTGCAGCTCCGCCTTGACGAGTCGAATATGATCGCGGCGGTGACGCAGTTTGCTGAAGAACTGGAAACTCATGGCTCAGAAATCCGAAGAGGTCGATGCGGCGGCAATCTTAGCAAAATTAACCCTGTTTGGCAACTCTTAATTGAGCTGCGCCGCTTTCCTCACGATGTTTCCCGCCTCGGCTCCTCTGCGGCATCCGCCGCTGTCGCGCAAGCGGCTCAACACGCGGCTCAGCACGCGGCTCTGCATGCGGCTCTGCATGTCGCTCAGCAAGCGGCTCAGCGGGCGTGTCTAGGCTCGGCGGCACGCGAAAGACCGTGTGCGTCCCTAGTCTCCCAGCTCCACGCGGCATGCAGCGGCTCGGCGACTCATCGCGCGCCGCAGCGCATTGAGGCGTCGGCGAATGCCCCAGCGCATGGCGCGACACGTAACATGCTGGATACGGCAGAACAGACTCAACCATGCGGACCAGAATCCGCCCGTCATCGGTCGACGCTCCCGAATTTCCGGCAACCAGTAAATGAGTGAGGCAGCCGTGATGCGCGAATACCAATTGCACAAAGCCATTTCCCGATAGAGCATACGAGCCTCGGGGCTGCAATCGAGCTCGGCGGCCAACTGCTGTTGCAGGCGCAGAGCATCGAGCCCGGGTGAGCCGTCGACGGCGTGCAAGAAGCGACCGTACTGCGCCGACGCTGAGCTGGCTCTCTCCAAGTATAACATTGTAACCGAATGCCGGAGCAACATCATCGGATGGCGGCGGCCGAGGCGCGAAAAGGCGATGTTGTCTTCGAACATTTTCACGCCGAGCGGAAAGAACTCGGGCTCATCCGCCATCAGGTCGCGCCTGACAACCAGCGACGAGCAAGGCAACACCTGCCGGCTGCCGTCCACATACCAGTTCACGGCCTGCAGGCTCCCCCGGGGAGCCGCCTCGCGATAGTCATCCTCGCACAGTCGCTCCGCTCTCACGCGGCGATACAGTGCACCGTACCAAAGGTATTCGGGGTGAGCCTCGAGCGCGGCTCGCGCCAGCTCCAGATGATTGGGCACCCAAGCGTCATCGCCGTCCATGAAGGCCACCCAGCGTCCCCGAGCCTCGCGTATGCCGCGATTGCGGGCGGCACTGGCTCCGGCATTCTCCTGCCTGATCACGCGCAGGCGGGGGTCGCTTTGCCGACTCAAAATCTCCGCCGTTTCATCGGGCGACCCGTCATCGATGACGACGATTTCAAAATCGGGCTCCGTCTGGCGATACAGACTCTCGAGAGTCGTTTGAATATAGGGCGCCACCTTGTAAACGGGCATCACCACGCTGAAAAAAGGCTCTTGCATCTTAATAATCTTTATTTCATGAATTTCTCCGCCTGATTCTCCCCGCCGTATTGCAGCAGTCCCCCGACGATTCGGTCGCAGCCGCAGCTCTCATGTCGCGTGATCTGCACGCGCACTTCCTCGGGCAAAAATCCCCCGGGTACCAGCGGCAAACCGTCACCCGCGAGCACCGGCGCCACGACTTGCACCCATTCATCAACGAGGCGAGCTTCGAGAAAGCGCCTCAGCAGAGCCCCGCCGCACTCCAGCATCAGCTGCACCACACCGCGCTCACGGTAAAGCTCATGCAGCAGAGCAGCCAAATCGTCGACCTGCTCGTACACCAGCGTGCGGGCCGCATGCGCGTCCGTGAAAACGCGGGCCGAGGCCGGCAAAGACGCTCGGTTGCGCGTCAGCACAACGCGCCAAGGCTGCTGCTTGACGGCCGGAACCGGAGAAATCGGGCAGCGGATCGTCAGGGAAGGATTATCGCTGCGCAGCGTTTGGCCGCCCACCAGAATCGCGTCGGAGTGCAGGCGCAGCTCATGCACCTCGCGCTGCGACTCGGGGCAGCTCACATAGCGGCTGTGCGGCCGCGCCAGACTCCCGTCCAGCGTGCAGGCCATCTTGGCCACCACCCAAGGGCGGCTGCGGCGCAGAGCCTGCATCCAGGGCCTCAGCAAAGCCTCGCAGGGCTCTTGGGCAAGGCCGGCGCAAACCTCGACGCCGGCGGCGCGCA
Organism: Candidatus Parakkermansia intestinigallinarum; assembly: GCA_019114365.1. Taxonomy (GTDB): domain Bacteria; phylum Verrucomicrobiota; class Verrucomicrobiia; order Verrucomicrobiales; family Akkermansiaceae; genus Akkermansia; species Akkermansia intestinigallinarum. The sequence goes on along the minus strand of DXFQ01000018.1, from coordinate 14,865 downwards.
GAAGCGCATCAGCGCGTCCGCGATGGCGTTCATCGGGATCGACCGCACCGTAGACCACACGGGCGATGCCGGCTTCGAGAATCGCTTCGGTACAGGGCGGCGTGCGTCCGTAGCTGGAGCAGGGCTCCAAGGTCACGTACAGCGTCGCGCCGCGCAGCCGGTCCCCGAAGCCTCGGGCACGCGCATCCGCCAAGGCGCGGCGCTCGGCGTGAGCCTCGCCTGCCTTCTCGTGCCAACCCTCGCCGAGAATGCGTCCCTCGCGCACGACAAGAGCCCCGACGGGCGGGTTCGGACTCGTCGTGCCGAGTCCTTTCCGAGCGCAGAGCAGAGCCCTCTGCATCATGCTCAGATCCTCTTGCCTCTGCTCCTCTGTACCGTCACACTGCCGCATGCCGCCTCATTTTACCCGCACCGCCCGATAAGTCAACTGCATTTCATCCTAGACCTCCGGCAAAGCGCCGAGCAAAGCGCCGACCCATGAAGTACGCTCCTTCGACAAGGCACCGCGCAAAGCCCATTGTGAACAGCTCCTATGTGGAGAAAGAAGAAAGAGAGAATTTAAAATTCATCATCATCACCCCTGTGAATAAAGTGAATAAGCATTTGAATCGCTTGAAAATCAACATTTCAGCATACAAGCACACTTGTCGATAAATCGGTGAACAACGCCTCTCAAACGGTGAAGAAGACTTATTCACCATGTTACGCACAACTTATTCACAGCTTTATTAACTCTTTTCCCCTTCTCCGTCGCCGCAGTCGTGTTAAGGTCGCAAAACACAGTGCATTAATGATTTGTGTCGCTTTGAAGCCGACTCTTCATCTCCGACACATAGCGGCCGTCATCCTCCTCGGTGAAGAAGCGCTTGAAGAAGACAAAGGGCTCCATAACGGGTATTGCAACATTGTACAAAAGCGTCCCCGGCACATCGACAAAGACCAAATCCAGCTTGCTGAGCGCCTGCAAAGCCATCCCGGGCTTCGCGGGATTCCGCGTCGATTCAAAAGCGTGCAAAGAACGTTCGCCGTCCACCAAAGCGCGAACAGGCACCGCAACGGCGCCCGGCAGCGAAGTTTTGGCTTGATCCCTTCCGGCAATCAGCTCCTTCATGAGAACATCCATGCTGCTGTAGCCGTTTTCCCGGCGCAGAACATCCGCCGTCGAAGCGCTGAGCGGCAGGTAGAGATGACTCACTTTCTCTTCACTGTCAGCGCTTTGTAAAATACTGTAACTCGGTTCGCTCTTTTGCTCGGAGAAGAAAACCTTGTCTCTCAGAACGGGGTAGCGCTTTTCGAGGCGCCGCACATCGACCTTCACGTAGCTGCGCCCCCCCTGCACGTAAAGAACGCGGGGCGGATCACAGACAATGCCCTCGTAGTCAGCACCCAGCTCCGTGACATTGCGCCGTGTTTGGAGCTGCGCGCAAGATGAGAGCATCAGGCAGGCGAGCGCGAAAGCGCTGAGCTTCAGAAGCGATTGCTTACTCATGAGAGAAATTCTACCATAGCCTGTGCGGAAGTCAAGATGTGCGTCAGGCTCGTGATGATGTTCTTCGGCTTCCGTGTTCCATGTGGAACAGTGATATCTCCCCTGCCCTCCCCTGCTCTCTCTTTCAGTGAGCGGACGATGCACTCTTCGTCGCTTGCGCCCGATGCTCGTTCAAGCCGGGCAGCAAGAGCGGCAGCTGGTAACGCCCCGTCCGGAGCAAGCGGCGCAACTCGGGTCGCCAGCCATCCGCCTGATCCGGGTAGACGGCCATAAGGGCCGCGTAGCGGGCCGCCTGACAGGTATTCAACAGGCGCTCGGCCAGCGGCAAAGCAGCGACAGGCCCCGCTTGGCGAAGCTCGTCGAGCGAAAGCTGATTCGTCATCGTTTCGAGCTCGCGCAGAGACTCTGCGGTGCGCGTGACGCTCTTATGGCGCACATCGAGCCGGATGCGGAGCGCCTTTTCCAGACAGTTTGCCGCCTGCACCAGGAAGCGGCTCTCCGCATTGTCGGCCGCCGTCGCCGGAGCCGCCGCCTCTCGAGCCGCCCGAATGAGCGAGAGATTGAGCCGCGCACCCGGCCGGAAAAGAACCCGCAGCGGAAGAAAGTGAGCCTCCCAGCGCAGAAGCAAATCAGCCGTGCGACCCCCGGCGGCAGGCAGAGGCAGCGCATTGAGACGACGACGCAGCGCGAGCGCCTCGCGATCGCGCCCGGCGGCACTGAGCTCGGCAGCCAAGCTCAACTGCATCATGAGGCAGAGCTCAAACTCCGTCTCCTGTTCGCGCTCGGGCATGTTCGGGTAGAGATGCTCGACCGCATCCTGCAACAAGCGCAGAGCCTCGCGGCCTCGCCCGAGACTCTGCAAAAGATGCGCCGCCATCAACTGAACCAGCGGATGCGAAGGAAAGGACGCCGCCAACAGCTCGGCATCCTCCGCGCGGCAGATCTCCCCGGCGTGATCCCCGGCCAATTGCAGCGCACAAAAAAGAGCCAGCGGATGCTGCGGAAAGAGGCGCCGCGCCTCTTCCAGACGCGCAGCGGCCGCCTCGCGATCCTGCTGCCCCGGGCGCTCATCCGCCAGCAAAATCTGATACCAGCACCACGCCGCCGCATCGCGGCGATAACGCGCCGCATAGGGAGTGTGAAGCTCGAGAGCCTGTGGCGCGTCCCCCTGCGCCAGCGCGAGGAGAAGACCCAGCATATGCTCCTCGGGCGGTGTCGTCATCACACCGGCCTGCATCAAAGCCTGCAAGCGGTCAGCCTGCTCAGAGGCTTCGGCCGGCGACAGGCGTTGCGTGCTCAGCAAACCCGCCAAGGCCGTCATCGCATCGGCATCGAGCGCGAGAGCCCGGCGAAAATACGCCTCAGCCCGCCCCTTGCAACCGAGCAGCAGCTCCTGAAGCCCCAGAGCATTCAGACGCTGAACCTCGGCGCTGCCCAGAGCCTGAGGCAAAACCAGAAAACAAGCCTCGGCCGCCGTACTCGCTGCGGAAGCCGCGGGAACTTCGGAAGCCCTCGCCTCGCTCGCCTCCTTCGCCTGCGCTCGGCGCGTCGGCAAGGCGGCACCGGGTGCCGCATCGGCGAGACAGGCCGCTGAGGCCAGCAGCAAGAGCGAACAGCGGGAAAAATCGGCAGTCAGGATCAAGGCCATCCCCCGCACTGTAACACCGCCGAGCCGTCGAGGTCAAGCCCGGACTCCGTCAGCGGGCAAAAGAAGCCCCGCGCAACACCGAAGCGCTGCGCGGGGGAAAGGCGCCGGACGTCCCCGGAGGGGCGCCTGATGAACGCGCGAACGGAACTCACATGCGCTCGGGCATCGTAATGCCGAAGAGACCCATGCCGCAGCGCAGCACCCGCGCCGTCAGCTCGCAGAGAGCCAGTCGACTCTCGCGCACCGTACCCTCGCTGCGCAGCACCGGGCAAGCCTCATAATAGCTGTGGAAAGCGCGAGCGAGATCATAGAGATAAGCCGCCAGCAGATTCGGGCGGCAGTCCTCGAGCGTCGCCGGCACCACCTCCGCAAAGCGCACCAGCAGACGCGCCAGATGAATCTCCGCCTCTTCGCTCAAATTCAACTCGGCCGGCGGGCAGAACTCCCCGTCGATCTTGCGGAAAATCGAACGCGTGCGCACGTAGCTGTTCTGGAGATAGGGAGCCGTGTCGCCCGTCAGCGCCAGCATCTTGTCCCAGTCGAAAATGTAGTCGCTCATGCGATTCTGCGACAACTCGGCAAACTTGATCGCGCCGATGCCCACCGCCTGCGCCACGGACGCCTTCTGCTCGGCCGGCATATCCGGGCTCTTCTCCTCAATCACCTTGGCCGCGCGAGCAACAGCCTCGTCAATCACATCCTGCAAACTCACCGTGTCGCCCGAACGCGTCTTGAAGGGGCGGCGATCCTTGCCGAGAATCGAGCCGAAGGCCACAAAGCGCAGATCCGCACCCTCGACACCGCGCATGCGCTCAATGTCGAAAATCTGGCGGAAATGCTTCTCCTGCGGAGCCCCGACCACGTACCAGATCGAATCCGCCTTGAAGTGAGCAAAGCGGTAATCCAGCGTCGCCAGATCCGTCGTCGCGTAGAGGAAGCCTCCGTCCGCCTTGCGAATGATCGCCGGCACCGGCACCCACTCGCCGTCCTTCTGCACTAGGAAGGGGTCATCCTGAGGCTTGTGGAAACCGTCTGAGAACACGCAAACCGCGCCGTCGCTCACGCGGGCAATGCCCTTGGCCAGCAAATCCTCGACCAGCGGACCGAGCGCATCATTGTAGGCGCTCTCGCCCAGCCAGTAGTCGAAGCGGATATCGAGCTGATCGTAAATCTTATTCAGCCCGCGCTTCGTCACCTCGATGCAGCGCTCCCAGATCGCGCGGTTCTCCGTGTCGCCGCTCTGTAACTTCACCAACTCCTCCTTGCAGAGAGCCAGCAGAGCCGGATCCTCCTTGCACTTGGCGTTCACCTGCTTGTATACATCCAGCAGGGCCTCGATCGGGTCGGCCTCCAGAGCCTCCTGATCCAGCAGGTTTTTCCAGCCCCAGAGAATCATCCCGAACTGCGTTCCCCAGTCGCCGATATGATTGTCGGCAATCACGCGGTGCCCCATAAAGCGTGCGAGGCGCGCCAGCGTGTCACCGATAATCGTCGAGCGAATGTGACCCACGTGCATCGGCTTGGCCACATTCGGAGCCGAAAAGTCAATGACGATGGTCTTCGGCTCGGCAACCGTCGGTACACCCAGTCGCGGATCATCGAGCATCGCGTGCGTGCGGGCCGCGTAATAGCTCGGCTTGATGCGGAAGTTAATGAAGCCCGGGCCGGCAATCTCCGCCGTGGCTATTTCCGAATCACCGAGAGCCTCGATCACCTGAGTCGCCAAGGCGCGCGGATTCGTGCGAGCCTGCTTGGCGAGCATCATGGCGGCATTGCTTTGGTAGTCGCCGAAGCGCAGATCCTGAGAGGGCGTGACCGAAGCGCAGAAAGCTTCGGGCAGGGCGTCACCGAGCACCGCGGCCAGAGCCTGCGTGAGTTTGTCTGATAAGAGGGATGGAATCGTCATGTTCGTGCTCGCTCTTTATACACGCATCTGCGCTATTTGTCAAACATTCTCGCCTCATTGTTCCACGTGGAACACGGGCAGGCGCGGCGACTCGCAGGACGCGGAGCTGCGGGGGAGAGAAAGAGAGGAGTCGGAGAGACGCGGAGACCTCGGCACAAATCGGATCAGGAAGAGCCGATGAAAAACAATGAAGAAAGAGCTTGCGAAAATCAGGCTGCCGTGGTATACATAATGTAGCTGCCGTGTTCGTGACGCGTGGACATCAAGGCCCGGACCGTTGTAAACATACAAGGGGCTTCCGCCAGATGGATCACATGTTCCGTCCCTCAGAGGATACCTCAGAAGATCCAGGCTTCGCACCCACCTATACAGAAGGGAACGTGGCTCTTCTTCCACTGACGGCACGGCGGTGAACCTTTTGCAGATCAGCCGAACAGGCCGCGGTCAACCCGACCGCGGCCTGTTTGCGTTGCGGCGCAGCGCTTCGTTGAAGAGGTCAGCTCGTCTCGCTCTTGCTGCGCGCGGGCCAGGAGAAGCGCGGCGAGCGTTGCGGGCCTCAGTCATCCCGCGCCTCAAGAAAAGGGCGCCTCAGGCATCCGGCGTCTCGAGCCCTTGCAGCTCCGGCCATGCAGCGAGGATTTCATAATGCTCATCGTAGGGGCGTATGGTCTGAGGCAGGCGCCGCGCATGCTCGAGGAGGAGAGCCTTGAGCTTCTCCTCGGCAAAGCGGCGAAGGGTCTCCATGCCGCAGCGTTGCACGCCCGGACAGTCGCGGTAGCAGCCGAGCAGAACCTGCTCGCGGCCGTCCGTTCCGCGGCGGCGCATCAGGCGCAGCGGCCAGAGGCGGCATTCCATCGGCCGCTCTTCGCGCGGCAATCGGCAGCCGCTGCGGCAATCGAGCAGGGGGCAGGGTGCGCTCTCGTCGGCAGCCCGGCCCTCGAAGTTCAGCTCGAAGCTGACGGAGCCGTCCGGGCGTCGCCGGAGCGGAGGAGCCGGTTCGAGGCGGCGGTAGGCGTCGACGAGGGCGGGTTCGATAGCGGGTGTTTCCCACGCACTCTCGCGGTGAAAGTGGCAGCAGAGGCGGCACGCGGCGCAGTCTTCAAGGCTCAGGATGTCGGTCAGCATGGCGGTAAGATGTCGGGAGTCAGGAGAGTGAGAGAAGGGGGGAGTGTGAGGAGGACTGAAGAGGGTCGGGGAGGAAGGAGGGCAGCGAAGAGCGTCAGGCGTCTGTCGTGTCGCCGCCGGATGCCGACGCGTCTTCTTCGCCGAGGTCCGGCGAGGCGCCGTTGCTCGGGGAGGCGGAGCCGGCGCCGCTTGCAGGGTAAGCGCTCCACTTGACGAGCCGTTCGCAGGGGTGGTAGGACTGCTTGGCCTGCCGCAGGCCGGGTTCTCCGAGGTCCTCCTCACGGTTGATGAGCTCGGCTTCGGGAAGGCGCCGAGCCATTTCGCGGTTGATGAGCGCATAGGCGCCTCGGTAGTCGGGGTGGCATTTCTCGTAGTGGATGTCGGCCACCGTCGGGCTGATGAAACCCGCCAGCGCCATAGCGGCCGGCCGACCGTCGACGCGAAGCAGCACGCCGCGAAGGCCGAGTTCGCGGTAGCCCTCGAGCGCGCAGGCGATGGCTCGCTGCTCGTGCAACAAGCCCTCCGCGGGTTGCCCGGCCGTCTGTTGCCCGGTCGCCAGCCAGGCGTGCGCCGGTTCGGCGAAATCCTCGCGGTTGTCGTCGCGAAGCTCCTCGAAGCTGATCTCGGCGTGCTCGCGCAGAAAGCGCGAGATATGGTTGCGCTTGGCGTGGTAGGCCGTGCCCGGCAATTCGGCGAGGTCGCTGCGGCGGTAGAGGTAGTCGCAGTCGGACTCCTTCCAAGAGTAGAGGAAGCGCCCGGGCATCATGGCGTCAAGCAGCTCTTTTTGCTCGGCGGTGAGCAGGCAGAAGCTCAGCTCTCGTCCGTTGTCTTCCGCGTCTTGCTCCACGCGCGCCAGAGCGAGGCGGAGCGCGCCTTCATCGGGCGATGGCTCGAGGCTGAGGGGAAAGGTGTAGCCCTGCAGGCGCGTGCGCCCGTCGTAGCGGCGGTAGAGGAAGCCCTCGTCGATGGCGATGCGCGTGTTGTATTTTGCGCGCAGCAGGTAGACGTTGGCCCAAGCGAGGTCGCTGCCCCTTGCGCCGCAGGACGCGGTGATGCGGCGCAGCGGCGCAGCATCTTCGAGTCGGGGCTCGTGAAAGGGCAGGGAGGTCATAGTTCTGTTGTATCGCATGGGCTCGATTCTGTCAAGCTGTTTCCCGATTGTTCCACGTGGAACATCGGCGGGCTCCATCGCGTCAAAGCATACCAAGTATCATGACATGGATCGTGCTTGCAGAGGATTGACATGAGAAGCGCGAAGCTCTATCATATCTGACGCAGACGCCGACGGGGCGGAGCGCCGACGCAGATGAAGCAGTATTATTACAGAGACCTCGATGATGAGACGCGCGGGCCTGTCACGCTCGACCAACTCTCCGCCATGATGGTCGAGGGGCTGGTCGATCCGACGACGCTTGTCGCCGAGGCGGGCGGCAATACTTGGGTGGCCTTGGGCGGTTTGCTGAGCTTCGGGTTGAACCCCCATGAGTACATTCCGAATCGCATCATCGAGAATCAGGCTCTGTGTCCGAAGTGCGGCGCGGCCTTGCCCATCGTCAACGGGAGCCCGAGTACGCGCTGCCTGAGCTGCGGTTTCAGGCTTGCGCCGAGCCACGGCGGTCTGATACCGAATTTCTTTTTCGTGCTGCGCAAGAGTTTTTGTCTGCGCGGACGGACGACGCGGCGCGAGTTTTTGTTTTTTCAAATTGTGTTTCTGGCGGTCTCGGCCTTGCTGGGTTACCTCAGTTACGTTTTTCTGAGTCTCGGCATTGAGTCTGCGGCGCGCGGCAATGAGGGTGACTGGCTGCTCTTCGGCGGTATCAGCCTCGGGGCTTTGGTGCTCTTTTGGCTGGTGGCGGCGCTGCCGCAGTTTTCGCTGACTGTTCGCCGCCTGCATGATGTGAATCGCGGCGCCGTTTGGGTATTCAGTCATGCGCTCACGAGTTTGTTTTTTGTGCTCAGCTTGGCGTATTTGGGGCTCTGTTTGCTCTTTTTAGTGGCGAAGGGGATGGAGAATCGCATGTCTCTCGTCGCATCCCACGCTTCGATGAAGCAGGGGCCGTATCATCTGAGTCTGACGCCTCCGGGCTGCTTTGAGACGCATGCTCACTACTGGTTTGACCACATTCGCTACCGGGAGCGGGCACAGTTTGCCAAGCGTCTGATGCAGGCTTTGGGCCCGCTGTATGACTTTGTGGATCGCACGAAGGGTTTGGAGTTTGACGTGACGAGCGAGCAGGCGCTGATAGGGAGCAAGGGAATCGAGATTATCAGCATGCTGGGTGAGTGGCGCAATGTGCCGCCCTACGGGATGAGGACGGCGATGATCGTGAATGTGTGCTGCATGGCGATGCTGCCCTTGCTCAGTCTAGCGCTGCTGGTGATGGTGGTTTCGGAGGGCCACCGGGGCGAGAATCGCTATGGCCCGGATTTGAATATCCCGCATCCCTGAGTGCGGGCCGCACGCTCGACGGGTGCGTTGGGGCATGCGGCATGTTGCAGAGAGTCATCATGAAGCCGATTTTTATTTTGGGGCCGACGGGCAGCGGCAAGACGGCGCTGGCGCTGGCGCTCGCGGAGCGCTTGGGCGCGGCGGAGATTGTGAGCGCTGACGCGTATCAGGTTTATCGCGGCATGGAGATTCTGACGGCGGCTCCGAGCGCGGCGGAGTTGGCGCGCGTGCCGCACCACCTCATCAGCTGTCTGGATCCCTCGGAGCCGAATGATGCGGCGACGCATGCGCGGCGGGCTCAGCGCTGCCTCGAAGAGATAGCGGCGCGCGGCAAGCGGGCGATTGTGACGGGGGGCTCGGGTCTGTACGTGCGCTTTATCTCGCACGGGATTTCTCCGGCTCCGCCGTCCGATCCGGCTCTGCGTGCCGAGCTGAGTGCGCTGCCGCTCGAGGAGCTGGTGCGCCGCCTGCGCGAGCTGGATCCGGAGGGGGCGGCGCTGACGCCCTTGGAGAATCCGCGCTACGTCTGCCGCAATCTCGAGATTGTGATTCTCGGCGGCAAGCCGCTGTCGTTTTGGCGACAAAATTGGGTGGACGCGCAGCCGGCGGGACCGGGGTTTTGCGTGCAGCGCGAGACGGCGGAACTGGATGCGCGCTTGGCGCGGCGGGCGCGCGGGATGCTGGACGCGGGCGCTTTGGAGGAGCTGCGCGCGCTGGGGGATTTGCGGCGCTTGTCGCCGACGGCGCAGAAGACGCTGGGGCTGTCGGAGCTGGCGGCCTTTCTCGCGGCGAGGGAACCGGAGTTGCGCGCGCAGCTGGAGCCCTGCCTCCCGGCTGACGCTTCGCGCGAGTTTCGCGATGAGGAGGAGCTGGCGGCGGCGCTGGCTCTGACGACGCGCCGCTACGCGAAGCGGCAGCGCACCTGGCTGCGGCGCGAGACTTGGCTGCACCCTCTGCCGCTGGATGAGCAATCCGATATGGCGGCGGTGGCGGATCGCCTGCCGGCGATGGTGGAGCCGGAGCTTGCCTGAGCGGTGCGACCCGCGCCGCTGCGCCGCCGCGATGCCGACTTTCTCTCTTCCCGATGAGGATGAGGGGCAGCGAGCGGCCGCGGTGTCGGTGCCCGATGACGGGCGGCGTGCGGCCCGCCGCCAAAGGCGTCAGGGAAAAAGCAGGCGCCGGATGCGCTGGTGCATCCGGCGTCGGAGAGGGGAAGAGGCTGTGAGGCGAGGCAGGGGAGCGGCGAGGCGCTGACGAGTCTCTCGGGCTCTTGCGGGCTCATGCAGCTGCCTGCGGGCTCATGCGGCTGCCTGCGGGCTCATGCGGCTGCTTGCGGGCCTGGGCTCGGCACTGCCCGGGGGAGCTCAGCGCGAGGCGAAGAAATCGCGCAGCGATGAGACGTCTGATGCGGAAACGGCGTCCGCCCGGGCGATGGCCTCTTTCTGCACTTCGGTGATGCGGGCGATGCCCTTGGAGGCGAGGGCGAGCATCTGCGCCATTTCATCGGCCGTGAAGACGGCTTCTTCGCCGCTGCCTTGCACTTCGACGTATTCGCCTTTTTCGGTCATGACGATGTTCATGTCGACCTCGGCGTCGCGGTCTTCGACGTAGCAGAGATCGAGAAGGGGGGTGCCGCTCAGCTTGCCGACGGAGACGGCCGAGACGAGCTGGCGAACGGGGTTGCGTTCGATTTCGCCCCGCGCGACCAGACGGTTCATGGCGATGACGAGGGCCACGGCGGCTCCCGTGATGCTGGCGGTGCGCGTGCCGCCGTCGGCTTGAAGGACGTCGCAGTCAATGCAGACGGTGCGCTCGCCGAGGGCTTCGAGGTCGGTCACGGCGCGCAGGGAGCGGCCGATGAGTCGCTGGATTTCGACGGAGCGGCCGTCTTGCTTGCCGAGGCTGTCGCGCTTTTTGCGGTCGAGAGTCGAGTAGGGCAGCATGGAGTACTCGGCGGTGAGCCAGCCGCCGGGGACGTGCTGGTTTTTCATCCAGCGGGGGACGTCGTTTTCGACGCTGACGGCGCAGATGACGCGCGTGTTGCCGAAGCAGCTCAGCACGGAGGCGGTGGCGTTGGGTGCGACGTTGAGGATGAATTCGAGGGGGCGCATTTCGTCGAGGGCGCGCTGGTTGGGGCGGTTCATGCCGGCACTGTAACACGTTCCGCCCGGACTTGCAAGCGCAAATGAAGCCGCGTTATGTCTCCCATCGTTCGATGATTTGTTATTGAGTTATGATGCGACGCGGTGTTGACAGCTTCGCCTCGCTGTGGTAGAACGGGACTATGCAGCCGGTCGGTAGGGATCTGATGAGACAGTTTGTGTGGCTGGGCATCGCTATGGTGCCGCCGGCTCTCATTTTTTACTGGGTGGACAGCGCGTTTTTTGCGCCCGGGCGAATGCCGGTCTGTGTTCAGGAGAAGCTGCCCGAGGGGCGTGTTTGCCCGGATACCTTGCTGGCGATGAGGGATTCGGTCATTGTCTGGATCGATGCGCGCAGCGAGAGCGACTTCGAGGTGCGGCACATGGAGTTGCCCGAGAATAATATGTTTCCGATTCGTCCGGGCGAGCTGATGCAGGATCAGATGGATACGGCGATGAGCCGCCTGACGGAGATCGGCCCGAATGATGCCGTGGTGGTGTTTTGTACGGGCGGTTGCAGCACTGCTGAGGAGGTCGCTGCCGCGCTGCGCGAGACGGGCATTATCGAGGCGCCCGTCTACGTGCTGGAGGGCGGTTGGGACGCGATCAAGGACAACAAGAATCTGGTTCCCTGAGGGGGGGCGCTTTTCCGGGCGCTGCGCCTGTACGGCCCCGGCGTTGCTTGTACGCTGCCCCTGCGTGGCCCCTGCGGCGAAAGAATCGCCCTCACCCCGACAGCTGCGGGATGAGGGCTGATGATTTGTTCGGTGGCGCGGAGCTTAGGCTTCGGGTTCCTGAGGCGCGGGCGCGGCGGGCTGCTTCGCGGGCTGAGCGAGCACGAGGCGCAGCGGGGTGCTGGCGAGCACTTCGCCGTCGAGCGTGACGTCGATGCAGTAGTTGCCGGACTTCTCGAAGCGAAGGCCTTGGAAATTCATGATGAGGTTGCGGGTCAGGAAGCTGGCACCCTGCGGAAGGGCGACGGTCAGATCGCCGACGATGGGCATGCGTTCCTTGTCCAGCGGCGTGCCGTCTTCATCGACAATGGAGATGCCGAGCTTGTGGTTGCCGGCGTCCTCGGGCGTCAGGCAGAGGCGGAGAGCCAGAGAACAGGCGGGGTGAATCACCGGGAACTGGTGAGCAAAAAGCGTATCAAAGGCGCCCTGAATGCAGAGCTTGCCCTGATAATCGGCGGCGTAGTCACAAAGGACTGCAACTTGAATATCCATGGTTCTGTGTAAGATAGAGTGATAGGTACCCGCAGTGCGGGCAATGCTTCGTCCTTTCTACCACATCTGCCGCGAAATGCAAGCTCAAAGTTGCGGAAAGTGCGGCATGCGTTGTTGAGGCGCAGCCGATTTGATTATTTGAGCACGCGGCCGATTTGCCGATTGGCGGCAATGAAAATCGGAATGGAGGAGACGATGATGCAGGCCAGCAGCGAGCAGCTGATGAGTTCGATTTCCGGCCTGATTTCAGCGAGGCTGAGCCCGTCGCTCTCAATCTTGAAAAACTGGCTGATGATGATGTGTTGCACGCGCAGGAACACGAGCAGAGCGGCGGCGAAGGCGCTGAGCACCAGCAGGGTGTTCTCGATGAGGTAGGCTCCGACCAGCATCAGGGGGTGGATGCCGAAGCTCTTCATGAGCGTGTAGACGTACTCGTTTTGCCGATACTCCATGCCGGCCAGCGCCGTCAGCAGGATGCCGACGATGACGGTGATGCCGGCGCAGAAGCCGAGGCGGCACTGCGTCTGGTTGCTCATGATGCGGTCGAGCCGCTCGATGATGGAGGCCGCCGAGATGATGTTGCCGTTGCCGCCTTCGAGCTTCATGTAGCGGTCGAGGAAGTGTTCGACGCGGGCAATGTCGGCGGCGCTCTGCAGATCGGGAATGATGACAATCATCGAGCTCATGCCGCCGTAGGAGGCGGCGTCCGGCATGCTGTCGGGCGGTACGATGACACCGCCGCCGGCAAGCAGGCGCAGCAGCGGGTGCTCATCCGGCAGGCAGCGCACCATGATGTCTCGCTGCACCGGCTCTCCGCCGATGTTGAAGGTGAGCGTGCAGGGGCCCGGCGGTACTTTGGGCTCTTGGGTGCCGGTGAGCAGCACGGGGCCGCCGTTCGGGCTGAGCAGGGGGGCAAACTGCGAGCTGCGGGAGAAGTCGTAGCTGTAGATGCCGCAGTTTCTGCGGTTGGGCAGCGTGGCGCTGCCTTGGCTGTTGATGCACCAGGAGTCGACGCCGAGTTTCTCGCGCATCTCGCGCCGCGAGGGCAGGGAGCAGGGGTGCTCGCGGTTGTGCACGAGGTTGGCGATGACGAGGTTGCCGCCCTGCTTGACGAGTTGCTCGTGCACGGTTTTGGTGATGATGACGTAGTTGCCCAGAAAGAACAGCGCGCAGAGCGTCAGAAAAAAGACGACGAGAACGCGCGACAGCGGGCTGGAGATGCGCGTCAGCCAGCGATGCAGCGTGTCTTTAGCAAGATACAGGACTGTCAAAATCCAGGATATCATGGCCGAGGTCGAAGAGGCGGCTGTCGTGGGTGCTGATGATGCAGATGCGCTCGGCGGCATCCTGCATCACGAGTCGGCGGATGATGCGCGTGTTTTCATCGTCGAGCCCGGAGGTCGGTTCGTCGAGCAGCACGATGGGCGCATTTTTCATGAGGGTGCGGGCGAGGGCGGCGCGCTGCATCTGGCCGCCGGAGAGTTTGTCGGCGCGGCGCTTGCGGTATTCGCCGAGGCCGAGTTGCTCGATCAGGCTGCGGCAGCGCGGCTCCCATTCGCGGCGGGGGATCATGGCCATTTCGGCCGCGAGGTGCAGGTTGCGCTCGACGCTCATGAGCGGCAACAGATTGATGCCCTGGAACATGTAGGAGACCTCGCGCCGCCTGTACCGCCGGCTCGTGACGCGGCAGCCGCTCGGCGTGATGATGCGCCCGCTCTCGGGCTTCAGGTAGCCGGCCAGCAGCTTGAGCAGCGTCGTCTTGCCCGATCCCGAGTAGCCTTTGAGGATGGTGATGCCCCGGGTGAAGCGGTAGTTGAAGTCATCGAAGACCGGCTGGCGGCGGTCGTACGAGAATCTCAGGTGCTCGCAGCGCAGTTCGGCCTCGCTGAGCTCATTCTGTCGGGCGGTCGGCGGCATGTCCGGTGGTCAGCGGCGGCGCAGAACGACTTCGCGCTCGGTGATGAGGATGATGCTGTAGTCGGGCATGGCTCGCTCGATGAGCTCTTCCCAGCTGTTGCACTGCTCGGCCTCAGGGTGTGTCGAGAGCTCGGTCTTGCTGACGCGCAGCGTCTCTTGTCCGGCGTCGTAGAACAGGCGTGCGCGCGCATTGCTGCCCAGCATGCGGAAGGCTTGCTCGTAGTCCTTCTCGGGCAGGCGGAAGTAATACACCAGCAAGTCGGAGCCGGACGGCGAGCGCTCGACGCGGCGGAAGCTGAAGTCGGCGGCCAGCTTGCGGTCGGCCGGCAGACTGACTTCGGCTCTGAAAGCCTTTTCATCCAGCCCGGTCAGCTCGCTGCTGCTGATGGCAACGGTGATGTAAAAGGAGGAGTCGTCGCAGACCGTCGCGAAGCTCTGCACGTTGCCGCCCGTGTATTCGTAGGGTTTGTCGGGGTCATCGGGCAGGGTGACGTTGTATTGCAGGCGGCCGTCGAAGGGCATGCGGATGGTGAGCGGGTCGTGCTTGCGGTCAAACTCGCTGTGTTTGCGGCGTTCGAGGCTCGAGAGCTCGCGGTTGAGCAGGGAGATGCGGTCGTCGATGTCCTTGAGGCTGTCGGGCGTGGGCTCCTCTTTGTTCTCGTCGAGGAGGTCGGTGGCGTATTTGCGCTCCTCTTTGTTCAGGTCGAGGTAGAAGCAGACGCGTTTGCGCTGCTGCTTGAGCTTGCGAATTTCATCGCGGTGGTTGAGCCGCTCGCGCTCGATGCTCAGCTCCAACTCCTCTTCGTCTTGCGCCGTCTCCTCTTTGTTGAGAATGGCGATGACGTCGCCCTTCTTGAGGTGAGAATCGTCGGCAGCGCGATCGGTCACCGTGCCGCGCTCGGGCAGGGTGACGAGCGCCACCTGTTCGGGCACGATTTTGGCGGGGAAGAGGCCGAGGTCGACC